>JAJDDV010000022.1 GCA_029260135.1 Phycisphaerae bacterium | reverse complement strand
TGTCGTCCGCGGCCGGACCGAGGGCACCATCCGCGACGTCGGCGCCACGGCAATCCTGATCTTCTACCTCGGCTTCCTGCCCTCCTTTGGACTACAGCTCAGGTGCGGCCGAGATGTTCCCGGACAGCAGGGCGCGCTCTTATTGTTGTTTGCCCTTCTGGTCATCAAGTCCTCCGACATTGGCGCCTACTTCGTAGGATCAACGCTCGGACGACACAGGTTGATTCCCGCCGTCAGTCCGAAGAAATCGATCGAAGGCGCGATCGGCGGCGTTCTCGCCTCTGTACTTGTTTCCGTTCTGCTCGCCAGGTCCTCTCTCATGGCGAATCTCATGGGCGTGACGCCGCAAGCCGCCGGCGGGCCCGATTCGATACCGATTGCCTTCACCCTGCAGCACCACACCGCCGCTTTGTCTCCGCTCTGGAGAGCCGTCTTTTTTGGCGCCGCAATGTCTGCTTTAGGCCAAATCGGAGATTTAATCGAATCCTGCTTTAAAAGAGATGCCGAAATCAAGGATTCGGGCAGCGTTGTGCCGACATTTGGGGGTATACTTGATCTGATTGACAGCCCGGTGCTCGCTTTGCCCGTGGCATGGTTCCTCCTCACCGTCGTCTGGGGCGCGGTGTGACGATCACAAGGCGATCGAAGGAGGAACCCCGGGGAGGTTGGCAGGACGCCTGCCTCCGGACGTAACAGATGACCAGAGCTTCTCTGCTTTGGAAACCACGATAACCATCGATGACCCGTCCCGGCTGACCGCTCTCTACGGGACGGCGGATCGGAACTTGCGACTGATTCGGGCCGCGTTCAACGTCCGACTCAGCGCAAGGGACGGTGTGGTCCACCTGAACGGTTCCTCGGCGAATGTACGCAAGGCCGGGGATGTGCTCCAAAACCTCCAGCTTGCCCTGCGTGACCGCCCTCACTTGACGGAGGAGTTTGTTCAAGAGGCTATCCAGGAAGCCGACGAAAACGGGCGGACCAATGTCGGCCGATCGATTGACGTCTTTGTCTCTTCGTCGTCGGTCGTGCCCAAGGGTGAGGGGCAGCAGGCCTACGTCGACGCCATACGGCAAAACGACCTGACGTTTTGCGTCGGACCGGCCGGAACCGGAAAGACCTATCTGGCCGTTGCACTGGCGGTTTCGCTTCTCAAGAAACAGACCATTCGACGCATTGTCTTGGTGCGCCCGGCGGTCGAAGCCGGCGAAAAACTCGGCTATCTCCCAGGCGATATGCAGGCGAAGGTCAATCCCTATCTACGCCCTCTGTTCGACGCCATGAACGACATGATGACCTTTGATCAGATCAGAAGATTCATGCAAAACGACGTCATCGAGGTCATGCCGCTCGCCTTCATGCGCGGGCGCACGCTCAACCGGGCCGCCATCATTCTGGATGAAGCCCAGAATGCGACGACGTCGCAGATGTTGATGTTCCTCACGAGGATGGGACACAACGCCAAGATGATCGTGACGGGCGACGACAGCCAGAGCGACCTGCAGGAACGAGAACCCAGCGGGTTCACCGATGCACTGCAAAGACTCCAAGGCGAGAAAGGCATAGCCATTGTTCGATTGACGAACCAGGACATTGTCCGGCATCCGCTCGTGCAGCGAGTGGTTGAGGCCTACGCCAGAAGGGACGGGGACGAAACCTGTCGGATGGATCACACCCAGAAGATCGGGGATGCCACCGATGCCTGAATGGTCGACAAAGCGTGCAAACCGGCGAAAGCAGGTGAAGAAGCAGCGCGCCAAAGTCTATGGCCCATGGCGAACGCGCATCTTCAAACGCCTGTTCAGTTGGCCCGTGCTCTCCGGCGTCGCGTTTCTCGTGGGCGCCGCGGCGATTGCACTGATCGGCGAACTCACCCTCGGACACTCCGTGGGCCAGTACATCGATCAACCGATCTACGCAAGCGTCGATTTTCAGGTCTCCGACGAAGTGCAGACCGACGCCGATCGAGAGGCCGCCGGCGCCATGACCCCCAGCTACTACACCTTGAACTCACCGGCGCTCACCTTCGATCGCATACGCGCCGATCTGATGCGCGTCTACCAGGCCGCCGTCGATGCGCCGACGCTCGACGTCTTTCAGGAGACGCTCGCCGAGTTGGAGTTGCCCGCCGATAAGGAAGCCTATCGCCGACTGCATGCGCTGGGCGATGCCGCCGGAAGGGCCCAGTTCCAGGCATGGGTCGACGAACTACCACTCGAAAAGGAACACGTTGTCCGTGATCTGGGACTCGAACCCCGAGAGCCAAAAAGTGCAACGACCTTCATCCGTCTGGAACTCGAGCAGGCCGAGGGGCCGCAGAGGCTCGTCGAGATCCCCATGGCGGAACTCGTTCCGCACGGAAATCAGCGAGCCCTGCGCCGAAGCGCCGCCGCAGTCGCCAGACGCTTCCGCCTGCAACCGCTCGAACCCGCGGTCGAGGCCGTCGTCCTCGCGGCGTTCCACGAGCAGCCCACCATCATCTTTCATCAAGAGCGAACCGTCGATGAGATCCACGCCGCCGCAGATGCCACGCCCGTGGCGGTTCGCACATACGAGAAGGGAAAACCGTTTGTCAAGCCAGGCCCCCTCAGCGCTGACGATCATGAACTCCTTCGCGCCCACCGCGCGGGCTATCTCGATTTCCTGAAGCAGGATAATGAAGCCGCCCTGGCGGCGCGCGAAGAACGCGTCCGGCAACAAGCCGGCATGGTCACCCTCGTCTCACTCCTGTCGATCGCCATGCTGCTCTACGCAGGACTGCACCAGAGACGAATCTTCGAAATCGCATCGCGAACCGTCGCCTTCATGGTCCTCATTCTCGGTACACTCCTGGCCGCCCGGCTTCTGGACCTGCGATGGCCTGACCTTCCCGAGCTGGTCTACGTGCCCTGCCTCGTCACCGGAAGCGTGCTCGCCATCGTCTATCCACGCCGATTTGCGCTCGGAGCGATCTGCATCGTTTCCGTCCTCGTCGGCACAATCGTGGACGGCACACTCGTCTTCCTATTGACCTTGTTCACATGCGTCGTCGTCGCAGGATACCAGTTGGATGAGATTCGCACGCGCACCCAGTTGATCGTCTCCGGTGGCTTGACCGCACTCGCGCTCATGGTCGCGTCAGCCGCTGGCGGATTCTGGGAGGGAAATCTTCCACGAACCGTTATCAACCATACGGCCTGGGCGGGCGGGGCGGCATTGGCGGCGTCATTCATCGTCTCAGGCGTCCTGCCACTCATTGAACGACTGTTCCGCGTGGCAACCTCGCTGAACCTGCTCGAGTGGCGAGACCCCACGCGATCACTCCTTCAGCTTCTCGCCCGAGAAGCTCCAGGAACCTACAACCACAGTCTCGTACTCGGTACACTCGCCGAAGCCGCCTGCGGACAGATCGGAGCGAACGGCCTCCTCGCCCAGGTCGGCGCCCTCTATCACGACATCGGAAAGATCCACAAAGCCGACTACTTCGCCGAAAACCAGACCGGGAAGATGAGTCGCCATGACAACCTCTCACCCTCGATGAGCCTGCTGATCATTCTCGGGCACGTCAAGGACGGCATCGAGATGGCCAGGGAGTACAAACTTCCTCGCGTACTTCACCAGTTTATCGAGGAACACCACGGAACCACCGTCGTTCGCTACTTCCATCACATGGCCAGCGAAAAACAACCACAGATCGCAAGCGGAAAGCACGATCGCGAGGTGCCCGAAGCCGAATTCCGATACAGCGGACCACGCCCCAGAACACGCGAATCTGCCGTACTGATGCTGTGCGACGGTGTCGAGGGAGCCGTGCGAGCCATCACAGATCCGACGCCGAGCCGAATCGAAAGCGTCGTCCATAAGATTGTCATGGACCGACTCAACGACGGGCAGTTCGACGATTGCGACATCACACTCAAGCAGATCAGGAGCGTGGAAGAGTCGCTGGTCAAGAGCCTCTGCGGAATCTATCATGGACGCGTCGCCTATCCCTCGGCGCGAAGGTCGACGGACGACGCGGCGAGTCGGATGCGGACCCAGCCACAGGCCTCCCCGCGGGCGGACGCCCGAGCCGGGTGACGCACGCGGCAGCAACATAGCGGATGCAAGACGATCCAGCGTATGACATAACAGTCGCCCCATGGAACGGGGAGCCCACGCCCGGGGGGGCCCCGAGCGCTCCCGTGGACGGCGAGTCCCGGATTGGCGAGGCCGTAGCACAGACCCTGAGAAGACACCACATCTCGAAGGCACGCGTCAGCGTTGCACTCGTCGACGACGCACACATCACCGAACTCAACAAACGCCATCTGCAACGCGGTGAACCCACCGATGTGCTCGCGTTCGACCTGCGCGATGACGAGAACGCCGACGAAACCGGGGCCGGTTACGTCGAGGGCGATGTCGTCATCTCCGTCGAGACGGCCTCCCGTGAGGCGAAGCGACGCAACCACGAGGCCATCGCCGAATTGGCCCTATACGCCGTCCACGGCACGCTGCATTTACTGGGGTACGACGATCAGTCTGAAGCCGAGGCAGCCAAGATGCACGCGATGGAGCAGTGCGTACTCTCCGGGCTGGGATGGAAAGATGTCTACCAGGCGGATGAAACGTGAATACACCACCCGTTTCGACAGCGCATGGCGCAAGATCCAGGGGCGCATACACTGCGCGACGCGGAGCGGAATGGACAGGACCTCGAGATAGAACGCTCGAGTCGGGGAGCGAGCCTGCAGGCGGATTCGCTTTTCCACGGAACAGGGGGCGCCTGCGACGAGTCATGGGGTGACTGACTGGGATATCTTCTTCGGTGTTTTGACCCTCGGCGGGCTCACGCTCTTTTCCACGCTGAACCTCGCCCTGCGCCTGCCGTCACGCGTACGCATCGCCGAGCGATTCGAGGAAGGCGGTCGGCGTGACGACCTTGAAGCGTTCGTGGCCGTCCGACCGCAGCACCTGATCGCGACCGCAGTGCTCCGAACCGTGGCAACGCTGCTGCTGTTTCTGCTCGTCTTCGTGGTCAATGACGCAGCCCGGACACCACGAAGCAGCATGGAGTTGGCCGTCGCCTGCGCCCTACTCTTGCTGTTGATCCTCGTATTCGGTGTCGCCATTCCCAACGCCTGGGCCAAGTACGCCGGCGAGACGCTCGTCTTTCACTCCCTGCCCCTGCTCGCCGCAGTGCGCATACTGTGCTTTCCCGTCATCATCTTCCTCCTCTGGTTTGATCCTCTCGTGCGACGGTTGGCCGGCGTACCCATGCGCGATGCCAAATCCTATGCCGGCGAACTCGAACAGGAGATTCTCAGCGTCGTGAGTGAAGGCGAACGCCACGGCGCCGTCGACGAGCAGGAAAAGGAAATGATCGAGTCCGTCATCGAGCTGACCGACACACGCGTCGAAGAGATCATGACGCCACGAACGGATATCGTCGCCGTGCCCAAAGACGGTGATCTCACGACCGTGCTCGAGACCATTCGCGCAAAGGGACATTCGCGAATCCCTGTCTACGACGAGACCATCGACACCGTCCTCGGTGTCCTCTACGCCAAAGACCTCCTACTGCGCGACGAAGGCAGACCGTTCGAACTCGCCGCCGCCATGCGGAAGGTCCCCTTCATTCCCGAGTCCAAATTCGTCAGAGAGCTCCTGCGAGAGTTCCAGGCCCAGAAGCTCCACATCGCCATCGTGCTCGACGAATATGGCGGAACCGCCGGACTCGTCACCATCGAGGACATCATCGAGGAACTCGTCGGAGAAATCGATGACGAGTACGACCCCAGCGCACCGGCCGAACTGCGACGAATCGACGACCAAACCGTCGAGGTCGACGCTCGAATGCGAATCGACGACCTCAACGACCAGCTCGACCTCAAGCTCCCGGAAGACGAGGATTATGAGACCATCGGAGGATTCGTCTTCAGCCGCGTCGGTAAAATCCCCAAAGCCGGAGATCAATACGACGCCGACGGCGTGACCATACAAGTCACCGAGGCCGAACCCCGAAGAATCAACCGCCTACGCCTGCAAATGCCGATTCCGACCAAGAATGTCAAGGCGTGACACACTTTGCAGACCTCCACCCCATCCATCCTCGCCGCCATCCCCGGACCGGGGCTGATCTTCGGGTTGATGCTCGTGGCGGCGATTGTCGGTGGGCACGCGGCGCGCTTCGGACACATTCCGCGCGTCGTTGGATTCCTGGTGGGGGGGATCGGTCTTCGGGCCGCGCTGTCCGCGGCGGTGGCGTCGGGCGAGGATGACGCGGCGCGACAGGCGCTGGACAGCGCCGCGTCGGTGCTGAAGCCGGTCAAGGACCTTGCCCTTGGGTTAATCCTCTTTACCATCGGCGGCGTCTTCGAGCGGTCGCGATTGCAGACGACCGCGCGGCGCGTTTTTCGCATCGGGATCTGTGAGATCGGGCTGGTCTTTGGGTTCGTGGTCGTTGTGTGCGCCGTTCTCGTGGTGATGTTGCAGCCCTCGACGAACAGGACCGAGGGATTCGTTCTTGCGCTTCTACTCGGTCTCGCGGCCATTGCCACGGCGCCGGCGGCGACGCTGTTCGTTTTGCACGAGTATGAGGCCAAAGGCTCGGTCACCGATACGATCCTGGGGCTGACGGCGCTGAACAACATCGTCTGCATCGTGCTGTTTCAACTTGCGTTTCTTACGCTGGCGTCCACGGGGGTGATTCGTTCGACGGGCGCGCTCGCGGATCATGTCGGTCTGGCGATGGTCGTTTCCACCCTTGGAAGCGTGGTCCTCGGCGTCATCGTCGGAACGATCATCAGTCTCTTGCACGCGCGTCTTCCGCTGTCTGAAGCGCTCTTGTTTTTCTTCGCGCTGTTTATTGTCCTGGGCGCGGGGGAGAACTGGCTTTGGCGGCACGAGGGAGTCTCGTACAACTTTCTGCTGACCGCGCTGGTCATCGGCGGGACGTTTGCGAACCTGGCGATCGACGCGCGGAAGCTCGAATCGGCCTTGCGGACCTTTGCGACGCCGATTTTCGCCGGGTTTTTCGTCATGGCCGGGTACGAGCTGCACCTTGGCGATTTTGCCACCATGGGTTGGCTCGGGGCTGGGTACATTCTCGCCAGGCTTGGGGGAAAATGGATCGGCTGCCACCTCGGGCTTCGATGGGCCAAAGCACCGGCGCGAGCCGAAGGAAGACTCGGCGGGGCGTTGCTCTGTCAGGCCGCGGTCGTCATCGGATTGGCTTCGTTCGCCGACCGCTACTGGGACAGCGAACTCGCTGGGCAATTCTCGACGATTCTTCTGGGCAGTGTCGTGGTGTTCGAGCTGATTGGTCCGCTGCTGGTCAAACGCTGCGCCGTCCAGGCGGGCGAGGTCAAGGCGATCACGCTACTGCGGCGAACCGAACCGACAGAGGACGGCCGTTCGGTGGTTCGGCGCACCCTTCGATCCCTGGGACGGATGTTCGGAATCGGCGGCCGGGCGGAGGCGCGCGGGCGCGGCGACATCCGTGTCGAGCACATCATGCGCACGAACGTGCAGTTGATCTCCGCCTCCGCGAGCTTTGACGAAGTCCTCCACGAAATGGAGCGATCGACGCACAGCCATTTCCCGGTTGTGCATGACGACGGTGAGTTTGCCGGGGTCATTCACTTCAGCGATGTTCACGACGTGATCTACGATCCGTCGTTGAGCAAGCTGGTCACGGCCGTCGATCTTGCCGACGCCGATTCCGTGACGGTCGCGGCGGATCTGCCGCTGACTGAATTGCTCGGTCTGTTCAATCAGCACGGCGTGGCTGTGCTGCCCGTCGTCGAACAGTCAGAGCGTCGCCGAATCGTGGGATTGGTCGAACAGCGCGATCTCCTCCGCGCACTCCACCTGTCGAAAGACGTTCGCTGAGTCGCCCTGGACCGCGTGCTCACTCTTCACCGGTCCGCAGATAGCGGATCGTGTACTCCATCATCGGGCGGACGGCTCGGATGTTCGTTTCCGTCTTGCGCTGCTCATCGAGAAAGTCCGCGCAGGCGAAGTCACCGGGCGTGCACACATCCAGGAACGCGCCGACGATGCGCGCGCGGACGACGAAGTCCGGTTCGTCCGGAAGCATCCGCATCAAGGATTGGCGGACGAATTCTCGATCGGGGCGTTTTTCCATGGCTGTGGGAATGCCTTTTCGGATGAGCAGATCGGCGGGGTCTTCGGTCAGGGGGTCGGAGAAATCCTCGACAAGCTGCTCGGAAGGCCGTTCGTCGATGCGCAAGTAGTAATCGTGTACGCGGTCCCACTTGGGATCATCGGCGCTGGCCTGCATGTGCTGTCGGGCCCGCACACTCGGTGCGTACAACGGTTCTTTGTCCGGGGCGCCGGGGTCCGCCAGGTGCTTCTGGTAGGCGACGGCGCCGCGCGGTCCAGGTCGAAATTCGTCTTCGAGAATCTGATCGCATAGGCGCATGAACTCTTCCGCGGGGAGCTTGCTCCGCAAGATGTTTAACGCCCGCTTTCGGTCGGAATCGTCGTCCTCACACGTGAGGGCATAGCGAGTGAGGCGTTCGACGGAAGAGACATCGTCGAATGCGCCTGGCTTCAGCCGTGGAAGAGGGTGTGTCTGCGGGAACCAGCTTGCCAGCCAGTCGGGCTTGGCGAACGTCGTCGCGGTGCGCGTTTGATCCGCGTCCTGTTTCAGGATGACGACCCGCGGGAACTTCTTGATGTCGAAGCGTTTATAGGCCCGGGAGGCCGCCCCGACGGCAAATCGAATCTTGTGTTTCTCCACGAACTTCTTCACGCGCTCTTTGGATTCCGCGCTGAGCCCGATGACAACGGTATCGCTCCTCCCGCGAAGCTTGTTGACCTCGACGAGGAACGGGCGGGTCTCGCGCTCTTGAAACGTGGTGAAGAAGAGCAACACATAGGTGCGATCATCCGGAACGCGGACGGTCGGAGCGTTGATCCAGGCGCCGGGCTTCAATTCGATCGGCTTCTGATCCCCGGCGGTCAGGCATGTCAGCACACACCCCAAGAGTACGGGAGCACTCGACATTGGACTTGCTCCGAAGATCAGTCAACGGTTATGGAACTAGGGAACTCGAATTCACAATACCCGGTACACTTCTGTTTCTCCCGCCCCGCGTAATTGGCGTTACAGCAGGTCAGGCAGGTGGCGCGGCCCGCGCAGCATTGGGAACACTGGCTCGAGTCGGACGGCGTTGTGCAGGTGCTCGTGCAGGCCCCGCACGGATGGCTCATGACCGGGCAGGGATTCTCGGGGACTTCGGCGGGCTCTTGCGTTCCCGCCGCCGCCAGGGCGGCTCCGGTGGACAGCGCAAGACAGCCGGCCGCAACGATAGCGAACAACGCCCGCAGGTTTCTTCCGGTCATGGTGTTGACTCCTTGGATATGAAAAACGAGTTGAGTGCCAGATGCCGCATGTCGCGAATGCCCCAGTGAGAGGACGCACGAAACTCATACTGCGTAAGTCTATTGAGCTGAAGAAAACCCAGTCAAGGTAAAAACCCCTGCCATTCGGTTTTTGATTCCTCATGCGACTTTGCGGTGTCGCCTCGCGTCCGTCCTTCGGTAGAACGGGTTGATCGGGTCAAGGCGGAATCTGCCAATCTGGCAGAAACCGGACTCGCCAGGTTCCGAAATGACAGCGTCATCGGCGGCTCGGCGGCGGCGCGCCGGCGCTCCCGGCTGAAGGGGATCTCCGTAACTACTTTCTAGAAAAGAGTTTATCACTCTCGTCGGGCGACTCTCCGCGGAGGCTCGGGTTGGCATCGGGCATGTAATCCTCAGGGGCGGTGAGTTCTGCGCACCGTCCCGGCGGCCTCGAAACAGGCCCGTCGGGATTCGGGGCTTTTGGCGTGAAACGCCCTGTGCAGCAAACGCGAAAACGTAGAGTCTTTAGTTTGGACACCAGAAGGAGTGCAACGGACATGGCCAAGTTAAACATCAAACCGCTCGGCGACAAGGTGATCCTCAAGCGCGTGGATGCGGAGGAGAAGACGGCAGGCGGGATCGTGCTCCCCGACAGCGCGCGAGAGAAGCCCAAGCGCGGGCTCGTCCTGGCGGTTGGGAACGGTCGGCTGCTCGACGACGGCACGCGTAGTGATATGCAGGTGAAGAAGAACGACGAGGTCATCTTCACGAGCTATGCCGGCACCGAGATCAAGGTCGACGGCGACGAGTACATGATCATGGACGAGTCCGACATCCTCGGAGTCGTAGGGTAACCACGAATGACGACGAACGAATCGCGAAGGGCGCCTCGGCGACCAGGCTCGACGCTCTCGCGATTCACGATTCGACCGAATAAGTCCACTCACTACGGGAGTTAACATTCCATGGCAGCGAAGCAAATTGCGTATCAGATGGAGGCCCGCGAGGCCATTCGACGTGGCGTCAAGCAGCTCGCCCGAGCCGTCAAAGCCACGCTCGGCCCCTGCGGGCGAAACGTCGTGATCGAGAAGTCCTTCGGCAGCCCGACCGTCACGAAAGACGGTGTCACGGTCGCCAAGGAGATCGAACTGGAAAACGCCTACGAGAACATGGGCGCGCAGATGGTCAAAGAGGTCGCCTCAAAAACCTCGAACGTCGCCGGTGACGGAACCACCACCGCCACCGTCTACGCCGAAGCCATCTATGACGAAGGCCTCAAGAACGTTGCCGCCGGCGCCGAAGCCATGCAGCTCAAGCGTGGCATCGAGCAGGCCGTCGCCTGCGTCGTCGAGCAGTTCGACGCGCTCAGCAAGCCCGTCAAGGACAGCGGTCAGATCGCCCAGGTCGGCACCTGTGCGGCCAACCAGAACGCCGACATCGGCAAGCAGATCGCCCAGGCGATGGAGAAGGTCGGCAAGGACGGCGTCATCACCGTCGAAGAGGGCAAGACTCTCGACACCACCGTCGACCTGGTCGAGGGCATGCAGTTCGACAAAGGCTACCTCTCGCCGCACTTCATCAACAACTTCGAGAACCTCTCCTGCGAGCTGGACAAGCCGTTCGTCCTGATTCACGAAAAGAAGATCTCCACCGTCAAGGACATGGTCCCCGTCCTCGAGAAGGTCTCCCAAGCCGGTCGTCCGCTGCTCATCGTGGCCGAGGACATCGAGGGCGAAGCCCTCGCGACGCTCGTCGTCAACAAGCTCCGCGGGACCCTCCAGGTCTGTGCGGTCAAGGCACCGGGCTTCGGCGATCGCCGCAAAGCCATGCTCGAAGACATGGCCGTCCTTACCGGCGGCACAGCCGTCTTTGAGGACCTCGGCATCAAGCTCGAGAACACCGACGTCTCCAGCCTCGGCTCCGCCAAGAAGATCCGCATCGACAAGGAAAACACCACCATCGTCGAGGGCGGCGGAACCACCAAGGCCATCAAGGGGCGCATCGAGCAGATCAAGAACGAGATCGAAGCCACATCGAGTGACTACGATCGCGAGAAGCTCGAAGAGCGCCTCGCCAAGCTCGCCGGCGGCGTCGCGCAGATCAACGTCGGCGCAGCCACCGAGATCGAGATGAAAGAGAAGAAGGCACTCGTCGAAGACGCCCTGCACGCCTGCCGTGCAGCCGTCGAAGAGGGCGTTCTCCCCGGCGGCGGCGTGGCCCCGCTCCGTGCGATGAAGGCCCTCGACGCGCTCGCCAAGAAGCTCAGGGGCGACCAGCGAACCGGCGTCGACATTGTCCGTCGCGCCCTGTCTGCCCCGATCCGTCAGATCGCCGCCAACGGTGGCCTCGACGGCTCGATCGTTTGGCAGAAGGTGTCGGAAACCAACGACACCAACTACGGCTTCAACGCCCTCACCGGCGACTACGGCGACCTGATCAAGATGGGCGTCCTCGTTCCCGCCAAGGTCGAGCGCGTAGCCCTGCAGAACGCAGCCTCCGTCGCCAGCCTGCTGCTGACGACCGACTGTGCCATCAGCGAGATCAAGGAAGACAAGCCCAAGATGCCCGCCGGCGCCGGCATGGGCGGCGGAATGCCCGGCGGCATGGGCGGCATGGGCGGCATGGGCGGCATGCCCGGAATGATGTAGCGGAAGCGACGAAGCGGCGAAGCGACGTAGCGATGTAGCGACGTAGCGACGTAGCGATGTAGCGACGAAGCCAGTAGGCACGCAGCGATTCCCCGCTCCCCCCTCGGGACTGTGTCCCTTGCCAAGGGGGGATTCAGGGGGGTCCGTTTCTTTTTCTTTGCAGCGGGTGCCCCATTGTTGCGAAGCAACGGTGGGGGACGGACGGATACCGAGACGCGCCCGTAAGGAAGCGGCGGGTGCCATGCCCAAGCCAAAAGGCGCGGGCATGCTGTCGCAGCGTCCGGCGGGTGGCATGGCCAAGCGAAGCGCCGCTCTGTGGACTGGGTGGCCCAGGTCTTCAGACCTGGGGGACTCGATGATCGCGGTTCGTTTGTACGGGTGCCCCATTCTCGCGAAGCGAGGGTGGGGGACGGCCCCGCTCCGAGAGGCGCCCGTAAGGAAGCGGGTTTACGGACTGCGGATGACTGACAACTGATGACTGATGACTGAAGACTGATGACTGAAGCCTGATGACCCTGTCATCACCGACAGACCCAACCGGTCAGCCACACTGCCGACCGCTCACGATACCCACCCCGCCGAGGGACCCTCCCCCGGCGGGGTGTTTTTGTGTTCACACGTTCCGTGAAGTACTTGCTTAATACTGAGACTTGGTGTATGGGAGGTCTCAAGTTGGGGGTGCCGTGACACCGTGAGACATGAATCGGCCTTCACGAAGTGCATGAGAAGTGTGTGTGGGCGGTGATTCCATTGGCCCAGTGAAACGAGGCAAAGGGATGCCAACAAAGAAGAGTCCAAAACAGCCAGTGAAGAAATCTAGAAGAAGTCCCTCGCGTAGTAAGGATCGTGGGAAGAAGGCAAAGTACCCACGCCATTCAGTGGAAAAGTCACTTCGTATACCGAAGGCCATTCTTGAGCAGAATGCCGGGAAGGCATGCACGGTAAAACAAGCTGCGGAGTTTGTTGGAGTGGGTGCGCATGGCCCGTTCAGCGTTGAAGTGAGCTCCGCAAAAAAGTACGGCTTACTGGCATCTGCGAAAGACGGACTGATTGAACCATCGAGACTAGCGAAGACTATCCTTCGTCCACAGAACCCCCAAGATGAGTTGTTGGCTTACCGTGAGGCAGTGTCAAAAGCACCCGACATCTCGGAGGTCTACCAGCACTATCGTGGAGAAAACCTGCCCGATAAGAAGTTCTTCGAAAACACTGTCGTTGAAACGTTCGGAATCCCCCGCGAAAAAGTGGCGGAGTTCCAGGACGTGTTCGTGGCTACGCTCAAGAAGGCCGAGTTGCTTAGTGACCGTGATGGAAAGATCCGTATTCTTGACGTTGCACAGGATGCTGACACCGGGAGTCAAAAGTCTGACCGAATGAGGAAACTAGAGAAGGGCGTGTCTGTCAACGCCAACGACACGTGTTTTGTAATGCAGACCTTCGCCAGCCCACTGGGAGAGTACTATGAGTCGGTATATAAGCCGGCGATTCAGAAGGCGGGGTTCAACCCAGTGCGCGCGGATGCCGACATCTTTGGAACCGGGAAGATTATGGACCAGGTGTGGACCGGAATCAGCGCCGCGAGAGTATTGGTTGCGGAGTTGACATCCCGCAATCCAAATGTGTTCTATGAACTCGGACTGGCACACGCGCTCAAGAAGCCAGTGGTGCTTGTGTCAGCGAACGAAAACGATGTTCCGTTTGATCTTCAGCACATTCGAGTTGTTTACTACGATGTCAACGATCCGTTCTGGGGCAAGAAGCTCCTCGACAAGGTGGCTGAGAACATCTTGTCAGCAGTGCGCAATCCTGACGAGGCAATCTTTCAAGGTACGGAACCGAACGCGTCCAACCTCTAGAGCCCGTAGGCCGCATCCCTCCCGCCGCCCCTTGGCGAGGTATTCCGAGGGTAGCGTCACACGCTCCACTCCCGCCCCCTGCCCGCCGTATCGTGTCCTCTGTCCCTCCGTCCCTTCTCCCTCCCCTCTCCATCGTGCCTTGTGCCTTCGTGGTGAGAAGCACCCGCCCCAGCCCCCCTCGCCAACCCAACCCCGGCCATGCTAAAATATAGCGATGCACGTGCCACCACCGACACGAACCAGCTCAGCCCCACACCAGGAGCCAAGACAATGAGCAACGCCATCATGGTCATCGCGCCCTATTGGTACGAAGGAACATGGGTCTTCGACGACCCGGGCGTCGGCCTCGAGCGCGAGCCGTTCGTAGCCGGCGTTCCCGAGATGATCGACTACCTCGTCGAGGACATACCAGGCGCCAGAGACGGCTTCCGCCTCACCTTCTCAGCCGCTCGCTTTCCCGGCTATCAAATCGAAGTCAACTGGGTCCGCGAAGAGGACGGCGGTAACTGGTATAGCCTCGACGATCCGCCCATGGAGGGATGGCTTTGCCCCGCGCTATTCAAATACTTTGATGAGGCCCCAAGCAGCCTCTTCCTCCAGGCCGACCCGAGAGACTGATTCAGCCTTGTAGCGCTTCCCACTTGCCGCGCCGGGTGCCATGCCCAAGCCAAGGCGCGGGCATGCTGTCGCAGCGTTCGGCAGGGTGGCATGGGCAAACTCGTTTGCCCGTGTCGATTCCACGGCCGGCGTAGGGTGCATCTTGATGCAGCGCCCGGCTCCCCCCTCGGGACGTTGTCCGTTACCAAGGGGGGATTCAGGGGGGTCTGTTTCTTTTGGCTGATGGACGGGTGGCCAAGGTCGCTAGCGAAGCGCTGACCTGGGGGAATGATTGACGGATGGTCGAGGTCGTCAGGGCGTGGCCCCTCTCCCGCGCTCCGGAGCCTGCCCGCCGCGGCGGGCCCCTCCGCCCCTCTTCTCCCGGCTCACCCCTTCGTCGCTGCGTGGCTCCGTCGCTTCGTCGCTTCCGCTCACCCCTTCGCCTGCTTCAGCCAATCGCGAACGTTGCGCGCCAGCACTTCCGCATCGCGCGTTGTCAGGATGTGCGCAGACAGGCGCGGCGGGACTTTCAGATTCTTCATCGCCTTCTCGATGCGACCCCAGAGTTGGTCGCGCCGCTTGTCCGTTTCAGCCAGGATGACCTCCGTGACCATCTCGCCGAGCTTGCCGAGCATGATCTCGTCGCGCCGGTCGTAATACCGTTCGATGATCTTCTTCTGGTGGGGCGAATATTCCTTCATCTCATCCTCGTAAGCAGGGCCTAAGCATCGCACCACCAAGGTGCGGTCCCGTCGCGGGGGACCTTACAACGCCTCGATCCGAGACGCCAGAGAGCTGAAGGGTCAGGTTAAAACGTCCGCCATGGCTGCCTGAGTCTCGAGGCTGTGCGAATGAGCATCGATCAGCGCCTGAGTCCGTCATCGCGCGCGAAGTGAGCCGTTCCGTAACGCGGATCGATCGGTTCGTGTATGGGCGCGGGCGCGCGAACGGGGATGCATTCCCGTCCGGGTCAGGGGGCACATGATATCACAGGCACTGGTGATATTGAAAACGCGGTTTGATGAGATCTGACGAGGGAATGTTGCCAATTCCGTCACGGATCATGATGATACGGACCGGTGCCGGCGGCGGGTTTTGCGCACGTCATGGCGGCGAGATTCCGCCAATGGCGGTCGGCTTGGCCATGCCCCGCCCACGGCCTGGAGTCAGGATGGCTCCGAGGGGCGATGGGCCGGACGGTCTTGTGCGCGGCGAACAAGGACACGTGACGACACAGCCAACGACAGACCCGCACAGCATTCGCGATCGTTTGGCGGGGCACCACATCCTGGTGACGGGATCGACGGGTTTCCTCGCCAAAGCGTTCGTCGAGAAACTGTTGCGCGCGGTCGACTCCGTCGGCAAGATCCACCTGCTGATCCGACAGCGCTCCGACGGTACGTCCGCGCGCCAACGCGTCGTGCGCGAGGTGCTCGGTTCACGCGCGTACGATCGGCTCCGCGCCTCGCTGGGGCATGGCTTCGAGGAACTTTGCGAAGAGAAGATCGATGTCATTGCAGGCGATCTTACGAAGGAGAATCTCGGGTTCGATCCGGCGGACTACGAGGCGCTGACGCGAAAGATCACGTTGATCGTCAACAGCGCCGCGACCGTGACCTTCGACGAGCGCATCGACCTGGCGGTCGAACTCAACACGATGGGGCCTGGGCGGCTGCTGCGCTTTGCACAAGATTGTGGCGACGTCCCCTTCATGCACGTCTCCACGTGCTACGTCTGCGGTGCCCGAACCGGCGAAGTGCTCGAAGATTTCTCAGCGCCCGAACGAGCGAGAGAGTCTCTTCCGCGCCGCGACGACGGCGCGTTTGATCTCGACGGTCTCGTCGAATCGATGCGGGGTGAAGCCGCAGAGGTCAGACACCGGTTCGGCGCCGACTCGGAAATGTGCCGGCGCGAGCTGATCGAAGCCGGCATGCGCCGTGCGAGATCTCACGGGTGGAACGACACGTACACGTTCACCAAGTGGATCGGCGAACAACTTCTGGTGCGCGACCGGGCTGACGTACCGCTCGTCATCTTTCGACCGGCCATCATCGAGGGAAGTTTCGAAGAGCCGCTCCCCGGTTGGATCGACGGACTGCGGATGGCCGACCCGATTATCGTTGCGTACGGTCAGGGAAAAGTGAACGAATTTCCCGCCAACGCCGACATTTCCATCGATCTGATTCCCGTCGACTTCGTCGCCAACGCGATGATCGCGACGCTTCCCGTCGGTGAAGGCTGGCGTGACGGACTCCGCGTCTATCACTGCGCATCGAGTGACCGCAATCCATTTCGCGTTGGCGCGCTGCGAACGGCACTCGAGCGAGCCTATCGTCTGCGCCCCATGCTCGATGACAGTGGAAGACCCATTCGTCCCGGCCGGCTGCGTTTGGTTTCGCGCGATGCCTTCATGAATCGCTGGCAGGCCAAGCAGCGCCGCATCGCGCAGGTCCTGAAGATTTTCAAGGCGCTCGGCATCCAGGGGCGGCGCTTCCGGCGCGTGACCGCGATCGCGCGTCGCGTCGAGCAGCTGGTCTACTTCGCGAAGATCTACTTTCCCTACACGCATTTGGATTGCCGCTTCGCCGACGATACCTTGCGCACCGCCGAGGCAAGGCTCTGCGCCGAAGACCGTGAGGCATTCCCCTTCGACGCCGGTGTGATCGACTGGCAAGACTACATCGTCAACCGCCACGTTCCGGGGATTCGCTCGTTCGTACTGGGGACCGGAAGCGAGCCGACACAGAAGATTCTCGCCGCCGATCCGCGCGGAGATGACGGGCCGGGCAGTGCCGCCGACGCGCTGAAAGGCGCTCACCTGTTTGATGTGTTTCAGCGAGCCGTCAAGCGATTTGGTGAGAAGCCCGCGCTCCAGGTTCGTCGAAACAACCGCTGGGTTCGCTATACGTTTGAAGAAGCGCTCCACGCGACCGGCGCGATCATGCGCCGGTTCAACGAACGCAACCTGAGACCAGGCGACCGCATCGCCATCTGTGGCGAGAGCGGTCCGGAGTGGGGGCTCACCTATCTCGCAGCCATGCGAGCCGGTCTGATCGCCGTTCCACTCGATCCGCAGCTTCCGCCGGATGAAGCCTGGGCGTCGTCGCGTTTTGCCGAGTCGAAGCTGATGTGCGCGACGCCGGCCACGCACGACGCACTGTCAGACAAGCGAAGTGAAGGCGACCCTGAGCTGGTCGTGATGCGCGAGCCGTTCATTCCTCGCCCCGGCGCCGCGCGTGACGCCGCTCCCGATCCCGTCGATGTCGACGAGTCCCAGGTGGCGTCGATCCTCTTCACCTCGGGCACAACCGTCTCGCCGAAGGCGGTTCAACTGACGCATCGCAACTTCATTGCGAACGCCGCGGCCCTGGTCCGCGTGCATCCGGTCGGTGCCGCCGATCAGCTTCTCTCCGTCTTGCCGATGTACCACGCGTTCGAGTTTACCGGCGGCTTCCTCGTCCCGCTCGTCAGCGGCGCCACGCTCACCTATGTGGAACAGCTCAAGGGTCCGGAGATTCTCTCCGTCATGCAGGCGACCGGAACGACGAAGATGCTGGTCGTCCCGCGACTGCTGGGGATGTTCCACGACTCCATCGAGAACGCCGTTGCGACCGCAGGCCGAGTGAAACGGACATTTTTCAGGGTCCTTGGCTTCCTTTCGAACGTGTCGGGGCATCGTATGGGCCGGCTGCTCTTCGGTACCGTTCACAAGCGGTTCGGCGGAAGACTGCGCATGTTCGTGTCCGGGGGCTCTCGACTTGACCCAGGCCTGTTCGCCTCCTTCCGACGCCTCGGGTTCCAAGTCTATGAAGGATATGGCCTGACCGAAACATCGCCCGTGCTCACGGTCAATCCACCGGGTCGCGCGCGCGGCGGTTCCGTCGGACCGCCTCTGCCCGGCGTCGAGACCGACATACGGAACGAAAACCTCGAGGGCATCGGTGAGGTCTGGGTCCGCGGGCCCAACGTGATGACAGGCTACCTCAAGAACCCTTCCGCCACCGACGAAGTCCTCGTCGACGGGTGGTTTCGCACGGGCGATCTAGGGCGCCGCGACTCGGACGGCTACCTCTTCCTTACGGGAAGATCCAAGGATCTGATCGTCACGAGTGCCGGGAAGAATGTCTATCCCGATGAGGTCGAGGCGCGATACGGTGACCTCCCGTATACCAAGGAACTCTGTATCTTCGGAATGGCTTCGGAAGACGGACTGGGCGAGGCCATCCACGCCGTCATCGTGATCGATTCCGCCACGTCGCCCGATCTCGATCGATCATCGATCGAACGTGAGATTCGCATCGCCGTCGAGGCCGTCGGTGACGCGCTTCCGTCGCATCAGAGAATCGCCACGCTGCACTTTTGGGATCGCGAACTCCCCAAGACTTCCACACTCAAAGCCAAACGCGGCGCCATTCGCGACTGGGTCTGTGCACAGCGTGCGTCGAAGCCTTTTGACGAGTCGCCTGCGGAGGGTGTCGGCGATGGAGAATCTCGGCGAAGGGGCGATCTCGACGACGATGCCCAGCTCGATGCCGTTCGCCGGATCCTCTCGCGCCAGGCCAAGCGCTCACCCGAGTCGATCGGAAGGGAGATGCACCTGCACCTCGACCTGGGCATCGACAGTATCGGAAAGATGGATGTCCTCAGCGAGATCGAGGCCCAGTTCAGAAAGTCGATCGACGGCGAGACCGCGGCCAAGATCGCGCGGGTATCCGACCTACTCAAGCTCGTCGGTGATCGGCAACCCAAGAAGCCCGCTCACGGGGCCGGACGCCGGGGAAAGTGGACCACGCAACCCCAAGCCGACGCCAGGTTGAACGGGACGATTCCCACGCCGCTCGTTCCCGCGCGTTGGTTGGTGCGCGGTGGGATTAACGCCTTCATGCACTCGTACGTGCGCATTCATGCGCGGGGGCGGGAGAACATTCCGGCGAAGGGTGGATTCATCCTCGCGCCCAATCATTCGTCCCATCTTGATTCGCCGTCGACGCTCGTCGCCGTGGGAGGAAAGAGACGCGTCTGGATCGCCGGCGCAGAGGACTACTTCTTCAGCAATGCGTTCAAACGAATCGTCTTTGGCCGATTGCTCGATACGATCCCCTTCGATCGCCAGGCCGACGGCGTGCTTGGACTTCGACGCTGCGCCGACGCACTGAGGCGTGGAGATGGATTGCTGATCTTCCCGGAGGGCACACGATCGACCACCGGCGAGATGCAGCCCTTCAAGATCGGCGTTTCCGTGTTGGCCATGGAGCGTCAGGTTCCCATTGTTCCGGTCTACATTGATCGCGCGTTTGATCTCCTGGCCAAGGGACACCGGTTTGTCCGACCCGGCGCGATTGCCGTGACGTTCGGCGAGCCGGTTCATCCGCCGAAAGACGAGGGCGACGACGACCGCTTTGCGCGGTTGCGTGCCCTCACACTACAGGTCGAGAACGCTGTGCGCGAGTTGGCTGCGGGAGCGCCGGTGTGACCACCGCGAGTGACTCGGGTTCCGCCCGCCAGGCCGCGATTTTCGATGTGGATGGCACCATCACCGCCACGACGATCGTCGACTACTACGCCTACTTCCGACGACGACGCATGGGACCGCTTGCCGGGCGCCTGTGGTATGCGGCGTTCTTGGTGAAATGTCTCTACTACCTCGTGCTCGATAAGATCGACCGGAGTCGACTCAATATCGTTTTCTACCGAAGTTACGCCGGACTCTCGACGGTGGACATCAGAGCCCTGGTCCAGGACTGCCATCGTGATGTCATCCATCCTCGGCGCTTCGTTCAGGCGAGCGACTGCATCGCGAAACACCGAGAGGCGGGGCGGCGGATCGTCTTCGTGACGGGGTCCATCGACTTTATCATTACACCCTTGGCTGAGGATCTCTCGGTGGATGATGTCATGGCGCCGTCGCTCGTCGAATCGAACGGGATGTTTACGGGCGATCTCAATGGACCGCCGATCGGCATGGAGGAGAAGGCCCGGAGGATTCACGCCTTCGCCGAGGCTCAGGGCATCGATCTGTCTCAATCCTACGCCTACGGTGACAGCATCGCCGACCTTCCCATGCTCGAAACCGTCGGCTTCCCGCGTGCCGTCAATCCCGACAAGGCGTTGGCCGCACGAGCGTCGAAGCGGGGCTGGCCGGTGCTGCACTGGACGACCCGAGAGTGTCACGGGAGTGACAGTCCATGAAGGCGCTGCTGTACCGAAAGAGCATTCCGCGGTACGCCATGCTGAAGATCCTCGGTCCGCGCTTCCGAGGACTCTATACCGGCAGTGTCTCACCGTTGTCACTCTCGGACATTCCGCCGCCGCCGTTGCCCACGCCCCATTGGGTGCGGATTGCGCCGCGCCTGGCGGGGATTTGTGGGTCGGACGTGGCGACGGTCTGCGCGAAGAGCAGTCCGTATCTGGCGCCGGTGACGTCGATGCCGTTTGTAATGGGGCATGAGACGGTGGGGACGGTGATCGAGGTGGGGCAGGAGGTTGACACACTTGGCGAGGGGGATCGCGTCGTGCTCCACCCGGCACTGGGGTGTCATGCACGCGGCATTGAGCCTCCGTGCGAGGCGTGCAGCGGCGGGTGCGACGCGCTGTGCCGAAACGTGACGCGGGGCGACGTTTCGGCCGGGATTCAGACGGGGTTCTGCCGCGACACGGGCGGGGCGTTCGGCGAAAACTTCGTGGCGCACGCCTCGCAGGTCTATCGTGTTCCCGACGGGCTGGAGGATCGGACGGCCGTATTGATCGAGCCGTTCGCCTGCGCGGTTCACGGCGCACTCCGGGCCGACCTGGCGGCCGAGGATACGGCGCTGGTGATCGGGTGTGGATCGATCGGTTTACTCACGATCGCGGCGCTGCGAGCGTTGGACCGTCGCGCCCGGATTGTGGCGGTGGCGAAGCACGATCATCAGCGGCAGGCGGCGATGGAGCTGGGGGCCGACGTGTTGCTCGCCGCCGGCGGGTCGGTTGCAGCTCGATATGCGGCGTGGGGCAGCGCACTGGGGGCCGAGGTTCTTGACCCGCAACTCGGCAAGCCGACGGTGATCGGTGGCGCGTCGGCGACGTTCGACTGTGTGGCGTCGACCGCGTCGATCGATGACGGACTGCGATTCACGAAGAGCGGCGGGACGTTCGTGTTGGTGGGTATGCCGGGCGCTCCACCGGCGGTCGACTGGACGCCGATGTGGTTCAAGGAGCTGACGGTTCGCGCGGCGTATGCGTATGGTCGCGAGCGTCGTGGCGATGAAGCGTGTGATACGTTCACGATCGCGATCGACCTGATGCGCACTTGGGGAGAGAAGCTCGCACGAATGGTAGGGGAACCTTTCGCGCTGGAGGACTACCGGGCGGCGTTTTCGTCGGCGATCCAGACGGGGCGAAGCGGTGTGGTCAAGACGGTTTTTACGATCCATCAAGGATGAAGCTCGATGACGACGACGAACGGATCTTCCAATATTCATACGGTGACGTCCAAGGATCCGCCTTTTCTCTTTCACTGCGGGGAGGGATACGAGCGACACCGACTGCCGGTCGGCACGACGGTGATCTATCCGAACGCGCCGCTCGATCCGCTTCCGGATCGACGGGCGGCGATTGTTCAGGCGATCGATCATCCCGAAAACAGTGAGCCGCTCGACGGATTGCTCACGGCAGGGATGAAGGTGACGATCGCGTTCGATGACGTGTCGCTGCCACTGCCGGCGATGGCCAAGCCCGACATCCGGCAGACGGTGATGGAGATTGTGCTCGAGCGGTTGGATCGCGCGGGGGTGACGGACATTCACCTGATCTGTGCGATCTGTCTGCACCGCAGATGCACGCCGAAGGAGCTGAAGCACTTCGTGGGATCTGCGATCTTCAAACGATTCTGGCCTGACCGACTCTACAATCACGACGCGGAAGATCCGGAAGGTAATACGCACCTTGGCCAAACCGAGCATGGGGAAGATGTGGAGATCAACCGGCGTGCGGTCGAGTCGGATTTGCTGATCTATGTGAACATCAATCTCGTGACGATGGACGGCGGTCACAAATCGGTGCCGGTCGGTCTGGCGACGTACAAGTCGGTGCGACACCATCACAATCCGCAGACGATGCTGCACGATTCGAGCTACATGGATCCGCCGAACAGCATTTTCCATCGTTCCTGTGAGCGTATGGGCGAGATCGCCAAGGAGCACCTCAAGATCTTCACGATTGAGACGACGCTCAACAGCGATACGTTCCATCGCTCGCTGGGTTTCTTGCAGAAGCGCGAGCATGACTGGGGTCTTCGCGATCATCTTACGTTTCAGAGCAGCCGTGTGGGGTTGAAGCTCCTTCCCGGTCCGCTTCGACGCAAGGCGTACAGTGCTCTTCCTGCGCCGTACGGACTCACGGGGGTTCACGCGGGCGAGACCGAGGCGGTTCACGCAAGAACACTCGAGGCCGTCAACGAGCAGTATCTCGTCAAAGTCCCCGAGGCGTACGACGTAGTCATCGTGGGCCTGCCGTCCATCGGGCCGTACAATGTCGATTCGATTCTCAATCCGATTCTGGTGAACTGCCTGGCGCTGGGGTACTTCTTCAATTTCTATCGCAATCGGCCTTACTTGCGCGAGGGCGGGACGATGATTATGCTTCATCCGCTCGAGAACAAGTTCCACATGACGCATCATCCGTCCTACTTCGATTTCTTCGAGGAGCTGATTCCGCAGACGCGCGACCCGAAGGAGCTGGCGGAGCGGTTTGAGACGTCGTACGCGGAGAATGAGCGTTACATCGATCTGTACCGCAACTCGTATGCCTACCATGGTGTGCATCCTTTCTACATGTGGTATTGGGGCGCGCATGGCGCGGCACACGTCGGTCGCGTGATCGCCGTGAATCCCAAGAGTCAGATGGCGGCGGGGCGGCTGGGGTATGAGATCGCGCCTTCGCTGGACACGGCGCTGGGTATGGCGCGAGACGGCGAAGGGGCGGACGCACGCGTTTGCTACTTCCATTGCCCACCGATTCTGATGAGCGATATTCCGTAAGACCGCGCGGGAACGAACGTGCCAATGTCGACGGCCCGGTCCATCTTGATCATCGTCAATCCGACGTCGGGGCGTGGGCGCGCGTTGCGGATGGCTGAGACGGTGGCTGAGGATCTGGGGCGGCGCGGCGTGACGGCAACGGTGATGCAGACTTCGGCGCGTGGTGAGGCGGAGCGGATCGCGCGCGAGGCGTCTTTGGATGAGGTTGGTCGCCCGAGTTGTGTGGCCGGTTGCGGCGGTGACGGAACGATGCAGGAGGTGGCCAATGCACTTGCACCGCTGGGGGCGAGTCTCGGCGAAGCGTGTCCGGCGATGGGCGTGATACCTGCGGGGCGATGCAACGATCTTGCTCGCGCGCTGGGAATCTCGAAGAGTTCGGCGGCGGTGGCGGAGATGTTGGCGACCGGTGAAGTGCGGCGAATCGATCTGGGGCGCGTGAATGATCGGTATTTCTGTACGGTGGCGACGGCCGGCGTTGATGCCGAGGTATCGAGCTACGTCGATACGATGAATGTTCCGCTTCGAGGCACGGCGGCGTATCTGTTTGGTGCGGTGCGCGTTCTGGCTCGCTATAGGCCACGCAAGGTACGCCTGTCCGGTGCGTTCGGCGAGATTGAGCAGCGTGTGTTTTTGGCTTCGAGCGCCAACACGGCGTCCTACGGCGGGGCGATTCCCATTGCGCCGGACGCGGTTCCGACCGACGGTCAGCTGGACCTATGTGTGATCAATGCGGTGTCGAAGTTTCGGGCTTTGGGGTTGATGTTGACGGTGCTTCGCGGGAGGCATCGAAACCGGTCGGATGTTCGCTTCGTTCGTACTGCGCGGCTTGTCATCGAGTCAGACGAACCGATGGAGCTTTGGGCGGACGGCGAGCGCGTGGGCTCGACACCGGCGACGATCGAGGCGGTTCCCAAGGCGGTTCGGATTGTGCTGCCGACGGGGCGGTGACGGTACGGAATGGCAGGGTGACGCGTGCCCGGCGAGTGTCGTCGTACGGTCATCGCTTTAGATGGTACGCATGCCGGGCCTACGTGCTCAGAAGCCCGTGGCGACTGAGAGGAGGTCGAAACCGGGGAGGATGACAGAGAAAGCCAAGTCCAGCAGGTAGGTGAACATGTTGGTGTAGATCAGGGCGACGAAAATGATGAAGCCGTAGGGTCTTATGGCGGCGTAGAGCCGGCCGAGGCTTAGCGGGAAAAGATGTTCGAGCACCCATGAGCCGTCCAGAGGGGGAATGGGGATCATGTTGAACATCGCGAGAAGTACGTTGATGAAGAAGCTCAGTTTGAGGATCGTGCATAGGGGGCCGACGGCCGGTGCGAGCGCAAAGCCCGATGCGGCGACAGGTGTGTGGATGTAAGGGCTACCGAGGTGGAGGAGGGAGGCCTCGGGAACCGCGAGTCGTATGACGCATCCCAGGGCGATCAGTAGCATCAACGAGGCGCCGGCGAGGATCATGTTCGAGCCCGGACCAGCGAGCGAGATGAGGATGTGCGCGCGACGGTGACGGGGAAGCGACTCGACGCGCACGGGAACGGGTCGCGCGTATCCGAATACGGGGCCTCCCATCCAAACGAGAAGGAGCGGTAAGAGGACGGTTCCAAAGGGATCGATGTGGGAAAGTGGGTTGAGGGTGACGCGACCCATCGAGCGAGCGAGGCCGTCACCGAGCCACCAGGCGGTAATGGCGTGTGCGGCTTCATGCACGGAGAGGGAAGCGAGGACGACAAAAAGCGCCCCTGCGATCAGGCCGTAGTTTCGACCGGACCCGCTCCCGCCCGTCGGCGCGCTGTAAAGAACACTCGCCTCGGTGAAGCCCTGGCGAATCCCCCACGTCGCGAGCATGGATACGAACAGTCCGACGATCAAGAAGACGAATGCAGCGAGGCATAGCGCGCGGGAGTGTCGCCACGCGTCGGATCGTCGCACGTTGGTCCTGTGCAGGATCAAGAGGATGACGGTCGCACCGGCGAAGGGCCATCCCCAGAACGGAATGAATGAGGGTACGGAGCAGATCAACGCCCAAACGGCAATAGGGGAGACCTTTGGCCAGAGTAGCGGTTTCGTCTGCGCGGGTTGTGGCTTGACCTTATCGGGTTCGCGCTCGGGGGTCTGCGGCGGTGGATTGACGTGGGCGAAGAAGGGCGCGGCTTGCTGCGCGTCCACCATGAATCGTACGGCGCAGTCAAAGGTTTCGATTCTGATGATGAACCCTTCGCCGTGTTTGGCGGCGTAGAGGTCTTTGGCCCAATCGGTTTCGGGCAGCTTGACGGTCTTTTCGCCGGATCGCAGAAGGATGTACGCGGGCGTGAGTTCAATGTCCCAGGTCTGCCGGTCGACGTCGGCCCATTGCAGGGAGACGGCGTCGGTGCGCGCGGATGGGCCGAGTGAATCGGCTGGGGCATCGGGTCCGTTGTTGGGTGTCGTGCTCATTCTGAACCGTCAGCGTGGCTGATCGAACTCGTCTCCGCGGAAGCTGTTTCCGAGGTAGGTTTTGCGGACCAGCGGGTCTCGGATGATGTCGCGGGGGTGGCCTTCGGCGAGCATCTCTCCGTCGTGGACGATGTAGCTTCGGTCGGTGACGCGGAGCGTTTCTCGCACGTTGTGATCGGTGAGGAGAATGGCGATTCCCCGGTGGCGTTTGAGGTCCAGGATTTGCTCTTGGAGGTTCTCGACCGTCTTGGGGTCCACACCGCTGAAGGGCTCGTCGAGCATGATGAGCTTCGGTTCGGTGACGAGGGCGCGGGCGATTTCGAGCTTTCGTCGCTCGCCGCCGGAGAGCGTTCGGGCGAGCTGCTTTTGCTGGGCGACGAGGCCGAACTGTTCGACGAGTTCGCTTGCGCGCTGAATGCGCTGGCGTCGGCTCAGACCTCGCATGGTTTCGAGAATCGCGAGGAGGTTGTCTTTCACGGAGAGGCGTTGAAAGACGCTCGGCTCCTGGGAGAGGTATCCCATGCCGAGCTGGGCGCGTTTGTACATGACGAGCGTTGTGACGTCTTGTCCGTCGAAGCTGACGCGTCCTTCGTCGGGATCGATCATGCCGACGGTCATGCGGAAGGTGGTGGTTTTTCCGGCGCCGTTGCGGCCGAGGAGTCCGACGATTTCGCCGGGCTGGACGACAAACGAAAGTTTATTAACCACAGCTCGCCCGTTGAAGCGTTTGACGAGCTTGTGGGTGGCGAGCAAGGGCTGGTCTGTCAGGTGAGTGGCACTCACGACGGCCTCCGATGCGCGGGGTCGCGACGCGGTGAGCGGAAAGTGTCACGATGGTGCACCAGTGCAGGGGGTATGGCACTGCATTGCAGGCGGGTGGGCGGCGGTGACAGGTTGTTAATAACCATGGAACAGGCCGAAAGAGGGCTTCGTTGGTTCATCGGTGAGCGCCGACGAATCACCGATTCCTCCCGCTGAGGTTGTAGGTCTAAGGTCTTAACTGGGAAGAGGTTACGGGTGGTCATGGATGGTTGTCGATATTACCTGGCGCGGCGACCAGGTCGGTTCCCATGGAATTCGTCCATCCCTACTGACATAGCCGCGGTTCAGCCGTTTCGTTGATACCGTGTGGAAAAGCCCGCGGGCGGACAACGAAAGCGTCACGACACTGGTATCAACGGATCCACCGCATTCGCCCGACATCGGGGATAATGCCGACATCCTTGAGCCCCGGAATCGGCAGCCAATCGAGCCGATGACCGCTAGGCCAGTAGACGAAGAACGCCTTTCCGATGAGCTGGTCTCGTGGGACGGTGCCGAGCTGGAACTCATCGCCACGCTCGACAAGGTGCGGGCCTACCTGGTCCCACAGCCTCGAGTCCTTGCTGGCGGCCGTATTGTCGCCCAGCATGAAGAACTCGTGTCCGCGCAACAGGATCGGGCTTTCCGCGCTTGCCCATCCTGCCTGCGGAGCCCAAGGCAACCCAAGGGCTCGCGTCCGGGCGTCATGGTAGTAGTGTTCGTCTCGCTCGACAACCAGGTGGGTTATCTCAAAGGCGCCGGACTCGCCGAAGAAGCGGGGCGTGACCGCCCGGACCTGGCGACGGCGGCGCAGTGCGGGGAGGTTCGGCCCGTAGTACGCAGTGGCGGCAGGATCGTCGGACGATGCGACGACCACTTCCGCGTCGATGCGGAGGGCGAGGCGGTAATCGACGATTTCGAAGCTGACTTCCGCGGGCTGCCCTCGTGTAAAGGGGGCGAGGCGGGCCGAGGCCATCGTCGGCGTAGTGTCGGTCGGCGGCTCTGGCGACTCCAGCAGCGAGACGTTGCCGCCGGCGGCGATTCTCGCCCAGAAGGTGCGATCGAGCTTCTCGAGCCTGATCAGCGTGGCCGCGTCGGTGCCGGCGGGCGTCCAGACGAATCGAACACGCAGGTCGGAGACCGGCGGAGCCGGGCGGGAGTGGATGTTGTAGGCGCAGGTGGCGCGAATCTCCTTGCCTGTGAGTTTTAGTTCGTCTGGCTGATCGCCTTGATCGGCGAAGCGAATGCGAGGGCTTGAAGCATCCCAACCGGAGGCATCGCCGCCAGAGGCGATCCAGCGAGGCTGATAGGCGTCCAGTGAGCGCGGCGGATGGTCGTGGTCGTAGACGGGGGACCACAAGGCGCGCTGGGCTTCGTCCGTCTTTCTCCGGATGGACATTTTCTTGTCGAGTTCGGCGAGGACCTTGTGTGGGACGGGTCGGAGTCGGCCTCGACGGATGCCGGAGCGATGATCGTACTTCTCCTTCTGCAGCTTCTCGAGTTCAGCCAGGGTCTCGGGCGAGAGTTCGTCGGTGGGTGCGGCGTAGATGTCGCCGTCGGCGACCATCAAGACCTCGTTGGGCAAACCGACGAGGCGTTTGATGAAGTTGGTGGTTCCGTCGGCGGGGTCCTTGAAGACGATGACGTCCCATCGAGCGGGTTCGAGGGCGTCCCAGCCGAAGGAGAAGGGCCACTTCAGCACGAGAATGCGGTCGCCCTTTTCGGGATTGCGTTGCTCATCGTTGCTCTGGAGGGCTGTGTTGGGGTGGTTGCAGTTCGGGCAGACGGCCCGCGAGGTGGCGCGAACGGGGACATTCCGCCGGGTGTCGTTGGGGTCCTTGAGTCCGTAGGCGAACTCGATGCCGCAGTCTTCGCAGAGCAGCGTTCCGTGGGCGCCGTACAGGGTTGGTGCCATCGAGCCGGTGGGGATCACAAAGGCTTCGACGATGAAGGCGCGGAAGACGAAGGCGAGGATCAGGGCGACGACGATGGATTCGAGCGTCTCCTTGATGCCCTCTCGGGCCGGCATTTCGGTCGTTTCTACGGCTGTGGCTGGTGACATTGCCTCACTCATCGGCACAGGGCAAGCTCCATTCTGCATTGGCGCCTGAAAGATCCGATCCGCCGGCGATCCGTCGCCCTGCACCGCTAAGGTCGATCGATTCGCGTCCCATTGTCGCGGCGAATGCGTCGCAGGGCAACTTCATCCCGGTGACGTGACAAGAACCTACCCGTGTCGGCGGCTGGATGCGCGTTATCGGGGCAGGGTCGGCTCTTCGGGACGATGGGGTCGGCGGTTGCCAATGTCGGCGGGTGCGCTCGATAATGGGTTCATGGCTGGGTCCGCAGCGAAACGGGTGGAAGAACTGAGGGCGGCGATTCGACGGCACGATCATGCCTACTACGTGCTGGCGGCGCCGATGATCACGGATCGGCAGTATGACGATCTACTGGCGGAGCTTCGTTCGCTCGAAGAGCAGCACCTGGAGTTGATGTCGACGGATTCTCCGACGCTGCGGGTCGGGGGGGCGCCGATCGAGGGGTTTGTACACGTCACGCACGCGGTTGCGATGTTGTCGGTCGACAACACGTATGACGAGGCGCAACTTCGCGAGTTCGATGAGCGGGTGGCGAAGGGGCTCGGCGGTGACGCGTACGCGTATGTCGTGGATCCGAAGGTCGACGGGGTGGCGGTGTCGCTGCTGTATGAGCAAGGGCGGCTTGCGTTGGCGGCGACGCGCGGCGACGGCCGGACGGGGGATGATATTACGCACAACGTGCGGACGATTCGGTCGGTTCCGTTGAGATTGTCGGGCGACGGGGTTCCACGGCTTGTCGAGGTTCGCGGGGAGATCGTCTGGCCGACGGAGGGGTTTCGAGAGTTCAACGCGGCGCGGGAGGCCGCGGGCGGGACGACGTTTGCGAATCCGCGGAATGCAACGGTGGGGACGCTCAAGCAGCTTGATCCGCGGAACGCAGCCGGGCGGGGATTGACCTTTGTCGCGCACGGTTTCGGGCGTGTCGAGCCGCTGGCGTATGAGACGGATTCGGCGTTCTTTGACGCGATGAAGGATTGGGGGATACCGGTCAGTCCTTTTCGCGAGGTATTCGAAACGATCGAGGAGATCGTCGAGCGTCTGGGGGTTTGGGACGAGCGGCGCGGGACGTTGCCGTACGAAACGGACGGGCTGGTGATCAAGGTCAACGGTCTTGATCAACGTGACGCACTGGGGGCGACGAGCCGGTATCCGCGATGGTGCATTTCGTACAAGTTCGCGGCGGAGCAGGCGCAGAGCGTTCTACTGCAGGTCGATTTCCAGGTGGGCAAGCTCGGGACGATCACGCCGCGGGCAGTGATGGAACCGATGCAGCTTTCAGGGACGACGGTGCGGCATGCGTCGCTGCACAACTTCGATCAGGTCGATCGGCTGGATGTGCGGATCGGGGATACGGTGATCGTCGAGAAGGCGGGGGAGATCATCCCGCAGGTGGTGGGGGTGGTGGTGGAGAAGCGGCCAAAGGGAGCCAAGCCGATTCGCCGTCCGACGAGATGTCCTGTTTGCCGGGGCGAAGTCGAACAGGATGAGGGGGGTGTGTACCTGCGATGCATCAACCCGTCGTGTCCGGCGCAGCTCAAGGAGCGGCTGATACACTTCTGCGGGCGGAATCAGATGGACGTCGAGGGCGCGGGGCAGGTATTGATCGAGGCGTTGGTCGATCAGGGTCTCGTTCGCGACTACGCCGATCTGTATCACCTGCACGAGCGGCGGGAGGAGATGATCGCGCTGGAGCGCATGGGTGAGAAGAGCGTTGACGGCGTTTTGGAGGGTATCAAAAAGAGTAAGGCACAGCCGCTGTCGCGGCTTCTGGCTGGGCTGAACATTCGGCACGTGGGTGCCAGTACGGCGGCACTTCTGGCGGAGCGTTTCGGTTCGATGGAGGCGCTGGAGCAGGCCGATGAGGCGTCACTGACGGAGGTGGAGGGGGTCGGGCCTGAAATGGCGCAGAGCATCTCGCACTTCTTCACGACGAAGGAAGGTTGTCGGGTCGTTGATCGGTTGAGGTCGGCCGGGGTCAACATGACGGAGCCGAAGCGAGAGCGAGCCGTTGATTCGCCATTAAGCGGTAAGACCGTCGTTGTGACCGGGACGCTGGAAACGCTGGGTCGTAAGGAGGCGCAGGACCTGATCAAGCAGCTGGGAGGCAAGGCGTCGGGGAGTGTCAGCAAGAAGACGGATCTGGTGGTATACGGCGCGTCGGCGGGTTCGAAGCTGGACAAGGCGAGGGAGCTGGGGGTCAAGACCATCGACGAGCAGGAGTTTCTCGATATGATAGGGACTTGACTGTCTGCCGCCGTCTGATACAGTTGGGTGGGCATGTGAGCCAAGAGGCGGACGTACAAATCGCCCGCACACGAAAAGCCTCGAAATGTTCTATTTGGAGGTGTGGAAGTAAGATAGGCGTGTTGGCGCTTTTGAGGTTTAGCGTCGAAACCACAGTGGTGTCGGCCGCCGTCTTGCTCTGAAATCGGCAGTTCTGAGCAAGCAAGTTCGCAGGGTCCGCTGGGCGGACCACTTGGCTGAGCAACCAAGAGGTATTACCCGTGTGGCGTCCAGAAGTGGGCGCGGGTTGGTCCGTCATTGGTTGCGGGTATGCCAGCAACTCAGGTCAGGCGTGCGTTTCGGTCTCGTGCCCTTTTGTTTTGGCAAAGCCGCCCAGCGCGGCGCTACGCGGAAGGAGAGGAAGATGTTAGAGCGAAAGAGAGCGTCCAGTTGTCGATTGTACGTTCCGAGGGAGTTCGCACTCGCGCAGAACAGAATGTTCGCGGCGATGTTTTGTCTTGGGCTGTGTGGGTCGTTGTGTTCGGAGACTGTAACGCTTGCGCAGATGTGGTCTCCCACAGAGTCCCTTGGTACATCACACGGTTTTCACACGGCCACGGTGTTGGGCGACGGGAAGGTGCTCGTCGCCGGGGGTATCAAGACCTGGTCGCCTTCGGGTCGTACTCGGGTTTCCGAGCTGTATGACCCGACCAGTGAGACCTGGAGCGGCGCAGGTCTGATGCAAACGGGGCGACAGGATCATACTGCCACACTGCTGGCGGATGGCAGAGTCTTGGTCAGCGGAGGTCTTGATCCCAGCAGCCAATTTGTAGCATCCTGTGAGCTGTACGATCCTGTGGCTGGCACCGGCGCTGGCGCCTGGTCCAACACAGGGTCCATGGGGACGGGACGTGCCCGGCACACTGCGACGCTTCTTCCGGACGGAAAAGTCCTCGTCTGTGGTGGGTTTCCTTTGACCGAATCCTGTGAACTTTACGATGCATCGACCGAAGCGTGGTCGCCTACGGACTCCATGGGCATCGCGCGGACCGGTCACAGCGCTGCGATGCTCGGGAATGGGAGGGTGATCGTCGTGGGAGGGTCTGTTGCTGGTGGTGTCGCAACGAACTCGTGCGAGCTCTACGATTACGATCCGTTGACCATGACTGGAACATGGTCATTTACTGGAATGCTCAACGTCGCGCGCGGCGGCCCTGAGATGCGCAACCTCACGGCCACGATACTCGGTAGCGGGAAGCTGTTGGCAACGGGGGGCTTACCAGGGGTAGTGGGCGATCCCATCAAGTCCTGCGAACTCTACGATTCTGTAACTGAATCGTGGTCGCTTACCGGCGACATGGCCGAGGGGCGTAGAACTCATTCCGCCACGCTGCTCAGAAATGGAAGAGTGCTCGCGGCGGGTGGAACCGGTACACCTATTTGGAAGGCGTCGTGTGAACTCTACGACCCCGGCACCGGGACTTGGTCAAACACGGATTCACTAGCCATTGCCCGGAGCGGTCATACCGCCACCCTGCTCGGGAACTGGAAGGTCCTGGCTGTTGGAGGGACAATTGCGGCAAGCACTCTGACACCCCTGTGCGAGCTTTATGAGGCGTCCTCCATCCCTGCCGTCTCCGAATGGGGCCTTGTTGTGATGACGCTTCTTCTTGTGACAGGCGCGACGGTCGTGTTCGTTCGGAATGGACGGCTGGCGGGATAGGCGGAGCGGCGTCACCCCTTGCGGGTGGCGGGTACGTTTCATTACTCAAGCAAAGTAGGCCGGACTCGGCCCGTCATCCGCCTGGATGAGGTTCCGTCGAGCACAGCCCGACTTTTGTTGGCGGGGGACGGATCAAGGATGGCGCACTTGCGCACACCATCCGCTCGCTGTCTGGCTGGTGCCGTCACGAGCGTTTCGTCGACAACGCGCTGAGCATGGAGCGGCAGGCTCTGTCGGCCTGATCGATCGCGGCGAGCCAGGCCGGTCGACCCAGGCCCGACATCGGAACGCCGGATAACGGTCCACCGGGCAAAGCCCGACCTTCCTGCCGAATGTCGATCCCCTCCATCGCGGTTACCACGTCCTGGCAGGCCGTCGCCAGTGATGCTGCTATCCGTTTCTGGTGATCCGTCATGTCGTTGAAATGAGCGTCGAGGAATCGGATGGCGGCGCGGTGGTTGTTGATGATCGATGCGATGAGGTGCGGGAGGGCACGGCGCGAATCGTCCTCCGCGTAGGCTGAAAGGTGAAGTTCATCGCTCCGTACGTTCGCGCAGGCTGAAGCCTGCGGCTCGGGCGGCGGCTCGGGTTGAAAGCGGTTGACCCAGACGTCCAGTGCGGTGGGTCCGGTTTGGACGCCGAAGTGGGTCGTCAGCTCGTTGCGCAAGGCTATTCGGGCGTGGTCAAAGGATAGATCGATCAGGTCATGCGGAAGTGGCGTCCGTGGTGTGATTGCCTCGACGACGTAGAGCTGGACGGGGGGGGCTTGAAATTCGTGTTTGACGTACGTTGATTCAGACGAGTGGATACGTCCGACGAAGCCGATGTCGTTGTCGCTCGTGTCCGTGATGACGCCCCAGAGCATCGACGCATCACCAGGCCAGCCCTGCCAGGCGAGAACGGGCTGGTTGTTCTCCAAGGCCCGGTGAATCAGCGGACGGTAGCTGGCGTCGAAGTGCTGGCGGAACTCGGCGCGGTCGCGCAGTCCGCAGGCGGCTGCGGGCGGATGAAGATCGCGGATGGTCATGCCAAAGAGGCGAGCGGCCGGGATGAGGAACGCATCGCGAGCGTAGCGCATCCACCTGCCCAGATCGGGTTCGTCGGGGACGGCCGTCACCAGGAAGGGCAAGCCCATGGCGGCGCGGAGGTCGTCGGCGTCGATGTCGAGATTTGCGTTTCGGGCAATGGCCTGAACCGCGTGAAGGAGCGACTCGCAGGGGTGGGTCGTGGACTCTTCCGTCGGTGTTTGTTTTGCATCGCGCGCGGTATCGGTCATCGTTCGATCTCCGATGCGGTTACGACTGTGTCCGTCCTGGCTGACCGGACGGGTATTCGTCCGGCCCGAGAGTCGTTCTACGCCGTTACACTGTACCTGTGAATGCTTTGGGTAGGCAAATGTCGTTGGACGCCGCTGTGCGGTCGCGTCGTGACCGACTGGAAAGTCGGCCCCACCTGAGCGTCCCCCAATCGGCGGTTCAGATTGACGTCGCTTGGGCGCGGCGCTAGGATCGATCTGGACCTTCACTAGGGGGAGTGCGACAGCCGTGAATCAAGTAAGAACCATCGGAGAACTTCGCGAACAGGGCTATCGCAGCCGTTCAGTGAAGCAGGAGCTGCGGGAGAACCTCCTGAGCCGTCTGAAGTCGCGGGCGGAGTTGTTTCCGGGCATCATCGGATACGACGACACGGTGATTCCGCAGATCGTCAACGCGGTTCTGAGTCAGCACGACGTTCTTTTTCTCGGGCTTCGCGGACAGGCGAAGACTCGCATCATTCGGATGCTGCCGTCGCTGCTGGATGAGTGGACGCCGGCGCTGAAAGAGAGCGATCTTCCGGACGATCCGCTCGATCCAAAATTCCCGACGAATCGCCGGTTGGTGGAGGCACAGGGAGACGAGGCGGCGCTTCGATGGGTCCATCGCGAGGAGCGTTTTCACGAGAAGCTCGCGACACCGGACGTCACGATCGCGGATCTGATCGGCGAAATCGATCTGGTGAAGCATGCGGAAGGCCGTCATCTGACCGATGAAGGCGTCATCCACTACGGTCTGATTCCTCGTACGAACCGTGGCATCTTCGCCATCAACGAGCTGCCCGATCTTGCACCGCGCATCCAAGTTGGATTGTTCAACGCGCTGGAGGAGCGGGACGTTCAGATACGCGGGTTCGGCGTTCGGCTGCCGCTGGATGTCTGCATGGCGTTTACGGCCAATCCGGAAGACTACACGAATCGAGGGCGCATCGTCACGCCGCTGAAAGATCGGATCGGTTCGGTGGTTCGCACGCATTATCCCCGGCGAACGGAAGATGCGATTCGCATCACGCAGGGCAGCGCCTGGTTGGAGCGAGAGACGGACGGTCGGCGCATCGACCTACCGCGATACATGCTCGAGATCGTCGAGGAGATGGGCCGTATCGCGCGGGAGAGCCCGCACATCAATCAGCAATCCGGCGTGTCGGTGCGCGCATCCATCGCCGGGGCTGAACTGCTCGTATCGAACGCGGAGCGTCGGTGCATCAAGCATGGCGAGACCGACGTGGTGCCGCGCATTACCGATCTGCAGCACGTTGCGGCTGGTTGTCGCGGTAAGATCGAGCTGATGTTGGCGGACGACGAGCGGAGTGAAGACAAGCTGATCGCGTCGATCACCGGAGAGGCGGTCAAGTCGGTGTTCGACAATGTCGGCCGTATTGCGGAATTGGAGGAGGTTGTTGACGCGTTCACCGACGAGAGCGCGACGATTGAGCTGGGCGACGAGGTGTCGACGGCGGATCTGGCCAGGGTCATCGAGTCGATTCCGGCGCTGAAGAAGGCGGCCGTGAAGCTGTGTGTTTCGCTGGAGCAGCCTTTCGAGGAGGCGGCGTATCTGACCGCGGCGGCGGAGCTGATTCTCGAAGCGTTGTACGTTAACGATCGTCTGAGCAAGTATGCGTATCGGGGGAGGACGTATATCAAGCGTTGAGGATCGATGCGATTCATCTTTCAACCATGGGACGGGACGCCGTTTGAGACGCAGGAGCATCTGCAGGCGTTTCGGCATTTCATGGAGTACGTGCTCGCTTACGGCGATGAGGCGATCGAGGCCCTTCGTGAGCTGGCGGACGACCCGGAGCAGCGGAAGATCCTCGAGCAGTGGATCAAGGATGGGTTGATCGAGAAGATCGGTGTGCGTTTTCGTTTGACGCCCCGGGCCATAAGCAGCCTTCAGCGCAAGGCGTTGATGGAGGTCTTCTCGAACCTCAGGCCTGATTCGAGCGAAGGGCACGAAACGAACCAGGCGGGTCCGGGCGGCGAACGGTCGGAAGGGACGCGACGGTACACGTTCGGCGATAGCGTCAGCGATATCGATCTGACGGCGACGCTGCGCAACACGCTGCAGCGGACCGGGGGCGGGGTGCCGCTTCGTCTGGCGGAAGAGGACTTCGAGCTTTACGTGACCGAATCGGCGGCGACGTGCAGCACGGTCATTCTGCTGGACATGTCCGGCTCGATGAGCCGGTGGGGTCGGTTCGTGCAGGCCAAGAAGTGCGCCATGGCTGTTCATGCGCTGATCCGGCAACGATTCGCGCTGGACACGGTCGACGTCGTCGGGTTTTCTTCGACGGCGGAGGTGATCGCGGAAGAGCGTCTTCCCTTGATACAGCCGAAGCGGATTTCGACGTACGATCCTGAGATACGGATGTGCGTTCCAATCTCAAACATCGACGACGCCCCGCAGCATTTTACGAATCTTCAGATGGGGCTCATGACGGCACGGCGGATTCTGGCGCGCAGGGGAGGGGCGAACAAGCAGGTTTTCATCATCACCGACGGGCAGCCGACGGCGCACGTGCAGGGCGGCTACGTCCATCTGGTCTATCCGCCGGAGCAGGCCACCTCGATGGCGACGCTGAGCGAAGCGGTTCTGCTGTCTCGCCAGGGGATTCGTTTCTCGACGTTTGCGCTCATCGAAGACTATCTGTACATGGACTGGGTGAGCTTCGTCGATCATCTCACGCGGCTGACGCAGGGGGTGGCGTTCTACTGCACCAGCGGCGACCTGGCGAACTGCGTCATGGAGTCGTATCTGAGCGGGCGAAAGTCCAAGACCGTCCTTTCCTAGGTCGCCGACGTGACGAAAGCCCCGCTTCTTTCGAGGTCTCCCGTCCATGGACCGTCGCAGACGATGGGTACCGGGTCGCCATCTTATCGGACGAATGGCTTGGCGCAAACCTCCACTTCGAATCCCCGGGGATGTCGTTCGGATGCTTACGCAACCGCGATCGTTATCGTGACGATGTAAAGGATGCGGTGCGATCGAGGTGCGATCGCCCGGTGTTCATCTGGAGCTTGGCATCATGGCTGACTGTAACGATTCGCCGCAGACGCCGATTCCTTCCGAGTTGGTTCGCGAAGACCCCTCGTTTGCCGACATCGTGATTGAATTCGTCGACGGGCTGGAGGACCGAGTCCGCGCGATGGAGGAGGCGATCAACCAGTCCGATTTCGAGGCTTTGCGAACCGCTGCGCATCAACTCAAGGGTAGCGGCGGTGGATACGGTTACCCTGATCTTTCGACGACGTCGGCCGAGCTCGAGCAGTACGCCAAGGCGGAGGGACTCGAAGGGTGCCAAAACGTGCTGAACGATCTCAAGTCGCTTTGCGGTCGCGTTGTCGTGGGGGACGGCGAGTAAGCACAACGCACAAGCCTCAGCTCATCTTGAGGACGTAGACCGTCCAGGGTGGAATCGTGGTTTCGCAGATCCACTCGAACGGTTCGTCCTTCCTTCCGAGGGGACGTACTACGTCAATGACCTCCAGGCTGGACCGGGCGAAGGTCTTGCGGTAGGCCTCGTCGGACCAGACCACATCGACCACAGGTCTCTTGTCTTCCAGTGCGGTGACGATGATCTTCACCGAATCGCCGCTTTCGGCGCGGAAGTTCTCGGGGAAACCCTTGGTCGTGAATGATGCCCACTCGTTTCGATAGATTTCGGGCGATGAGACGAGTAAGACGATACGGCCACGGTCTGCGATCGCCCTCCGAAGATCTCTGAGCAACTCGATTTTCTTGGCGTCCGTCGGGATGTTGTCGAAGGTGAAGGCTGCGAGTGCAAGATCGAAGGTGTTGTCGGCGAAGGGGGCGAGCTTGCCGTCCGCAAGATGACGGTAATCACCGGAAGGATCGATCTCGCGGGCCTTGTGGATCATCTCTTCGGCGATGTCGACACCGACGGCGGTGAAGCCATGTTTCTGCAGAAACCTGGTCGACCGTCCGGTGCCACAGCCCACGTCGATAGCACAGTGCCCGTTTGCATGCCGGGAGAAGATGTCAGGAAGGTCGCGATAGGCGAGATAGTAGGTACCCGGGAATTCCATTCGCGCGTACGCGGCGGCGTAGACATCGTCTTCGTACGAGTTCTGGAACTCCACAGCCTCTCTCCGCTGATGGCAAGTGCGTACTTTCACGACGCGCGTCGATCCCGCGGAGGTACTATACGGCAGGCAGGGGCTGCGCACACCCATACTGCGGGTGATCCGGATTCGTGCGTGTTGGGCTCGCGATGCCGCGGCGCCGCCTTCTAGACTTTCGGTCCGGCCGCGACGACGTTGGCCGCGGCGCCTTCAAAGCCCTTGAAGTTCTTGACGAACAGGCCCGCCAGTTCGGCCGCCTTGGCGTCATAGGCAGCCGGGTCCTTCCAGGTCGATCTTGGCGTGAGGACTTCGCTGGGTACGTCGGGACACTGCTGCGGAACGGCGACGCCGAAGACCGGGTCTTGCTTGTAGGGAACGCCTTCGAGGTCGCCGCTGAGGGCGGCCTTCACCATAGCCCGGGTGAAGGCTATGTTCATTCGCTCGCCGACGCCGTGTTCGCCGCCGCTCCAGCCGGTGTTGATCAGCCAGCACTGGGCGTTGTATTTGGCGAGTCGCTCGCCGAGCATGGTGGCGTAGCGTTCGGGCGGGAGCGGGAGGAACGGAGCGCCGAAACAGGTGCTGAAGGTCGCCTGGGGTTCGGTGACGCCGGCTTCGGTTCCTGCGACCTTCGCGGTGTAGCCGGAGAGGAAGTGGTACATGGCCTGGTCCGGCGTAAGTTTCGAGATCGGAGGCAGTACGCCGAACGCGTCACAGGTGAGGAAGACAACGTTCTTGGGATGGCCTCCCACGCTGGGAATCACGGCGTTGTCGATGTAGTGGAGCGGGTAGGCGACGCGTGTGTTTTCGGTGAGGTCGTCTGCGTCGTAGTCGATCTCGCGTGTGAGATCGTCGGTGACGACGTTTTCCGCGACCGAACCGAACCGGATGGCGTTGTAGATCTGCGGTTCGAACTTGGGCGACAGGCGAATACACTTCGCATAGCAACCGCCTTCGATGTTGAACACGCCATCGTCGCTCCAGCCGTGCTCATCGTCGCCGATGAGGCCTCGCCGGGGGTCGGCCGAGAGCGAGGTCTTGCCCGTTCCGCTCAGGCCGAAGAAGAGGGCGACGTCGCCGTCGACCCCGATGTTGGCGGAGCAGTGCATGCTCAGCACGCCGGACGTCGGGAGCAGGTAGTTCATGACGGTAAAGATGCTTTTCTTGATCTCCCCGGCGTAGGCCGTGCCGCCGATCAGCACGAGGCGCTTGCCGAAGTGAACGGTGACGAAGGTGCTGGATCGCGTGCCGTGGATTTCGGGTTCGGCCAGGCAGGTGGGCGCGTTGAGGACGAGGAACTCGGGTTTGTGATCGGCCGTCGCGCCCGGCGCCGGGCGGATGAACAACTGGGTGGCGAACAGGTTGTGCCAGGCCGTCTCGGTGACGACGCGGATGGGGAGTCTCGTGGCCTCGTCGGCGCCGGCGAAGGCGTCACGGACGTAGAGCTTTCGACCCTTGTAGTGCTCGAGCACCTTCGTGTGAAGCGCGTCGAACTGCGCCTCGGTAATGGGCTTGTTGACTTTTCCCCACCAGATGGCGTCCTTTGTGGAAGGCTCTTCGACGAGGAATTTGTCGTTGGGGGATCGGCCGGTGTGCTGCCCGGTATTGCAGACGATGGCGCCGTTGGCCGCCAGGGAACCCTCTGAGGCGCGTAGGGCGTGCTCGTAGAGCTGGGCGGCGGGGAGATTCCAAAAGACCTCGCCCGGTTCGGTGATGCCGTGTGAATCGAGACCGCACGAAGGGGTCGCTACGGGACACTGACTTGCTGCATTCACGGTGGTTCTCCTGAATCTGGCCCGATCGAGCCGAACGCCGCCCGCGCACTGCGCGAAATCACTAGACCACTCCCGGTCTAGCACCGCAAAGGGCTTCTACAACCGCCACGTTGCACTTGGCGTGCCACGCAGGCAGGTTGAATCGGGTCACGGCGCACGGGTGATCACCCGTGGCGGCGAAGCAGGGTCTGCTTCCGCCGCCACGGCACATGTTTCCCAAAGCCGAACTATGAAGCTGACTATCGGCGAATGTCGCGAAGTCTCTCGACGGGATTCGGTGTCGCTGGGTCGAATAGACCCGGTGGCAGCGGTCCCACGATCGGTTGGGGCTGGTAGAAGTCCGGGACGCCCATCCAACACAGCGGCAGCGGTCGCTGGGCGAGCAGCGTGAGCTGATCCTGGAAAGAGAGTGGGCGAACCCCCGTTTTGAGCTGCGCGAGTTTGCTCAACGCGCCCGTCATACCGACCGAACTGAAGCTCTCGAAGATCTCGCCAAGGCTGCTGGGGCGTGGATAGTGGACGATTTTCAGCTCGGCACTTGGCGGGATGTTGGCGATCCCGCGTGCGGCCTGGATCGCGTCGTCCAGTCCACCCAACTCGTCGATCAGGTTGAGCGCGAGCGCTTGCCGCCCGGTGTAGATACGTCCTTCGGCGATCTTGCGGACCTCGCTGCCGGGCATTTTGCGTGTCACGGCGACGCGATCGATGAAAATGCTGTAGAAGTCGTCCATATACTTCTGGATGAAGTTCCGGTCTTTCTTGGAGAGCGCCCTGTGCGGAGCACCGAGCAGCGCCCGGTCGCCGCGGGCCATCGACGCGAGTTCGTAGTCCATCCGGTTGTAGAGTGAGCGTGCGGACCGGAGGATCCCCAGAACGCCGATCGAGCCGGTGATCGTGGTCGGCTGAGCGAAGATGCGCCTTGCCGGGCAAGCGATGAAGTAACCACCGGACCCCGCGACGGATCCCATGCTGACCACGAGCGGCTTGACCTTGTCGAGCCGCTGCAGTTCGTGCCAGATGACGTCCGACGCGTATCCTGAACCGCCGGGTGAGTCGACGCGCATGACGACGGCTTTGATTGATTTGTTCTTTCGGACCTCGGTGAGCACCTTGACGAAATCGTCGCGGCAGATGAGCTGCGAGGCAAAACCGGCGCCCAGGTTGAAGTCGACGATCGGTCCGCGGGCGTGCACGACGGCGATCTTGGGACCGACGGCCTTCCTTGCGTCTTCGGCCCGTCGCAACTCGTCGTTGACGAGTTCCATCAGTCCCTGGATCGAGTTGACGTTGGCCAGGCTGCTGCCGTCGCCGCGATGGCGCTTCATCTTCTCTGATCGGAGCAGGCGGTCACGGTAGTCGTCGTAGAACGCGAGGACATCGACGAGACCTCGCTGACGAGCGGAGGTCGCGCTGTGCAGGGCCGTGTTGATGATGTCGTCGACGGCTTCCTCGGAAAGGCCGCGCCCCTCGGCAAGCATGTTCTTGTAGTCGTCGATCCAGCTATCGAGGATGGCGTTGTATTCTTCCTGGAAGTACTTGTTGGGTTCGCGTTCGTTGAGGAAGCCGGGGTACTTGAAGCGGCCGGCGGTGATCACGTCGTATTCGATGCCGACCATCTGGTAGTAGCCCTTCATGAAGGGGAAGAGCGCGCCGAGCCCGGGAATCATTACCGAACCTGTCGGGGGTGTGGCAATTTCGTCGGCGGCGGCGGCCAGCAGGTAGGCGCCGGGGGTCCCTGCGTTGAGGAACGCCATGACTTTCTTGTCAGCGGCTTGGAGCCTTTCGATTCCGCCGCGGAGTTCCTCGACGTCGGCCAGTGAGAGCGCGACGTTGCCGAGGTCCATCAGAACGCCCCCGATCTTGTCGTCCTTCTGCCATTTCTCCATGCGATCGAGTAGGTCCTGGACCGTTCGCATCTTGCCCGGAAGCGGGAGGTTGATGGCCCTGGCGGGAACGACATATTCGTCGATACGCAGTTCTGCCAGGCGCTGAATGGGGTCTTCCTTGACCGCGTCCGTCTTTGCCTTGTCCGGCGGCGCTTTGTCTTCGGCGATTGCTGCCGCGGGCCAGGCGGCCATCATGAGAGTCAATAGGGTGATGTATGATTTCATGGTTCTACTCCTTCTTCTTCTTTTGCCCTGACGGTTTGCCATATCGATTCTTCAGATTCTCGGCTGCTTTTTCGAGAATCGTCGAGCTGGCGTTCCCATCACTGTTTGCGCGGGCTTGATCTTCTGAATCGTCTTCCGATGATTCCACCGCCGTTTTCTCCACACGGTGGATCTTCCCATCCTGATCGATAAACAGGTTTTCGACGTGCAGGAGCGTTCCCGGCGTGTATCCAAGACGCCAGGACTCGCGTCCCCAATCGATGACGTAGAGTCGGTCGTCGATGTCACTCGTGACGTCCTCCTCTTCGTCTTCCTCATCCTTCTCTTCCTCGTCGTCGTCGTCGAAGATGCCCTTGAACAGCTCGCCCCATTTCTGCCTCGACGACAACTCGAGCTTGAGCAGCCCGGCGTTGCCTGCGAAATCGACATACCCGTCGAGTTCCGCTACCTCAGCCGGCCAGCGTCCATGGTCTTTCTTGAACAGCTTGCTGTGATGGTAGAGCACCAGCAGGCGGCGACTCGCGAGGCGTTCGCGCGCCAGATCGCTACCGCCCGACTCGTCGATCCCAGTCGCGGCTGCTAGAAAGGCCGGCAGGACCAACGTGCCAACCGGTACGGGGCCGTTGTGCGACACGGTCAGACCGGTGTATCCCGTTTTGGCGGTGACCAGTCCGTCCGTAAGCCGATCGCCGACTTCATCGGCGTAGGGCAGAAGCGTTTCGATGCCCGCGCTGCTGAGTGAGAGATTGAGGTAGGGGTGGACCCAGCGATAGAGTTGCTTCCAGTGGACCCAGAGTTGACCGTTGGTCTTGTTCTTTGTTGGAAGGTAGCGAGGTTCCTTATGTCTCGGTACGTCCAACCAGCGGCGAACGAGTCGCTCCGGATTCGTGCTCGTCCACGCGAGCACGACGAAGTCTCGCTCCCGGCCCTTCGCATCGGTCTCCTTGGTCAAGAAGACAACCGGGTGCAAGAGAAGGGGCATGACGGCGCCGGGGTAAGCTCCGCCGCCCTCCCGCCAGAAGACGGTCTTACCTCGAACCGTCGTTTCGTGCCACGGCTCGGCCTGCTCACGATCGCGGAAGGTCTCGTTAATCTTCTCGATCGCCTTGCGGACATCACCGTCGAACTTCTCCGCCCCTTTCGCCCGTGCTTGGATGACGATGTCCGGCATCGGAAAGAACCCGGTTCCGGGCAAGATCGTCACGCAGAGCGCCGGACCCATGTGTCGGGCGATTGGACCGACCTGCGGCCCGAACCCCGCGATGCTCTCGAGCATGGCCGGTGCCATCATCGTACTGGCCGTCAGGGCGCCGAACGCATCATCCGGGACGAAGAACGTCCGTTTGATCCGGCCCATGAACATCTTCACACCGGTTCCCACGATGGGAGGCCAATGCACGCGTGCCGTTTCGATCCAGTCTCCCGCTTCATCCACGCGCGCTTCATAGTCCGCGCCGGTGAGCGTGCTGAACTTGGAAAAGAAGGTTGCGCCGCTGTCCGTCTCGGTTCCCGTTAGTTGTAGCCGGCAGGTGAGAAGGGGGGGCGCGACCTCCGTCGATTCCTCTTCACCCTCACCGGTCTGGCGCGGTACGATGGCAGGCGGCGAGAGTTCGCGGTGAGAGGTCAAGAACGAGCCGGTCTCACCAGAGCGCAAGTAGGTGAGCGGCGAACCCGGAAGTGTGATTTCGAATTCGCCTTGTTCTCCCGGGTTTAATGCAATGTCCGCGAACATCGATTCCGCCGCGTCGCTGTCGTGCAGCGTTTTCAATCGTTCGTAGAGATCATCAACCGGCCAGTCGATCGCGATCGTCCACCGCGCTCGCCCTTCCCGATCCGGTGCGAAGAGTGCGGCCGTCACTGCGCTGTCCGGCCATTCCTTGACCTGGGCGAGCAGGGCGGCGGCCTCCTCGGGATCGATTCCTTCCGAGACATCGCCCACCGGCTGTGACGCCGTTTGGAGGAGAATCTCGGCGAGATGGTCTCCGAACACGCCCGCGCGCGACCGGTGCGCCTCCGAGAGCAACTTGTGCATCGAGGGTATGTGTAGCGTGAGTCTCGGCTGAACCGTCTGATCGAACGCGGCGACCTCGCCCTCGCCACCGGCCATCGCCGGAACAACGCTCAGCGCCACCACGGCCAGGGCGACCAGCCCGAGAGGGGCACGGTCGACTATCGCCGCGACTCGACGCTTTCTTTCTGCTTTGTGGTCTTTCATAACGTCAGCGTCCGTCTAGTTTCCCGGTTCCGCAGGCGCCGCGGGTGCGGCCGCTTGCGATCCCATGAACGCCATGGCCGCGTCCTTGGCCGCCACCAACAGCGGCGTCGGAACGAACATGTCCAACTGTGACCAACCATCGCCACCGATTCCCGTGATTCCCAGCGGTGCCTTGATCGGCGGCATATGAATCGGGATCGGTTCCTCGTCCATCGCCGCCATCGCGTGACGGATGCCCTTCAGCACCTCGTCCACGGCCAGATAGCCGACCAGGTAGCGGTCTTTGGCCATCCCGGCGGACGTTCTCTTGATTCCGGCGTCATCCTCCAGCGGTGAGGCGCCGCTTTTTGCGAGCTTCAATGCACTGCCGAAGGTCTCCGACCCGCCGCCGAAGGTGACGACGATGGTCTTGGCGTCCGCGGCGGCCATGCGTACCAGCGCGCCTTCCTTACCGATGACGCCATGGAGTTCCTCGACGTCGTCCTCATCGAGCAGATCGATCTTGGAGAGGTCCATCGACATGTGCGCGACCTCGGAGCCGTCGATCTTCTCGGCGTTGACCTCGAACTTCGCCGCTTTCACGAATTCCTGAAGATCACTTCCGGCAACTTCCGTGAGTCCCTCGTCGGCAATGATGGACTGGAGCAGCTTGACGGCTGCACTCGCTTGCTTGATCCACTCTGTGCTGTTGGTCGTGTCGATCACGGTCGAGAGCCTGAAGACGCCGAGGTCGTTCGGGGCAACGGCCTGAACCGACGCACGCACACCCGTGATCATCGGCGCCCACGTCTCCAGGACTTGTTTCAGTTGTCCGACCTTCTCCTTGTCCACGCCTTCGACCTCGTTGGCGATGGCAATGTAGTCGTCAAGACTGCTCAGGCTCGCCTTCACCTGTGCCGGGTCGGCAGTCTCCCCAAACGCGAGCATGTACTTACCGCCGGGGAGGTTCTTGAGAAGAGAATCGGTCGTATTGCGGACCTTGGTCTGCGCGCGAAGCTCACTTCCGGGGCGGCTCGTGAAGGCAAAGCGCAGGTCAAGACCGGATTCCTTCAGCCCCAGACCCATACTGAGGGTCGCCATGCCATCGATGAAAAGACCGATCTGCTTCTTCTGTAGTTCCGCCTGCTTCATGGCCATGGGGTTTCCGGCGCCCTGCGTCATGGCCATCATGTTCATGAAACCGTCAATCTGTGGTTTGAACTTGGTCAGAAGTCGATCCGCTCCGATCCACACCGCGACGTCGAGCCCATCGAGCGACTTCAGTTCGTTCTCTTTGAGCTTGGTGTGGAGTCCTTCCTTGGAGGCGCCAACGGCTTTGGCGACGTCGGATTGCTCCGCGAAGATCAACCGAGAGCCGTTGACCGCGGCGAACGAAGGTGATCCAAAGAGCATCAGTGACCACACGCCCTCTTCACCAGGGGTAGCGCCCATCGTCTCCAGCACGGCCTTGGGTTCCTTCGCCGTCAGGATGATGGCGGCCTTGTCACCGAGTTCAAATGGGTTGTCGGCCGGCATCAGAACCACCGCCATCGGTCCGTCCATATCCAGTCCGCTCCCGAAAGGGAGCATCTGCTGGACCAGGGTCACGAGCGAGTTGGCCGGAGGGGGAACGAATGGTTGCAGCCCCAACGCGGCGATCATGGTCTGGTAGTTGGCATCCACGGATTTGAGGTTTGGAACACACAGACAACCCAGGGCGTCGGACGGAACCGTGGATAGTGCATCCTTCATCGAACCGCCGGCGTTGGCCGTACACGGGATCACAAGGGCCAGGCACAATAGCAAGCGAACCGGTTTCTTCAACATGACGAGAGACTCCTTCTTCTTCTGATAGGTATCCGTTTGCGAGAGTTGCTCAACTCGCAAAAGGCGATCATACCATGGCGCACCGTGTTTGCGAGCAAGAACGGCGCATTTACCTGTCGCGCAGCGATCACGTCGACGATGGCTCCGGTCACTGAACGTCAGCGCAGGCCGTACATGGGGCGCCTGACAGTGACAACTCATCGATCGGCAGTCTTGCCAAGGGCCTTTGGCTGGCGTTTTTCCGCGCTATTCACCCGACCGGAGCCCGGTTCACAACACTGATACCGCGACCTCCATACCGGCGAAAGAGCGTAGCGTGTACGAGATGCGTTATTTGAAGCCGCCGGCTGACGACAAGATTTGACGGGAGCCAACGGAAATCAACGCGGTTGATAGGCTACCAAGAGGCTGTTTTGAAGCGAAATGGCACTCCTGTGGCACTGCACGGCCGTGCGACTTGCCTCCTGCTATTGCGGTCGAACCGGCCTCGACTCGAGCAACGCCGCCGGGTCGAACTTGTCGCTGTCGATGTCGAGCGTCTTGACGGATTGGGCAAGTTGTCCACGGGGGAACCGCTCGCTCGCCGCGAGTTGGGTCAACGCGGAGAGGGCGATGTACTTGTGGTCAATCTCGAAGTAATCGCGAAGCTGGGTCCGCGCTTCGCTTCGCCCGAAGCCGTCGGTTCCGAGCGGACAAAAGCCGGCCGGCGCCCATCGAGCAACCTGATCGGGCACCGCCTTCAGGTAATCGCCGGTGGCGACGATCGGGTAAGGCTCGTCGGCCAACACACGTGTGAAATAGGGAACGCGTGGCGTCTCACCGGGGTGCAACCGGTTCCATCGCTCGCAAGCCAAGGCGTCGCGCCGAAGCCGTCCATAGCTGGTGGCACTCCACACGTCGGCAGCGACGTCAAACCGTTCCGCCAGGATCTCTTGCGCTCGGATCGCCTCACGCAAGATCGCCCCGCTACCGAACAGATGAACGCGCGGGCGTGTCTTTGTGCTCTGGCCTGAGATCGAGTCAGCCGCGCGGAACTTGTACAATCCCTTCAGTATCCCCTCTTCTACGTTCTCGGGCATCGGCGGTTGGAGATAGGGTTCGTTCTGTGCGGTCAAGTAATAGAACACGGGCTCATGCTTCTCATACATGCGCCGGATCCCGTCTCGCAGAATGACGGCAATCTCATAGGCAAACGCCGGATCATAGCTGATCACATTCGGCACGGTGCTCGCCAGGAGGTGACTGTGCCCGTCCTGGTGCTGCAGTCCTTCACCTGCCAGCGTCGTTCGCCCGGCCGTGCAGCCGATCAGGAACCCTCGCGCGCGAGAATCGGCCGCCGCCCAGATCGAATCTCCCACACGCTGGAACCCGAACATCGAGTAGAACAGAAAGAACGGAATCATGTTGATCCCGTGCGTGACATTGGCTGTCCCCGCCGCCGTAAACGACGCCATCGCCCCGGCCTCGGTGATTCCCTCTTCGAGGATCTGGCCGTCCTTGCTCTCGCGGTAATACAGGAACAAGTGGGAGTCCACCGGTTCGTAACGCTGACCCACGTGAGAGTAAATCCCGTACTTGCGGAATAACGCGTCCATTCCGAAGGTCCGCGCTTCGTCGGGCACGATCGGAACGATCAGCTTTCCGAGCTTCGGATCGTCCATCAGTCGAGACAGCATCCGCACGACCGCCATGGTCGTTGCGGCCTCTCGGTCGCCGCCACCCTTGCAGAATTCCTCGAACAGATCGCCCGGCGGCGTCTCGATCGGCTGGGCCCATTGCCGCCGCTGCGGTACGTACCCCCCAAGCGCGTCGCGGCGCTCCGTGACGTACTGAAACTCCGGACTCTCCTTCGCGGGTCGATAGAAGGGCGCCTCCTCCAGATCCTCGTCGCGGATCGGAATGTCGAATCGATCTCGGAACTCGCGAAGCTCGTCGTGGCTGAGTTTCTTCTGCTGATGCGTGATGTTGCGCCCCTCGCCCGCCTCGCCCAGACCGTAGCCCTTGATGGTGCGCGCCAAAATGACCGTCGGTACACCATTCTGTTCCATCGCGGCGCTGTAGGCTGCGTAGACCTTCGCCGGATCGTGTCCGCCGAGGCGCAGCTTCTGAATCTGCTCGTCGCTGAGATGTTCGACCAGCTTGGCCAGGCGAGGATCGGTACCGAAGAACTTCTCGCGAGCATACCCGCCCGATTCGACGGTGTATTTCTGCCACTCACCGTCAATCGTCTCGTTCATGCGGTTGACGAGCACACCGTCGGCGTCGGCCGCGAGCAGCGGGTCCCAGTCTTCGCCCCAGAGAACCTTGATGACACGCCAGCCTGCCCCGCGGAATGTGCCCTCGAGTTGCTGAACGATGCTGCCGTTACCACGAACGGGTCCGTCAAGCCGTTGCAGGTTACAGTTGACCACGAAGATCAGGTTGTCCAGTTCCTCGCGGGATGCCAATGTGATGGCCCCGAGTGATTCCGGCTCGTCCATCTCTCCGTCACCCAGGAACGCCCAGACCCGTGACCCCGACGTATCCGTCAGGCCGCGGTCCTGTAGATACCGGTTGAACCTGGCTTGGTAGATGGCGCTGATCGAAGAGAGCCCCATCGAAACCGTCGGGAACTCCCAGAAGTCGGGCATCAACCAGGGATGAGGATACGACGTCAGTCCGCCGCTGGCAGAAAGCTCGCGCCGGAAGTCGTGCAAACGCGGTGCGTCCAGCCGCCGCTCAACATACGCCCTGGCATAGATCCCAGGCGCGGTATGACCCTGAAAGTAAATCTGGTCGCCGACGCGGTCCGGGCGGTTCGCGCGGAAGAAGTGATTGAAACCGATCTCGAGCAGCGTCGCCGCCGAGGCATACGTCGAAATGTGCCCGCCGATTCCGGCCGATCGCCGATTCGCACGCACGACCATCGCCATGGCGTTCCACCGGACGAGGCTCTTGATGCGCCGTTCCAGGGCGCGATCCCCCGGGAACGGCACCTGTCGCGAGACCGGAATCGTATTGACGAACGGCGTCGTGGCCGTGAAGGGCGGCACGATGTCGTTACGCTTGCCCCAGTCGATCAACCGTCCGAGAAGATAGCTCGCCCGTTGCGGACCCGCCGTTTCGACGACGGACCTCAGCGAGTCGACCCACTCCTGCGTTTCCGTGCGATCCGGATCGTTGAAAGGTGTCGGCGACATGCCAGTCAAGCATATCGCAAACCGGTCTCGCTGCACACCGCCGCTCCCGATTTCGCGCCCTGTCGCAAGCCCTGTGCGCCCAGAAGGCTGACCGCACGGACGTCTGCGCGACTGCGCTGCCTAGCGGCGACGGACTCCGTCTGTCGGCTCCTCAAACAACCGGACGTAGCTTTCGTAGCGGTCCACGTGAATGGCGCCGTCTTCCACCGCCTGTTGAACCGCACAGCTATCCTCGTGAATGTGTGTGCAGTCGGCGAATCTACAGTGCGTCACGTGCTCGACGAACTCGATGAAGTGCATCTCCAGCTCGTGCCTGCCGACGGCCGATAGGTCGAACGATTTCACCCCCGGCGTATCGACGACATAGCCCCCGACGTCGAGCCGAAGTAGACGCGCGGTAACGGTCGTATGCCGCCCCTTGCTCGTGTGCTCGACGATGTCGCCCGTCCGAAGCTGAAGACCCGGCTGGATCGAATTCAGCAGAGAACTCTTGCCGACGCCGCTCTGTCCTGCGATGACACTCGACTTGTCCGCCAGGAGCGACCGAAGCGTATCCAATCCATCGCCCCGAACGGCGCTGGTACACAGCGTCGCATAACCGAGACGATCGTACCGATCCAGAATCGCCTGCGCCGACGAATCGGTGTCCAGATCGATCTTGTTCATGCAGACGATCGGCGTGATTTCGCCCGCGTGCGCGGCCACGATGTACCGGTCGATCAGGTGCGGTTTGGGCGCGGGTTCCCCGGCAGAGCCGACGATGATGGCTTGGTCGATGTTCGCGGCGATGGTGTGGATCCGCTTGCCGACTTTGCGTCTAAGCTGTCCCCGTCTTGGCCTGACTTCCTCGATGACGCCCTCCGTGAGCGGTGAAGACGTACTCGGGTCATCGCCCGTCGCCAAACGGGGCGTCTCCGCCTGGAACCGAATGTGATCACCCACCGTAACGGGATGCCTTTCATCGATCAGGCGCGTCCGAAGCACGCGGCGAATGGTGCAAGAGTAGAGGTGCGTTCCGTCATCCACATCGGCGTACAGACCGCGCACGGCCACGACGACACCCGCCTTGAGATCGGAGGCGGAAGTTGTCTCGCCGTCCGGTACGATCACCGTTCGCCCGCGCGACAGGTCGCCTTTTCCGGAGACGGACTCCTCCGTGTCGGCATCGACTTCGTTGTCCTCGGCGTCGCGCGCCTTCTGGGTCCAGTCGGAGACGCGGGCCCGTTTGGACCGGTTCCGTCGAAACGGCACGCGGACCTTCTTCCCGCCTTTGGCGTTGCGTTTATCGGGGGGCGTAGTCACCGGTTACCATTGTCCAAAGAACTAGTCGCGGGTGTCAAGCAAAGATATCACAGTCCTTTCCCCGAGATTCGCCTCTGGTCGCATGGAAATCGTCGCGCCGCCGTGCCTGGCGCCGGGTGCGGACATTGAAAGGACTCGACATAGGCGTATAGTTACCGCGTCTCTTGGGTCTCTCTGGCGACCCGAGCCCTGCAATCGAGTCCGAACTTCTGACAAGGAGCGACCGTGGCAGTCCATTTTGCCGACCGTACGATGAGCGCGATTCGTGAGAAAAGGGCACCGGTTTGCGTCGGATTCGACCCGCTGATGGAGAGATTGCCCAAGGCGCTGCTGGATGAAGTCGGTGTCTCGATGACATCCAACGGAGAGGTCGCCGAGGGTGTCGATCGCGAGACCATCGCCGAGGCGCTGCGCCGGTTCGGACGAGAGGTGATTCAAATCGCCGCGTCCTACATCCCGATCATCAAAATCAACATCGCCTTCTTTGAGCGGTATCATGCCGAGGGTGTCCAGGCCTATCGCGACCTCGTCCGCTTCGCCTCTGAGGCGGGTCTCATCGTGATCGGCGACGTCAAACGCGCCGATATCGGACACTCGACCACGCAATACGCCCATGCGCAGCTCTCCTGTGGCTCTGAATCGGCCTCGAGCGCGCCGGATGCCGTTACGGTCAATCCCTACTTTGGATTTGACGCGATCCGACCCTTTGTCGAGATTGCCCGGGAGCAAGGCCGAGGACTGTTCGTTCTCGTGCAGACCAGCAATCAGTCCGCCGCCGAGGTCCAGGGGCTGAGCTTCCCGGACGAAAGGACCGTCTGTCAGAAGGTTGGTGAATTGGTACAGACCTGGGCGGAGTCGGACGGTCTTGTGGGTGAGTGCGGATACAGCGCGATCGGCGCCGTTGTCTCACCACGCGACATACCCTCCACCGAGCGCATTCGGACGTTGATGCCAAACTGCATCTTTCTGGTCCCGGGATTCGGCGCACAGGGTCGTACCGCTCAGGAGGTGGCCCGGTGCTTCAAGCCCGACGGAAGCGGAGCCATCGTTACCGCATCCCGGAGCGTGATCTACGCCTACCAGCAAGAGCAGATCCGACAAGCTCACGGCGACGATTGGCGAAAGTGCATTGACCAGGGCTGCAAGGACCTGATCGACGCCGTCCGAACCGTTGTCCCCGCGTAGCGCCTCCTCCGGTCGCTCGTCCGATACCCAGCCGCATCTCCGTTTGAAGACCCCTTGCATCTCGTGCTGATCCACCAGTGCCGACCCATGGCATTTCATCCATCGATACGCCGCCAAAAGCGGACCATTGCGGTCAAAAAAAACTTGACTTGGATCGCCGCTCTCGTTCCCCTCAGTGCGCTTGTTCAGCCAATATGACTCCGCCGTTGGCACGCCCCATTTTTATATTCTACCGTTGATTCGAGTGGAGAGCGATTCCAGCGAAGGTCGGTGTCGGCCGCGGAGCTTGATCAATGGCATTAACAGTCACAAACATCAACACCATGTCGTTGTTGAACATCCTCAACCGCAACACGATCAACCAGTCGAATACGCTAAAGCAGCTGTCGACCGGGCGGCGGATCAATGCGGGCAAGGACGATCCCGCCGGTCTCATCGCGTTCTCGAAACTGAACGACGAGTTGACGGCCGTTGAGGCGTCGCTGACCAACAACCAGCGCACCGACTCCATGCTCACCGTCGCGGACTCGGCGTTCACGGAAGTCAGCAACCTCCTGGGGCAGATCGAGACACTGGTTGTCGCGTCGACCAACACGGCCAACCTCACCGCCAGCGAAATCGCAGCCAACCAGTCGCAGATCGACGACGCGCTGACCGCCATCGACCGAATCGTGAACACCACGAACTTCGCCGGAAAGAAGCTGCTCGACGGCACGTTCACGATTCAGACGGCCGGCGTAGCCACCAACTCCAACATGAGTAACCTGCGGGTGTTCTCGAGGACCCAGGCGACCACGGACACGGCACTGACGGTCACGCGCGTGACGTCCGCACAGCTCGCGACCGGGACGTTCGCCGCCTTCACCGGTGCCGCCACGACCCGAACCTCCGGGTCGACAGAGGTCGTCATTACAGGAACTCTCGGCGCCGCCACCGTGACGCTCGCCAGCAGCCTGACGCAGGCGCAGGTCGTCACGCAGATTAATACCGCCAAGGCGCAGACCGGTGTGTCCGCCATACAAAACGCCACCAACATCAGCTTGAACTCCACCACCTACGGGACGGATGCGTATGTCAGTGTGCAGTTGCTTTCCGGAGGGAAGGTCAACTCCTCGTACGGAACGGCCACGACCGACGCGAGCACGGCCAACGATGTCGCGGCGCTCGCCAAGACCGCGGGAACCGATGCGGCCGTCACCATCAACGGCCAAAACGCCTCCGCCGACGGACTCGACGTCGTCTACAGCGCCAGTGGCCTGAGTCTCTCATTCACGCTTGGCAGCGACTTCGGAAAGGGGAACACGGCGGCCACCTCGACCGCCTTCACCGTTCAGGCATCGGGCGGCGCAACCTTCCAACTCGGGACAACCTCGGCGTCGCGACAGACCATCGGGATCGACTCGCTCGCAACCTATAACCTCGCCGGAGGGAACGCGACCGCACGGCTATCGCAGATCAAGTCCGGCGGAACGGCCGACCTCGACTCCGACGTCGCCGGAGCCCTGTCGACCATTCGCGAGGCCATCAGCGATGTGGCGTCCATCCGAGGACGTATCGGTGGATTCCAGAAATACCAGGTCACGCCGGCCATCAATTCCCTGCAGGCCGCGCAGACCGGTCTGACGGAAGCAGCGAGCGTGATCATGGACACGGACTTCGCCGTGGCCACCGCCAAGCTCAATCGGGAACAGGTGCTGATCCAGTCGAGCATCGCGCTCCTGGGTGTGGCCAACCAGCAGGCGTCACAGATTCTCTCTCTGTTGTAGCCGAAGAAAACGAAGCGCGCCCCGACGAATAGTACGCCGAGCGCCCGGGGGGGGGTCGCTCGAAGCGGGGTGGAGCGGCGAGTCGAAGGTCTTGACCTTCGACTCGCCGTTTTCGTTTCTACGCACCTCCGAAGGCGCTGTTGGCCCGGTTTCGCTACGTCTGCCGCTTGAGCACGATGCGCTTCCGCAACTCCGTTAGCGAAAGGCAGTTCGCGACGGACTTTCTGAGTGCCCCCCCGCGGCGAGCCGTCGTCACGCCGTAGACCATTTGTTCAAGCTGGTCGACATGGTGTGCGTCCGTATTGATAACCAGTTCCACCCCGCCCTCGATCGCCTGCCGCACGTGAACGTCTTGGAGATCCAGTCGCTGCCAGCTCGCGTTGATCTCGAGCATCGTGTGGGTCTTGGCTGCCGCCTCGATCACGGCCGCCATATCAAGCTCCATCGGCGCGCGCCGCGAGAGCAGCCGCCCCGTTGGGTGGCCTATGGCGGACACGAACGGGTTCTGCATCGCCGCCACCGTCCGCTCCGTCGGGCTCGATTTGCCTTTCCCTCCGGGTCCCATGGCCGAGTGGATGCTCGCCACCACCCAGTCGCATTGCGCGAGGATTTCGTCGGCGTAATCGAGTGAGCCGTCGGGCAGGATGTCGCACTCGGTTCCAGCCAGAATCTCGATCCCCCTGGTTTGTTCGTTGGCGGCGCGAATCTCGTCGATGTGGCGACGCATGCGCTCCACCGACAAGCCGTTGGCGATCGTCGAACTCTTCGAGTGATCGCAGATCGCCAGATACTTGTATCCCAGCCGCTTGGCAGCTTCTGCCATCTCTTCGATCGTGCACCGACCATCGCTGGCGGTGGTGTGAACATGGAGGTCGCCGCGGATGTCCTGCGAGGAAACCAATCCGCCGAAGTCGGCACCCCTTTCCAGCTCACCGCGATCTTCCCGCAGCTCGGGCGGTACCCACCTGAGATCGAGCTCTTTATAGACGCCCGCTTCGTCGCGACCGGCGATCGGCTCGTCGCCATCAAATAGGCCCCATTCGTTCAGACGGAGCTGTTTCCGGACCGCGATCTCGCGAAGGCGGACGTTGTGCTCCTTGGAACCGGTGAAGTACTGCCACGCGGCGCCGAACGAATCCGCGGGCACGACCCGAAGATCGACCTGCAGCTCTTTGCCCTCGCCGAAGGGGACCGTCACCGATCCCTTCGTCGAGCCCGACGCCAGAACGCGTTTGACACCCTCCAGCGCGACGAACTGCTTGACGATCCCTTCGCCGTCCTTCGCGGCACAAAGGATGTCGACGTCGCCGATCGTCTCGGCGCCACGTCGCAACGATCCGGCGATCTCCACACGCTTGACGCCTATCATGGCTACGATCTGCGCGGCGAAGGCTTCGGCGATCGGGAGGGCGATGCCCATCGGCGTGCGCTGCGAACTCGTCTCCAGAAAGGCGATCCCCTCCGCGATTCTCTTGACACTGGTCGCGCCGAGCCCGGGGAGCTTCTCCATTTCGCCTGAGTCGATCACGCGCTTCAGATCGCCGAGATTCCCCACGCCGAGCTTGTCGTAAACCAGCGCGACCTTCTTGGGCCCCATACCCTGGATCTCCAGTAACGCAGGCAGGCCCTCGGGCAGCTTCGCTTGCAGCTCGTCGAGAACGTCGGTGTGGCCGGTATCGATGTATTGTTCGATACGCTGCGCCGTTCCCTTGCCGATGCCCGGCAGCTCGGTGAGACGGTTCTCAGCCGCAACGACAGCGACATCTTCGGTCAGGTCTTTGAGGGTGCGCGCCGCGCGTCGATAGGAGTTGATCCGAAACGCCTTCTCCCCGTCGATCTCCAACAGATCGGCGATGCGGTCAAAAGCGCGGACGAGTTTAGAGTTAATCATGGAACCAGATCACTGCTGATCAGTAAGCCAGCTTCGGTCGTAACACTGCGATCAGCGCAAAAATGATGAGAATCGCTACGAGAAGAGACCAGAGTCGGAATGTCCGTGTTCGCACGTCAGATCCCCTTTCGCTCACCGTGCCTTCATCGCTGGAAGCGGAGTCTACGGTCCGCTGGTCCGAAGCTGTTGCAGCGGGTCGACGAGCCCCGGTAGGTCGCGTTGCACCGTCTCCCAGAGTATTGCCAGACTCACGCCAAAATACTCGTGTACGACGATATTTCGGATTCCACGCATGTCTGCCCAGGGAATGGTTGGTGTTGAGGCTTGCACATCATCCGGTATGTGGCATGCCGCCTCACCGAGGACGGTGAGGTTGCGAATCACGGCGTCTACCGTCCTCTGATCATCACAAAACTGTTCGTACGTGAAGCCATCAGCGTAGGCCAGGATCCGGTCAATTGCCTCGATAATGTCGTCAAGTCGTTCGCGCCAGTCTCTAGGCGGCATGGACGGCCTCCGCGAGAACGCGCTCTCGCATACTCGGCTTCAAGGCATCAAGTGTGACGAGGTCGACGTGACAACCGAGCATCCGGGACAAAAGCCGCTGAACTTGTGCGAAGTGGAGCAATCCAACGGGTCGGGAAAACTCTACAAGCATATCGGCATCGCTCTTTGAACTCGCCTCTCCGCGGGCGATGGAGCCAAAGAGCGCCAACGACTTGATTCCCAGTGCCCCAAGCTCAGAACGATGTTCGGCGACTCGACGTAGCACCTCGTCTCGACTCATGGTGCGTGCCTCCGCGGGCAAAAACTGACCACCCCCAAGGGGACTCGAACCCCTGTTGCCGGCATGAAAAGCCGGTGTCCTAGGCCTCTAGACGATGGGGGCAAAGGAAACTCCCAACGGGCCTTAGATCGGCCCGGCGAGCAGCGGACTATAGCGAGCGCCTACAGGAACGTCAATCGGACTCCCCAGCCGTCCACCATGACCGGACCTACGGTTCGTCCGGGCGGCTCAGCGGGCTCGCGAGAAGGGCACGGCGGCAGGTGTTACACACGTCGAAACGCAGCAGGCGATAGGTCTGATCCTCCACCTCGTCCGGATCGGCATCGGCGAGGTCCTTGAGCACGTCCGCCAGTTCCTTGCGGTGATCGATCTCCGCGTAGGCGTCCAGGTCGACAGGTCCCGCAGCCGCGTAGACCTCCATCTTGACGATAAAACGTCGCGGATCGTTTGCGCTCATCCTGAGACCGCAGCGATCACACTCGTAGCGAATCAAGAGCCTCGATCTCCTTAGCGCGTATTGCCGGCGCTCGCGCCCGCGATCGACCGCCAACGCTCCAGCGTCTTCAACGCCTCGCCGGAGTCGACAGCTTGCGCCGCACGGTCCACACCCCCGCGAAGATCAGTCGCCAGGCCGGCCACGACGAGTGCGGCGCCGGCGTTCATCAACGCGTGGTCGCGCGGTACGCCGTTCTTCCCCTGCAGAATCGCCTCGACGATTCGTGCGCTCTGCCCGGCCGACGCGATACGAAGGTCATCGAGCGTTCCGCGTTCCAACCCGACATCTTCGGGCGCAACCTCAAACCGATCGATCCGGCCGTCGCGAATCTCCACCACATGCGTCACACCCGTGACGGTTAGATCGCACAGGCCGTCGCCATGAACCACCCATGAGTGGAGCGTACCGAGTTCTTTCAGTACGGTGGCCATGGTGTCGAGCAGGTCGAGTCGCGGTACGCCCAGGACCTGCCGCCGTGCGCCGGCCGGATTCGTCAGTGGGCCCAGCAGATTGAAGATCGTCCGGGCGTGGATGGCCTGCCGGGCGGGCGCTGCGAATCGCATGGCAGGATGCCACAACCGCGCGTTGAGGAAGCCGATGCGAGTTTCAGCCAGGCAACGCTCGACCACGCTCTGCTCGGCGTCCACGTCGATGCCCAGTTCGGTCAGCACCTCCGTACTGCCGCTCGCCCGCGTGGTCGACCGGTTACCGTGCTTCGCGACGGTCGCTCCCGCGGCGGCCGCGATGACCGCGGCGGTGGTGGACACGTTGTACGTGCTGATTCCGTCACCCCCGGTTCCGCACGTGTCGACGCAATCCCGGTCGCAGGCGATGCGAACGGCGCTGGTTCGCATGGCCTGTGCAGCACCCGCGATCTCATCGATGCATTCACCTTTGGCGAGCAGTGCGCGAAGCAGTGCCTCGATATTCGGCGAGTCGATTTCGCCGGCCATGATCCGGTCGAACGCGTGGCGGGCCTGATCGCATGAGAGATCACGCCGTTCGGCAAGTTGATTGAGGATGGTACGGATCTCGGAATCCACCGTGTCTCTCGCTCAAACGCAGGGGTGCCCCGAATGCCAAACTGGGGTACACACCTGTTGCGTATGGTGAGTTGAGGTTACACGGTCGTGGCCGTACGATCCAATCGGTCTTGAGCGGCCTGGTTCCTCAATGATCCCTGCCGTATTCAACGCCTGCACGCAGGGAAGCTCTCCGGGGCATGACATGCTCGAACGGCTCGACGAAACGATTGCCGCGATTTCCTCTGCCCCGGGGCACGGGGCGCTGGGGATCGTGCGATTGAGCGGTCCGGATGCGATCGCCATTGCCGATTCGGTGGCGGCAGTGGAAGGCGGCAACCAGCTTTCACGCTGCCCCGGCTCGATCCGCGTCGACGGAGCCGTATTTATCGATGACGTGGCCGCGCTACCGGCGGGCTACTATCTCTTTCGCTCGCCCCACAGCTATACCCGGCAAGACATCGTCGAGATTCACACCCTCGGTTCGCCCGCCGCTCTGGAAATGGTGCAACGACGACTCGTCCAGCGAGGTGCGGTCTTGGCTCGGCCGGGGGAGTTCACCGCCCGCGCGTTCGTGAACGGGGCGATGGACCTTGGCAAGGCCGAGGCGGTGGCGGGCGTGATTCGGGCGAGCACCGATACGCAGCTGCGCGCGTCGCGCCGGATGATGGACGGGGATTTCGCGCGCCGTATCACCGCGCTTCGTGAAGAGCTGGCGGAACTGGTTGCGCTGGTCGAAGCCGACATCGACTTCGCCGAAGAGCCGATCGAATTCATCACGCCGGTTGACGCGCGCGGTCGTTTGAGCGCGATCGCCGCCCGACTTCGCGAGACGCTGGACGGAGCGGTGTCGATCGAACGCTTCGACGCGCTTCCGCACATCTTGCTCTTGGGAAGACCCAACGTCGGAAAAAGCACCTTGATGAATCGCTTGAGTGGCACGCCACGAGCCATTTGTGCAGCCGCCGCCGGTACGACCAGGGACATTCTCCCGGCACCGGTGCGGCTGGGACGTTCCGAGGCGATCTTGCTCGACGCAGCCGGAGTGGATTACGCCGCCGACGACGTCATCGCGCAGGCTCGTGCGCTGACGCTATCCGCCGCCCAGCGCGTCGACGCGGTTTGTCTTGTGGTTGATGTGACGGACCCAGCTATGGTGAAGGCACTCGAACTCGTTCGATCGTCCGATGTCGCAGCGACCGTTGTCGCGCTCAACAAGAAGGACCTGGCCGGTAAACTTGAAGTACAGGAACGGATCGCCGATTTCGAGGCCGAGTCCGTCGGTCGTGTCGTTGTCGTCAGCGCGTCGAACGGCGATGGCCTCGAAGCATTGCGAGACGCGCTGGCGGGCGCGATCGGCGAACCCACGTCCACGGCACTGGGTGAGAGCGTACTCGTCAGCGAACGCCAGCAAGCGGCGCTCGCCGAGGCATGCGAGGCGGTCGGCCGCGGAATCGCACTGTGCGAGTCCGCGCAAGAGACGATCGACTGCGCCGACGTCCTGGCCTTCGAACTTCGCGATGCCCTTGATCTACTCGGATCCGTAACAGGCGCCGTGACGACAGAGGACCTGCTCGGACAGGTTTTCGCAAAGTTCTGTATCGGGAAGTAGGGCGGGAAGACCACGGGCGAGACTGAGGCTCGGTAGGTCAACGTAGGCGCGGTCTGGCACCGCTCATCAGTTCCGCGATGAAGGCCGAGACGGATTCGATCAGCGCCTCACCGGCTAGACCGTGTCGAACGCCGTCCGCAATGCGCCGCACGATGGCACTTCCGACAATCGCGCCGTCCGCAATCCCGCACACGTCGCGAACGTGTTGGGCCGTTGAGATGCCGAAGCCGACGCATACGGGCAAGCCGCTCAGAGCTCGCAGCACGTTAACCTCAGCCGCCAAGTTCCGCGGCAAGTCGGTTCGCTCGCCGGTCGTTCCGGCAACCGCCATCTGATAGACGAAGCCCGTCGATCCGCGCGCGATCGTCTCTCGCCGCTCGGCCGAAGTCGTGGGTGCGACCAATCCGATGTAACAAAGATCCGCTCGGTCGGCGGCTTGCTTCGTCGCGGACGACTCCTCAACCGGAACGTCCGGCAGGATGATTCCGTCGAACCCGGACGCAGACGCTCGATCCATGAATCGCTCGAGCCCAACGCGATGAACGAGCGAAAATGAGACCATGGCGGCCAGTCCGCATTGAACCGAGGACCGTATCCGCGCCGCCAGTGCGAAGGTGTCATCGAGCCTCCAGCCACTCTCCAGCACGGAATGAAACGAGTTTTGAATGACCGGACCGTCGGCGATGGAATCGGAGAAGGGGATTCCGAGCTCGATGCAGGCTACGCCGAGTTCGTCGGCTTTGCGGATCAGTCCTTCCGTGACGCCCGCATCGGGAAAGCCGGCCGTCAAATAGGGCAGCAGCACGCCGTTGGGCTCAGCGGTGGTGCGGGGCAGCGTCGTTTCGAGTCGATGGGTGGGCAAGGGTCTTCTCGCTACGTCAATTCGAATCCGTCCGGCGGATCCAGGGTCCCAAAAACGAGAGGGCTGTTGCACTCAAAAAAACACGCTTCTTGGCGCCGTAACGCTGTCTCGCCAGGATCAATGTCAGGTCTAAAGTCCATACGTACAACGAAACGTCTCGAAAAAACCGGCTTCGAGCGACCGGTCGATCGTAACCTCTGATTGAATCGATGGTTGTCGGCTTCCGATCCGGGCCACCACGCTTCAGATTGCCGATCGTCATCGAAACTCGATTCACTCGAGGCCATCGTATTCAAATCCCCGGCTTGCACAAAACGAGTCAAGCCCACGCGACCATTTTTCCTCGACCAACTATCTCTGTTCTCGGGGGTGTCGGGTTGATATAATAGGTAACGTCTGAGGGGTGCGGCTTCTATGTTCGACAGGGAGCGGTTTGTGGCTGAACCCGTAAGCGAACCCTCGGGAGGTTTGTGAGAGGCGCCAAACGACGTACCGACCCCTTTTGAGGTCGGCGGTCCGGGCTCCTGCGAATCACCCACGTAAATCGAAGGGTTCTGTCTCGTTGCTCTCATCGGCATTACGGCGGCTGTGCCGTTCGGGCTCAAAACGAGGGCTTGCGTCTTGGGCGCAAGCCCCTTCTTTTTGCTCGTGCGTTTGCCTCGCGACGGAGTATACTGTCGCCCATGGCCACGCAACTGGTGTTGTACGAAGACGAAGGCTTCGCAAATCTGCTGCCCCTGGTGTTCTGGCGGTCGGTCTTTGAGTTGCAGGTCGGTCGCAAGATCCTGCTGGATCGAACCACGCAGCGGCTAGCCCTTCCCGTCGCAGGCGTCTGGACACGTGACTGGCTGGCGAAGGTCAGCGCGCAGCGTTGCGGTGCCCCCGCCAATCAACCTGTTCAGAGCGGTACCATTCTCGCGAACGGCCGCTGGCTGGTAGACGAGGGCGTCGAGTTTCCCCACGCTCCGTGTGTGGGAACCATCTCAGACGAGGTGGCGTACATTGGGTGTGACGCCGAACTCGCTGAGCGGATGACACCGGCCGATCTTCTCGACGCCGAGCGACGCCATAATCTTCTCGAGGGAATCCCGCGTAAACCGGCGAGCGGTCGCTTGATCCGCTATCCCTGGGACATCATCGCCGACTTGCCCGCGCTGCTCGCGAGCGACTGGAGTTCGTCCGACGCGTCGATCGAGTCCCAGCTCGACCCGGCGGTCACGCTGACGGATTCGTCACAGGTCCACGTCGGTGAGCGCACCAACGTTCATCCCACCGTCGTCATTGACGCCTCACGCGGGCCGGTGTACGTCAGCTACGATGTCGAAGTCGGCCCCCACGCCGTGATCGAGGGACCCGCCTACATCGGTCCGGGCTGTAAGATCGCACCACATACCTGGGTCCGAGGACCCAACGTCATCGGTCCATTGTGCAAGGTCGGCGGCGAGATCATCAACTGCGTGATCAACAGCTACACCAACAAACAACACCTGGGCTTCCTCGGGCACGCCTACGTCGGAAGCTGGGTCAACATCGGCGCGGGAACCTGCAATTCCAATCTCAAGAATACCTACGGGCAGATCCGCGTACCCATCAACGGGCAGCCGGTCGACACCGGACTTCAGTTCTTCGGCGCCGTCATCGGCGATCACGCGAAAATCGGGATCAACGGGTCCCTGCCGACGGGATGTGTGATCGGTCTTGGCGCTTCCGTGGCAACGAGCCGCTTTGCCCCCAAGTATGTTCCATCGTTCGGGTGGGTGACGGACGACGGAATCAAGAACGGCGATCATCTGCGATTGTTGGATGTCGCCTGTGCCGCCATGGCCCGCCGCAACATCGACATGACCGACGACGAGGTCGAGCTGTATCTCGAACTCGGGGCACGCGTCAGCGACTTTGAATCGCCCGGGCGCTCGCCAGGCTAAGACGCTACCCGTTTAATTGGCCTTCGTCATACTGTCGGAGCCCGTTACGCTGGGGCGCCGTTCTCCGCGACGTGTTGGTATCGCTCTCGGAATTGATCGGGTGTCATCTTGGCCTCGGCGGCGAGGGCGGCCAGCATCTCCGGGCATTCGATGTCGGCTCGCTCCAGGCGAATCATGTACGCCCGCGCAACGCTATACGTGTAGCTGTTCAAGTCGACGCGTCGAATGCGCGTACGGTTGGTCGCGGGATCGACCATGTCCTGGAACGAAACCGGAACCAGATTGCCCGCCTGGAGCGTGACCATCGCGCCGGAAGATAGGTCCTGTCTCGGATCGAGTAGCAGGCGGACCCCGCCATGGCCGAGGTCTCGCGTGTAGACCATGTCGGACGTCGTCGGACGCGCGCTTCGCAGCTCATACCCCAGCGTATGGCTGACGATCGTGACTTTGTCGCCGCGCTCGCTGAATCTTCGCTGAACCTCTCTCTGGAGCATTCGCGCGAGCGGGATTTCCGACAGCCTCGGATGTCCCGCCGCGTCGACGGGAAGTTCGCGACCGAGCAAACGAGACAGTTCTTCCTGGTCGCCCAGCTTGTACGCGATCCCCTCCGCGAGCACTGCCACCCCGTCCGAGCGCCCCATCGCGCGGCGCTTGAGCATAGCGCTTTCAAGAACATCGACGATGTGGGAGACGGTCGTGCTGTGAGGGAACTCCTCGGGGATGAGGGATAGTGTCGCGCCCGACGACTTGCCGATGCCCAACGCCAGGAACCCGGCGTGTCGGCCCATCGTCACGACGACATACCATCGCTGCGTCGTTCGAGAATCCTCCATCAGGTTCTCGACGATCTGCGATCCAATGTGCCTCGCTGTTCCGAATCCGAACGTCGGCAAGTCGCCGGGTAACGGTAGATCGTTGTCGATCGTCTTGGGGCAGTGGACGACCCGAATCTTGCCGTCGAGGTGCTCGGCAACGAATCGCGCGCTCAGCGCCGTATCGTCACCGCCGATGGTCAGAAGGTGCGTGATCCCCAGGTCTTGAAGCCTCCCGCAAACGCGCGCGGTCTTCACCGGGTCGGGCCCAACGACGGCGGAGCCCTCGAGGCTCGCCTGGTCCAGGAGGTTCTCGCGAGCAATCCGCAACATGGACCCGCCGTCGAAGTGAATGCGGCTTGTTCCTTTGATCGTCAGTTCGACCGTGTTCCAGGCGGCGTCGAGGTGGTCGCCGACGAGATGCCGGAAGCCGTCATAAAAACCCAGGACTCTCATCCCGTTGTTGGCCGCCTCGATCGTCGCCGCCCCGATCACCCCGTTGATGCCCGGGGCCGGTCCGCCCCCGACGATGATTCCCATAGTCGCCTTGTTCATGTGCGCCAGCCTCTCCGAATCCTGAACCCTGACAGGTCATTATCGGCATGTGACGCGTTTCAGAGCAACTGTTGTCGGTGCCGGGCTGAATTCGCCGGATCGAGCGGGCTCGATCATCTGTCAGGAGCGCTCGTGGATGCGACGGCGCAGCGAGCTCCCCTGGGCGATGCGGTGGAGAGACTTCGGCGACGATTGGCGATGGACGGTGTCGCTGCTAAAGTACTCGCCGCTCCCACTGGGACATGGGCATTATCGTTCGGTGAGCTTTTCGGTTGGCGGGATTCTTCTCTGCGACCCATAGGCGAGGGACGGAAGTAGCGATTGCCGTCGGATACTCGCTCTTTTGGATTCCGTTCTGACCGTGGAGACCGCACCATGAGACTGAGTGTCGAACGTCCCGTTGTAGCACTCGTCGCCACAACGACGCCAGCCGTCGTCGTGGCGCAGGGTGTCGCGGCAATTCTCGCGACGCTGTTTCCTGAGTATGGACCTGGTAACGCACTGCATCTGACCGCGGCCGTCATCGGCGTCGGTCTTCTTTCGCTGGCGGTTTGGCCCAGGGCGATGAGGTTTCAGCCGGCATTCTGGGCGGGCCTCCTGCTGTCCTCGGCGGCGGCTGCGCTTTTGGGCGCGCTGAACGGCGGTCTATCGGCAGCGTGCGTGGCCATCTTCCTGGTCGGACCTGCGCAGGTCGTTGGGGCGCTGGTGACCGCCCGCTTCCTGCCCGGCAATCTGGACGGCGCATTTCAACGGCGCTGTGTCGTTTCGATGTTGTGGGGCGTGCTGGGACTGATGACCATTGTCCAGACGGCACGAATCAGCACGTTCATGGCTGATTCCTCCATGTTGTCCTGTTCCATTCTTCCTTTCGACAGTTTCTACGATACACACATGTGTCAGTCGGCCTATGTGTATGCGGCGGACCTACATGGGCAAGGCGAAGAGAACATCTATGACGCCGCGCTCTACCCCCTCCTGTCGCCGGGTGCACAGAAGCGGGCGACCGTCGAGAACCTCGACCGCTATGTCGATGATCCGTTCCAGTATCCACCGCCGTTTCTCTTGCTGCCTCGTGCGGGACTTGTCGTGACCAACGACTACCTGACGCTTCGTACGGCCTGGTTCGTTGTGCAAGCGTTGGGCTTCGCGCTGGTTCTGGTTCTGGTCGCGCTGTGGGTCAAGGATGCGTGCGGCATGTCGCCGGCGTTTCTGATTCCTGCAGTTTGGCTTTCTTTCCCAGCCATGATGAACCTGCAGCAAGGTCAGTTTCACCTGGCGATGATCCTCCTGGCGGTAGCGGCTTTGCTCGCCTTTGAGACGCGACGCCTCGCTCTTGGCGGTGGGCTCATGGCGGCCGCCATCCTCTCGAAGATCTCACCGGGTATTCTTCTGGTCCCTTTGCTCGTCCAGCGACGCTGGCGTGCGGTTGCCTGGACCGTGACGTGGGCCGTCGCCCTCACGCTGTTGTCCTGGGTCGTCTTCGGACCGGCTCCGTTCCGCGCGTTTGTTCAATACCACCTGCCGCGGATGCAAAGCGGCGAGGCCTTCTCCTTCGCACTTCCGCCTGACGAGCGCCTCTATCTCAATATGTGGAACCAATCTGTCTTTGGATTGGTTCACAAGTTTGCCGATCTGGGCGTTCCCGGTATGACGCTCGGTCTGGCCCGGTGCGTGTCCTGGGGCTATTCCATCGCGCTGCTGGGCTTGGCGGTGGTGGCGGCGCGAAGGATGCACTCCCGTTTGTACGGCGCGCAAGTCTGGTTGGCTCTGTTGAACCTTGCGGCGATGCGGAGTCCGTATGCGGGAGACTATTCCATCGTCGGGAACGTGTGGCTTCTCGCGCTGCTGACGACACGAATGCGTGGACACAAAGGGCGGTCTCTCTTCCTCGGCGCGTGCTGGTGTGTGGCGTTCTTGTTTCCGCTTCAGCTCTACGGTCTGTCATTCCCGTATCCCACCATCATGTCGATCGTCGGTTTCCTTCTCTTGGTCGGCCTCAACGTGTGGGTTGTTCTGCGACGATCACAGTGTGGGGATGCCGTCGGGTTGGGGCAGGGGCGTGCTTCCGCCGCTCCTTGAACCGGCGGCCTGTCCAGTGAACACCAACCGCGCGCCGAAATCGGGAATTCCTTTCCACGCTTGACGCGCACCCCTCCCTGAAGTAAGCTACCAAACCTGTGGATCGTGGCCGAGAGGCGTAAGAGGAGAACGGACGCACACCCGGCGAGCCGGCTGACCCGTCCCCGAGTCTCCAAGATGCGGGGGAGGCGACCAGCTTGCCATGGCGACCCGGTTTTTCCGGGGCGCGAGGCGTGCGGTGTGGCTGGGTCCGGCGCGTAGCGCCGGGCACGGCGGAACCTCTGGATACGCCGAACCTTGGCTGACGCACGATCATCCTCGTTCAAACCCAAACCGGCGCCCACGTGTCACGGCTGCGATTCCGCGCCCGTCCCCTTATCCCAAAACTCACCACAAACGCGCGCTCCATCGGGCACGCGAACAGACGGAGACGCCAACATGGCCCAACAGGCTGCGCTGGATCCGAAGACCTTCGAGACGTTTCGCAATTGGCGCGTGAACCGAACGAAATACGCCAAAGAGTGGCAGGAGCGGACCGGCGGTAAGATCATCGGCTATTTCTGCACCTACGTGCCGGAAGAGTTGCTCTACGCTGCGAACATACTCCCGGTGCGTGTCCTCGGCACGCACGAGGTGCAGGACGTAACGGAGCCGCACATCTTCGCCATGTTCTGCCCCTTCTGCCGAGACTGTCTCGCCCAGGGGCTCAAGGGGCGGTTCGATTACCTCGATGGACTCGTCATCGCCCAATCCTGCCTGCACATTCGTCAAGCGTTCACCAGTTGGCAGAAGCACATTCCGCTGGACTACAGCTACTACCTGCCGATGCCGCATCACGTCCAGAGTCCCCACGCAACGCCGTTCCTTACGAAGGAACTGGAGACCTTCAGGCAGTCATTGGAGACGTGGCTGGGACGCAAGATCGACGACGACAAGATCGACGAGGCCATCGACGTCTACAACCGAAATCGCGAGTTGTTGTGGAAGGTCTACGAGCTTCGCAAACAAGTCTCGCCGCCACTGACCGGTGAAGAAGCCATGGAGATGGTGATATCCTCGCAGATGGTGGACAAACGCGATCACAACGCCGCGCTCGAAACGCTGCTGGGGCAGCTCGCCAAACGCGACAGCGATCGTTCCGCCGGCACCCGGCTGATGATCCTCGGAAGCGAGGATGACGACATCGAGTTTCTCCGCATGGTCGAATCGTGCGACGCGACGTTTGTCGTCGATGACCATTGCACCGGGACCCGCTACTTCTGGAACAACGTCGAGCGTAACGGAAACGCCCTCAGCAGCATCGCCGAGCGCTACGTCAAACGCGTTCCGTGTCCTACGAAGGATTGGCCCAAACGCAGTCGCGTCGACCATGTCCTCGCGTTGGCCAAAGAGTACGATGTGCTGGGCGCTATTATTATGCAGCAGAAATTCTGTGACCCCCATGAACTCGACAACCCGGCCATCACCAAGGCGCTCAACGCCGCCGGAATCAAGACGCTCTTTTTGGAGTTTGACGTCACCGTGCCGATCGGACAGTTCAAGGTCCGGGTCGAGGCCTTCCTCGAAATGCTGGCGGAAGACGATCTCTTCTGAGCCCCTGCGGCACGAAAGGAAACCCTGATGCCGACCAAGACGATCTACAAAACGGCTCCCCTCAAGACCTGGAAGAAGGCCAAGGAGCTGCGAGATAAATACTACGAGGACTACGCCAAGGCCCACGACCGAGGCGGACTTCGCTGGGCCGGCGGCGCCTGGACGTTTAGCGCCATCCCCAGCGGACTCGGCGAAGACGTCTGGAGCCTGACCAGCGAACCCTACGGCGCCAGCATTGCCTTCGACAAGGCCATGTCCCTTCGCTGTCTCGAAGCCGCGGAGAAAGCGAGCTACGCACGCGACCTCTGCGCCTACATGCGGAACTACTGGGGATCCGTCATACTCAACGAGTATGCATTCGGCGGTCCCTTTCCTAAGCCCGATTTCATCTGGCAAGACCACATCTGCTGCAGCCACGCCAAGTGGTATCAGGTGGTCAGCGACTTGGAAGGTGGGATCCCGCAGTTCTGTATCGATGTTGCGGTCGGCCCTTACAAGGACGTCACAGAGCATAAGATCGACTATCTCGTCAACCAGATGCACGACGGAATCGACTGGCTCGAAAAGACGACAGGAAGAACTTTTAGCGACGAACTGCTGATTTCGGCGGTAAAGAACGAATTCCGCACCACCTCGACATGGGCTGAAATCTGTGCGCTCAACAAGACCGTCCCCGCACCGCTCGACGAAAAGACGATGTACGCCCTCTATGTCTTGGGAACCCTCAACAAGCACGACGCCACCACCGCCGATTTCTACGAAGAACTTCGCGACGAGGTCAAGGAACGCATCGACAACAACATCGCCGCCATCGCGAACGAAAAGTGCCGACTGATGAGCGATACACAGCCGCCCTGGGGGTTCTTGAGCATCTTCCGATACATGGAGCAGTTCGGGGCACTGTCCGTCGGTTCGCTCTACACGTTCGGCCTGATCGGAATTTGGGAAGATAAGCCCGACGGGTCCTGGGGCCCGCGCGAAACGCCCATGCAACAGGGCATCGACATCACCACCCGCGATCAAGCCCTGCGTCTCTACGCCGACTGGACCCTCGCCAAGCCCGAATGGCAGCACTTTTACTCACCACACATCAAGACGGAAATGATGATCCGCATTGCCAAAGAATGGCAGCTCAACGGCATACTCCTGCACTACAACCGCGGCTGCGAGGGGCTCTCCGTCGGCATCGCCGAGAATCGCCTGGGGCTGATCGAAGCCGGTTATCCCGTCATGTCCTTCGAAGGCAACATGGGGGATGAGCGAGAGTTCGACGAGGCCCGCGTCAAGGCGCGGTTCGACGCCTTCATGGAAACACTCGGGTTCAAGGGAAACGGCAAGGCCTAAGGAAATCGGCTCATGATAACGGGCGGAATCGACATCGGCGCAAAAACCATCAAGGTCGTTCTCGTCGAAGAGGGCAAAATCCTGGCAAAGAGCCTCGTCCCCGCCGGGCTCGATACGGACGCCGCGACCAATCAGGCGGTCGAGGACGCTCTGTCGGCGGCGAATCTGAAGAAAGACGCCGTCGCTCGATTCATCGCAACCGGAACCGGTCGAAAAACCTGTCCGGTCACCGACAACGAAGTGACCGAAGTCAGCGCAGCCGCAAACGGTGCCGTACACGTCTTCCCTAATTGTCGAACCGTCGTAGACGTCGGCGCGGAAGAAGGGCGAACCATCCGGTGCAACGAAGAGGGCAAGGTGATCGACTTCGCGTTCAACGAGAAGTGTGCCGCCGGAGCCGGAACCTTCGCCGAGGGCATGGCCAGGGCACTGGAAGTCTCCCTCGAAGAACTCGGACCCATGTCCTTGCGGTCAAACGAGGCCGTTCCCATGAACGCCCAATGTGCCGTCTTCGCCGAATCCGAAGTCGTCACGCTGATTCACAACAAGACGCCGCGCGAAGACATCGCACGCGCGGTGCTCGACGCCGTGGCCAGCCGAATCATCTCGATGGTCCGCAAGGTCGGGTTTGCCCCCGACATCGCACTGATCGGAGGCGTCGCCCTGAATCCCGGATTCATCGCAGCCATGAAGCGAGGCCTGGAGACCGAGGTGCTTGTCCCCGAAGAGCCGGAATACGTCGGTGCACTGGGCGCCGCCCTGTCCGGAATCTGAGGTTCGTCAAACAAAGAACCCCTTTCAGGAGGGTCGACTCTTGAGCGACAAAATGGAAGACGCCGGCGTCGGCACAAAGGCCTGCGCCGAAGAGTTCTGGCGATGGAAGGAATACCGCCATCACGATGAATCGATCGACTGGCGAGACGCTCAGATTGTCAGCGCCGGCATCGACATCGGCTCCGTCAGCTCACAGGCCGTGATCCTCGTGGACTCGAAACTCTTCGCGTTCAGCAACCAACGCACCGGCTTTGACAGCCCCGAAAGTGCCAACAAAGCCATCAACTGGGCCATGGAAGGCACGGGTATGACACTCGACGATATTCATTACACCGTCGGGACGGGATACGGACGCGTCAACGTTCCCTTCGCTCAAAAAGCCATCACCGAAATCGCCTGCCACGCACGCGGCGGAAACCTCATGTACGGCCCCACCGTCCGAACCATTCTCGATATGGGCGGACAAGACTGCAAAGCCATCCGCTGCGATCAGCGGGGCAAGGTCGAAGCCTTCCTCATGAACGACAAGTGCGCCGCCGGTACAGGCCGCGGAATGGAGGTCTTCGCCGATCTCCTCTCCGTTCCGATCCAGGATGTGGGCGAGCTGTCACTCTCGGTGGAGCAGGAACCCGATCCCGTTTCGAGCACCTGTGTCGTCTTCGCAAAATCCGAGGCGTCCGCCCTGCTTCGCGAAGGGTGGCCCAAGAACAAGGTCCTCGCCGCCTACTGTGCGGCCATGGCCCACCGCGTCGTAACCTTGCTCGAACGGATCGAGGTCGAAAAAGACTTCGCAATCACTGGCGGTATCGGAAAGAACGCCGGGGTCGTCAAGCGGATCGAGATGGAACTGGGACTCACGGCGCTGCAGACCCGGTACGATTCGCAGATTGCCGGCGCACTGGGCGCGGCACTCTTCGCCAATGCGCTCGAAGGAAAGCGCCGTAAATCCTGAGTTCGGATCGCGCAAAGGCTGGCGATCACCCGCCGCGATACGGTGCGGGTCCCGCGGTGAGTCGCGTCAGCTCGTGGAACTGGGGGTGCATGGATGATCGCTAATTACGGCTACAAGGACGGATCCGGCGACTTCTTCATCGCCGTCGATACCGACAAGTGTGACGGCTGCGGAGACTGTATTCCGGTCTGCCCGGGAAAGGTCTTCGCCGTGGGTGAAGATCCTCACGATCCCCTTCGAGAGGAACCGGTCGTCACCGTGGTCGATGAGCAGCGCAGGAAGCTCAAGTATACCTGCTCGCCCTGCAAACCCGACCGAGACCGGGCGCCGCTGCCGTGCGTTCAGGCGTGTGAGCCGTTGGCACTGACGCATTCCTGGTAAATCCTTGTTCGTCCATAGGCTTTGGCTGCCATGGTGAGCATCACAATCAACGGGGTCGCTTACGATGCCATGGAGGGCGCGTCGGTCCTTGCCGCAGCCCGTGACGCAAACGTCTACATCCCCACCGTTTGCGATCATCCCGATTGTCCGCCGTTCCACGATCTCCCCCTTTCGCCGCGCGTCTATCGAGGCACCACGCCGCACGACAATGATAAACCTCACCCCAAAGAGCGCCACCGCCTGGAAGGTTGCGGCCTGTGCGTCGTATCGATCGACGGAAGTTCCGATCCCGTCCGGGCCTGTCTCACGCCCGTCGAGAGCGGCCTGTGCATCGAGACGCAGACCGACCGGCTGGTCGAAATCCGTCGCACACGCCTTGCGGGGATTATGGAGCATCATCCGCACGCCTGCCTGACCTGCGCACAACGCGACGGTTGCAGCCTGGAAGATTGCTCCTCCAACGTCCTCAAGGAAGAACGATGTTGCAGTAAGTTCCACAACTGCGAACTGCGCAAGGTGGCTGAATTCGTCGGCATCATGGAAGAGACCCCGCGTTACCGTTCCGCAGGTCTTCTCAAGCTCGACGAAGACCCTCTCATCGCACGCGATTTCAACCTTTGCATCGACTGCGCTCGATGCGTACGCATCTGTAACGACGTTCGCGGCGTCGAGGCACTCGGCATCGTCCACCACGCCGATCGCCTCGTCGTCGGAAGCGTCGCTCCGACCCTCATGGAATCCGCCTGTCGATTCTGCACCGCCTGCGTCGAAGTCTGTCCGACCGGATGCCTGACCGACAGGGGAACAACAACCGGAACACGGCAGCAAAGGTTCGTTCCGTGTACGCACACCTGTCCCGCGGGGGTCGACGTACCCGGATACATCCGGCGCATCGCAGACGACGATTGGAAAGGCGCTGCCGCACTCGTGTGGGAACGGCTACCCCTGGCTCACACGCTCGGGCACATTTGTTTTCATCTTTGCGAACAGAGATGCCGCCGCGGTGACGTCGACGAGCCCATCGCCATCTGTGCGCTGAAGCGATTCGCGCTGGAATCCGGAAGCAACGGCGCCTTCGAGGGTGTCTCGCCACCGCAGTTGCACGGCAAAAAGGTAGCCGTCATCGGCGCAGGACCCGCCGGTCTTTCCGCAGCCTTCTTCCTGCGCTTCATGGGGCACAGCGTCACCGTCTTCGACGCCGCAAGGCAGCCCGGCGGAATGGCGGCGCTCAGCGTCCCAACCTATCGACTCCCGCCCGAGGTTCTCCGCAAGGACCTTGAGGTCATTCAGCGGATCGGCGTCAACATCGAGACCGGACGTCGCTTTTCGATCCCCGACGAAATAGCCTCGCTCGTGAACAACGGGTTTGACGCCGCTCTCATTGCGGTCGGGCTCCCCGAGAGCAAGAGAATCTCCCTGGATGGATCCGACCTTCACGGCGTGCTGTGGGGACTCGAATTCCTCGAAGCGATTCGTTCCGACCAGAACGTCGAACTCGGACGCAACGTCATCGTGGTCGGCGGTGGTAACGTCGCCATAGACGTGGCCATGACCGCCATGCGTTTGTCCGGCGGGCGTGTCCGGTTGTTCTGCCTGGAACGCCGCGACGAGATGCCCGCCCACGATTCAGAGGTCGCCAACGCCCAGGAAGAAGGCGTCGAACTCAACACGGGTTGGGGGCCCGCGATAATCCATGGCGAGAAAGACCATGTCGCACAGGTCGAGTTCCTCCGGTGCATCGGCGTGCTTGACGCTGCGCGGAACTTTGCGCCGACCTTTGACGAGACCCAGCGCACGCGAGTCGACGCCGACACCGTCATTCTCGCCGTCGGCCAATCGCCGCCCCGGAATCTACCGGACGAGGGCAACGGCTTGTTCCTCGCCGGTGATGTCGCCGAGGGCTTGAGCACCGGCGGGTCGGTCGTTCACGCCGTCGCATCAGGGCGAGAGGCCGCCCAGCGCATCGATCGCTTCCTCGGCTTCGACGGTGACGCCCGTTTGAAATTCTGCGACGACACGACTCGCCCGAGTTGGCTCGGTCGTGATGAGTGCTTCGCGCCGTCGCCTAGAGTCGAACCTCCGACCCGCCCGCCCGATCAGCGCAGAACGGACTTCCGTTTGATCGAGGGAACGTACGAGCCGGAACACGCCGTGGCCGAGGCGCGGCGATGCCTTCAATGCGACCTGCGACTCGACATCGAAACGCCCGCGCTGCCACCCGAGAAATGGATTCAATTGACCGGCGAAAATGTCGAGAGCGTTTCGGCGGTCGAAGGGGTCCTGATCCTGGCTTCCGTCGACAAGACGCCCACCCTGATAAAGGGAACCGGCGACCTGCGATCGCTCCTCCGCGAGAAGCTTGCGACGGCCGGCGACGCTTGTTTTTTTGCCTGCGAACAGGACCGCATGTACTCGAAGCGTGAGAGTGAACTGATTCAGCAACACCTGACCCAGTACGGCCAGATGCCCTCCGGGGACAGTGACGAGTTGGACGACCTTTTCTGAGCAACAGGCGATGCGCGACCGCCGGCGATCCGAACGTCGATTCGCCGACCGCGACGCATCGCGATGAGGAGCACGACATGCTACCGGGACAGAAGAAATACCCCCACATCTTCTCGCCGGGGAAACTCGGAAAGCTCGATACGAAAAACCGCATCAAGTACGCCTCGACCGAAACCAACTTCAACTATCGCGATGGATACGTCGCCGACAAAGAGGTCGCCTACATGGAGGCCCAGGCACGCGGCGGCGCAGGCATCGTCACCACCCAGGGGGCATACACCGACGCCAGCGGCGAAGGAAAGGGTTACGTCGGCATGATGGCGATCTGGGACGACAAGTTCATCCCAGGTCTCCGACGAATCGCGGACGTCATACGGAAATACGATTCCGTCTCCGTACTCCAGCTCATGCATTGTGGCCGGGTGGGGGGGATCCATCTGGATTACACCGTCGGCCCCTCCGTGGTCGAGCAGAAGCTCCCCAGGTTCCGACCGCCTCGAGAGATGAGCCGTGAAGATGTCGAACGCTGCATCGAAGAACATGTCCTCGGCGCGAGGCGATGCGCCGAAGCCGGATTCGATGCCGTCGAAATCTCCGGGATCGTCGGCTATCTCCTCTCCAACTTTATCTCCGCCTACACCAACAAACGCACCGACGAATTCGGCGGCGACGTCAAAGGTAGAGCCGAATTCCCACGGCGCATCGTCGAAGGAATCCGAAAAGAGGTGGGATCCGATTACCCGATCATCATCCGGCTCTGCGGCGAAGAACTTCTCGACGATCGCGGCGGAAACACACCCGAGGAAAGCCTCGCCATCAACCGCATCATCTGCGACGCCGGAGTCGACATGCTCTCCGTGACCGTCGGTTGGCAGGAGTCCGCAGAATCCGTCATCTCACGCGACATCCCGCAAGGACACTGGGTGCACGTCGGACGGCGATTCAAAGAACAGCTCAAACTGCCCGTCTGCATGGCCTATCGCCTCTTCGAACCTCAGTATCCCGAGCAAGCACTCGCCGACGGCTCCATCGACTTCTGGGAAAGCTGCCGCGCCATGATCGCAGACCCCATGCTCCCCAACAAAATCCTCGAAGGGCGCGAAGAGGACATCATCCCCTGCATGGCCTGCAACATCTGCCTCGCCAGATTGTTCCGGGACGCCGAACTCACCTGTTGCGTCCGGCCGACCCTCGGTCACGAGAGCGAAGCCGACTGGGGATTCTATGGATTCAACCGTGCCCCCAAAAAGAAGAAGATCGTGATCGTCGGCACAGGGCTGGCCGGACTCCAAGCCGGCGCCGTCGCCGCAGAAAAAGGGCACGACGTAACGCTCTTCGAGAAGAAGGACAGGATCGGCGGTCAAGCCGCCACCGCCGCCAACGGCCCATGGGGCGATGTCGAATTCCTCAGACTCGTCGATCACCTCAAGGCCAAATGCGATAAGCACGGCGCAAAGTTCCTCACCAACACGACCGTGACACGCGAAAGAATAGAATCGCAGGCGCCGGACCAGGTTATCCTGGCGACCGGAGCAAGGCCCGATCGCGACGCGTTCCCCGGTGGCGAGGGGCATAACGTCGTCAGTTGTCTCGACGTCATGGACGCCAAGGTCGACGTCGGACGCCGTGTCGTCGTCGTGGGGTGGACGGGCGTGGCGATCTCAACCGCACTCTTCCTCGTCGACAAAGGCGATCATGACGTCGCCATCGTCGGCCCCGCCAAGAAGTTCGGCCTCGACGTCAACCCCTCCTACATCTGGCGTTACATGAAGAAGCTCAAGCAGTCCGGTGTCACACAATACACCAAACACAAAATCAAAGAACTCAAACCCGACGGCGTCGTCGCCGAAGACGCGCAGGGCGCCCAGGTCGTGATCGAGGCCGACACGATCGTCCTGGCCAACATGACGGCCGTCAATGAGGTCACCTACAAAAAGGAAGACCTTTATACGATCGGTGATGCGGTCAGTCCGCGGCGCGCCAACGCTGCGATTCATGACGGATATCGATTGGCGATGACCTTGTAGTCGACGTACCGGCGGCGGTACGAGATAATCTGGTACGGCCGCGCCGCTCAGCGGCCGGGCCCGAGGATGAAACGATGTTCCCAATCATCAACGCGTTCCAGTGTGACGGCTGCGGTGTTTGCGTGATTCGTTGTCCACCGCAGATCATGGGGTTGATCAACGGCAAAGCCGCCTACCTGCAGATGCTCTGCGAAGAGTGCGGCATCTGTGCCGAAGTCTGCCCCAACGGGAGTGTTCAGTTCGAACTCCCGAAGCATTACGGCGAGTCCGAGGTTCACGAGGCGTATCAATTCAAACGATAAGGCAGAGGTAAGACCGCTGCACGGAGGAAAGCAAGATGGACATCCCGGTCGAGAAACGTTTCAAAATCCTGTGCGAGATCACCCGCGCCCAGCACTTCGCCTGGCGACAGGCGGTCCTCGAGATGGCACCCCGCCTTGATCCCCAGGTCGTCGCCGACAAGATGTGGGAGATCACCGGAGTCCAGACCGCCAAGGCCTACCTCAAGCGAATCGACCCCGAGAAACCACTCGCGCCGCAGATCGCGCTCTCCATCGCTTGGTCCTCACTCTGCATGGGCGAGGATGCCGTTGTCGAGAACGGACAAGGCGACGAAGCCTTCGTCCGCCATCACGACTGCCCCTGGTATCACTGGCACAAACGCCTCGACATCCTGCACGAAGATCAACCCGGCTGCGACATGTGGTTCTTCACCGCCGTAGCCGAAATCAACAAAGAACTGGGAACGAACGTCAAGATCGAAACCAAGTGTTCACTACCCGCCGGAGGTGATTGCTGCCTGAGACGGATCTGGGCTGAGTAGCGCGTGCGCGACCGGCGCCACGCGACACAGAAAAGCCGTTTCAGCCAAGCCCCTGGCCTGCGACCCAGCCGCTCCCTGCCGATCGGTACCGGGCACCAGGCGAAGGACAATGACGATGGTCACCTGGGCAATCCAGCGTGCGGATGACAAATGGCTCGCCCTGGACTACGGATGGACGACCTGCGAGAACGAAGCGATTCACTTCGAGTTCCCCGATGACGCGGAGGATGAAGCTGATCGACTCCTCGCGGTCGGCGTCGCCTGTCGCGTCGTCGCGTCCGGGTATCCCGTCCAAACGACGAGCTGACCCGGTAGGTTTGCACCCGAGTCGAGGCCTCACCGAGCCACCTGCTCTACGCGGGGGGCCCCGCCCACGATACCTTCTCGCGCCGACGCGACCCCCTCGATCAACAGCCCCGGCCGCGGAGGGGGAGAAAACTGCCGAGAAGGACCAAAAAACGCCGCTTTCCGGTCTTGAATCCGTCGATCTTCGCCTTTAGAATGCGGGGCTCAGCCGCAGGTACGGTCCGCGCGTCGGATGGCATGGATGATGCCCCGCGCGGTCAGGAACTCGATCGGCTGCGGTCGAAAGACGACCGGTACGTCGCTCGCGGGTGGGCGACCTCGATGGAGCCAATGATGAAAAAAGACATTCATCCCAAATACCTGGATTGCACGATCCACTGTGGTTGCGGGACAACCTGGCAGACGCGAAGCACCGTCCCAGAACTCAAGGTCGAGGTCTGCTCCTCCTGCCATCCGTTCTACAGCAGTGATGGCGAAGGACGCCTCGTCGATACGCTAGGCCGAGTCGACCGCTTCACCAAGAAGTTCGGCGGCGAGTACTTCACCAAGACGACCAAGAAGAAAAAAACCGTCAAGCCGCCGCGTCGTTAGCTACCGATATTCGGCGTTTCCAAAAGCCACGCGCATCCACCGGGTTCCGGCGATGCGCGTGTTTTTTTGCATGGATCCGTGAGCGCTGTGTCGATGAAGACGTGATCGTCCGCCAGGCACACAGTCGCGAGGTGAACACCTATGGCACAGGAAGTCGACGAAAAACTGATCGCAAAGCTCCAGGAGCTCCTGGAACGCCACGAGGAACTCAACGAGCAACTCATCGATCCGGCGGTGGCAACCGATCCGAACAAGAGCATCGCCATAACCAAGGAAATGGGCCGCTTGCGCCGACTTGTCGATCCCTACAAAGAGTATCGCCGCGTTGGATCAGAACTCGAAGGCGCAGTGACCATCGCAAACGACCGCGAGCAAGATCAAGACCTGCGCGAAATGGCCGAGACCGAGGCCGATTCCCTCATCGCACGGCGAGACGAATTGCTCGAAGCCCTCAAGTACGCCATCGTCAGCAGCGACGACGCCGCCATCAATTCCGTGATCCTCGAAATTCGCGCCGGCACCGGCGGAAGCGAAGCCGCACTCTTCGTGCGGGACCTCTACGAAATGTACCTTCGATTCTCCGAACGCAAAGGCCTCAAAGTCGAGGTCCTCGACCAGAGCGGAACCGAAATGGGCGGCCTCAAGGAAATCGTTCTCAACATCAAAGGACCCGACGTCTACCGCCTGCTTGGCTACGAAGGTGGCGGACACCGCGTTCAGCGCGTCCCAGCCACCGAAGCCCAGGGCCGAATCCACACCTCTGCCGCAACCGTCGCCGTCCTCCCCGAACCCGAACAAATCAATATTGACGTCAGCTGGGAAACCGACGTCGAAGAGTATGTCTCACGAGCCGGCGGACCCGGAGGGCAGAACGTCAACAAAGTTTCGTCGGCCATCCGACTCGTTCACAAAGAAACGGGAATCACCGTCTCGATGCGCGACGAAAAAAGCCAACACAAAAACCGCGCCAAAGGACGCCGCATCCTCCTGACGCGACTCTACGACCACCACCGGTCAGCCAACGCCGCCGAGCGCGACAGCGCGCGCAAAACGATGATCGGCAGCGGAGATCGATCCCAGCGCGTCCGAACCTATAACTTCCCCCAGAACCGAGTCTCCGACCACCGCATCAACCTCGACCTCTACAGCCTCGACAAGATCATGGAGGGCGGAATGGACGACCTCGTCGAAGCCCTTCAGACCCACGACAAAGAACAACGCCTCAAAAACCTCTAGTGTTCTTTGACACGTGAAATGACGCGTGCCATGGCCAAGCGAAGCGCCGCCATGCGCTGCGCACGGGTGAACCTGGCGGATGGCCCGCCAGTGTGATGGCCTGGCCCATGTCCTTTGCCGGGCCCATGTCCTTCGCCGGGCCGCCCATGTCCTTTGGACATGGGGGAGACGATGACGTGCGTTGGGTGCCATGCCCAAGACGAAGGCGCGGGCATGCGGTCTGGCTTTGTGCGAGGCGCCTTCTTAATGCGTCTGTGCAGCCTGAAGGGCTGCAAGATCGTAGCCGTGGGCAGAGCGAAGCGCCGCCCACGGATCGCGCCCCCATATCCCAATCCGACCCTGAAAGGGTCGAAGCGCTGTGCCGAGCACTCATCCACGAACGACGGATTCGCTGCGCCATCGAAGTACCGGTACGAACGATAGCGTCGAAGCGATCTTCCACACCCTGGAATCCCCGGACACCCTCGGCTTGTCCGCCAGGGCGATAAACGCCAAGCCAAATAGGCAGTTCCTTCTTTTGAACAACGCGGGACGTTCACCGGCCGTCACGATCTCGATTCCCCAGCCGCCGGCCTGACCCCCAGCGCAGGATGCCTCTCCATCATCATTGTGACCCACCACGATGCAGGTATGATCACCGCAGTATAAGGAGAACCCCCATGCACCGTGCTTTTGCCGTTCTTTTCGCCCTCAGCGCAGCCGCAACAACGACCGCACAACCAGACGCCGCGGGACCCTCACCGGATGCGCCGCTAAACGCCCAGGCCACCGCGCATTTCGCCCAGCTCGCGCTCGAGTGCATGCACCGAGAGTACCCCAACAAAATCGCCCACGTGCTCCAATCAGCCGAAGATGCAAAAACACCGCACGAGCTGACCCCCGTCTTCTTCGGCTGCTTCGACTGGCACTCCGCCGTTCACGGACACTGGCTTCTGGTTCGCCTCTGCCGGACCCAGCCGCAGGCTTCGTACGTCGCCAGAGCACGCGAAGCGCTTGAACAGAGCTTCAAACCGCAAAGCGTCGCAGCGGAACTAGCCTACCTCAACGCGAAAGGACGCAGGTCGTTCGAACGACCCTATGGCCTCGCCTGGCTGCTGCAGCTCTCAGCCGAACTCCACGAATGGAACGACCCACAGGCAACGCGTTGGGCGGCTGCACTCGAACCGCTCGAACGCGAAGTCGCCGATCGCTTCGATAACTGGCTTCCCAAACTCTCGCACCCCGTCCGAACCGGCGAGCACAGCCAGACCGCCTTCGCCATGGGACTCGTCCTCGATTGGGCACGAAGTCGAGGCCGCCACGACATGGCCGAACTCGTCGCACAACGCGCCACCGACTACTACCTGCGCGACCGCGGCGCGAACCTCGCCTTCGAACCAGACGGTCAGGCATTCCTTTCGCCCATCCTCGCCGAAGCCGATCTCATGCGCCGAATACTCCCGCCACCGGCATACGCCGCATGGCTTGGCGCTTTCTTGCCAGACCTCAGCTTGGACGACTCGCCAGACTGGTTGCCCCCGGCCATCGTCACCGACAAATCAGACGGAAAACTCGTCCATCTCGACGGGCTCAACCTGTCGCGCGCCTGGATGCTGGAGGGCATGGCCAAAGGACTTCCCAAAGGAGACCCGCGCATCGCGGCGCTGCGCAGCGCCGCGCGTGACCATCGCCGCGCCGGCCTCGATGCACTCGCCGACCAGCACTACGAAGGAGGGCACTGGCTCGGAAGCTTCGCTGTCTATCTCGTCACCCAGCGCGGACTCGGACCATGAGTCGTTTCGGATCGCCTTCCGCGAGTCTCACCGCATTGTCAGAAACCGTATCGAATGAAGGACCGACGCCATGAAGTCATTCAGACAAGAACTGTTCTTCCAAACCCCCTCACGAAGAGGCATGATCAACATCACGCCACAGGTCGAAGAGGCACTCTCCGCCAGCGGAGTTCGTGAAGGTCTCTGCCTCGTCAACGCCATGCACATTACCGCGAGCGTCTTCATCAACGACGACGAGTCAGGCCTCCACGCCGACTACGAGCAATGGCTGGAATCGCTCGCCCCCCACGAACCCATCGAACAATACCGACACAATCGTACAGGCGAAGACAACGGCGACGCCCACTTGAAACGACAGGTCATGGGCCGCGAAGTCGTCGTCGCCGTCACCGACGGCCGCCTCGACTTCGGACCGTGGGAACAGATCTTCTACGGAGAGTTCGACGGCCGCCGCAAGAAACGCGTCCTCGTGAAAATCATCGGCGACTGACGCGCCAGCGGGGATGACTGTTGCCACGACTGTGGCAGCGGGGAAGTGTCGTGTGTTGTGCGTGGCAGAGGATGTCGGGTCCCACGCTTTGCAGGCGACAGTGTAGGGCCCCGCTTGATGCACCGGGTGGACAGTCGTCCGGGTTCAACTCCATCGAGACTTCTAAAGAGGGAGATGGGCCTCATTGATGTCGTCGACGCCGCCCGACGTCGGAAGAACAGCGGAATCGGCTACACCGTTGCCGCCCGCCGGCGTAAGCTCGTCCAGCCAGCAGGCCTCGTCATCGCGCTGATACGTCATGAGCTGGCCGCGCTTGGCCGGGTCTTTCGCTTGATGATAACGCAGGTAGATGTGTTGATCGTCAACGGCCACCACCTCGATCTTCCCCGTCTCGTGCGACATCGCGAATCGAGCGCGCCGCGCCAAACCGGAACCGTGACGCATCACTTCCGTGAAGATCTCCCAGCCGCGAACGATCGGAACCTTGTACGGCTCGTTCCCTTCCGTCGGTCGTCCCTGGAACAAGTAGTAGGGCGTGCACCCCATGTGCGCCAGCCGTTGATACAGTGTCGACAAAACATCGACGTCGTCGTTGACACCCTTGATCAACGGGCATTGATTCACGCAGATGACACCGTTGCGAATGAAGCAGTCGATGCCGTCGATCGCGATGTCGGTCAATTCGCGCGGATGATCGAAATGCGCCATCAAGTAGATGCGCTGTCGCGGCGTCGAGTATTGGCGAAGCGCCCGCTGAAGCTCGGCATCGTCGAGCAATCGCCACGGATCAAACGCCGGCATCTTCGAGCCGATGCGAATGATCTGAACGTGCGGAATGGCGCGCAACGCTTCGAGAATCCCGATAATGCGCCGGGTGCTCATCAAGAGCGGATCGCCACCGGTCAACAGAACATTCGTGACGTCGGGATGCTCCGCGATGTACGCGAGCCCCTGCGAGACGTCGTTCGTGACCTCGTGGTTCTCGTTCATGAACAGCCGCTTGCGGAAGCAATAACGGCAGTAGGCCCCGCACACCTCGTTGCAGAGGAGCAAGACCGTTTGCGGGTATTTGTGCTGAACGCCGCGCGCGACCGTCACCGCCTGCTCGTTGCTCGCATCCAGCCGGCCCCAGCCGCTCAACTCTTCCTCACGCGGCAAAATGAGCTGTCGAATCGGATCTGCCGGGTCGTTCCAGTCGATCAGACCCAGGTAATAATCGTTGACCCGAAAGGCGTAACGCTCGATGACCTTCTTCAGCTTCGTCCGTTCCGCCGCCGGAATCTGGGTGACTTTGTCAATGTCGCTAATGTAGCGGGTCCGCCGGGCCGACGCACGATGCGACGACCGGTGGGATACCCCAGCCTGCGTTAGAGACAAGTTGACCACACGCATTCTCCGACCAAAGGAACACCCAACCGATGTGCCCACGTCCCGGAACAGGGCCGGGTGCAGACGTCAGACCGGATCGCAACGCTACCGTGCGACCGTGTACATATTATTGCACCAAAAAGGTCTGTTTGTAAAGGGTACGATAGCTCGATTGTGCGTGTAGGCGGCGTTATGCGCCCGATAAGCCTGTAAATTCCTGCGAGAAAAGAGATTAGGCGTGAATTGTCGAATTCTGCCTTTGCGCGCGAAAATGCGCAAAGTTCGAAAACGGGGCGGTTTTCTCGGGCGCTGGACAAAAGTGTCACTGTCATGGCACCGATAACGGACCCTTTCCGCGCGCTCGGCGTCCACTAGCGGTCATGCTCGGCGACTCTCATCAGCACACGACTACGCCTTCTAACGCGGTCCGTTCCTGAAGATGCTCGGAAAGCATTTGGGTTAACGGGCCGACATGCCCGTCTCCAATGGTGCGGCCATCGACCTTGATGACCGCTGCGAGTTCGCCCATCGTCCCGCTGCAGAACATTTCGTCGGCGCGATAGACATCGGTCAGGGTCAGGTCCTGTTCAACATAAGGCACCGCCTCGTCACGGCAGATTTCGAGGACGGTTGCTCGGGTGATGCCTTCCGGACAGGCGACGGTGTGGCTGGTTTTCAGCGCGCCTTTGTCGACGATGAAGAGGTGCGTGGCGTTGGTCTCCGCCACGAAGCCGCGCACGTCGAGCATGATCGCATCGTCGGCCTGTGCGTTGTTGGCTTCGATCTTGGCCAGGATGGACTGAAGGAGGTTGGCGTGGTGGATTTTCGGGTCAAGACAATCGGGCGGAAACCGCCGGACGCTGCTCGTGATCAGGCTGAGACCGCTTCGACCATAGACCGGCGGCTTGTGTTCGGCCAGCACGATCAGGGTCGGTCCGGACTGATTCAGCCGCGGGTCCATCCCGGAAGTAATCTTGACGCCGCGCGTCAGGGTGAGGCGAATGTGTACGCCGTCGGTCATGTGATTGGCTGCGAGCGTTCGCTTGATGTGCTCGGTGATGTCGTCGTGTGAAGGGATCTGGTCGAAGGCCAGGGCGAGTGCTGAGCTTCGAAGGCGGTCGAGGTGTTCATTGAGCTTGAAGATGCGCCCGGCGTAGAGTCGCAGTCCTTCCCAGACGGCGTCGCCACCCTGAACAACGGAGTCGAAGGGACTGATGCGGGCTTCGTCTCGATGGCAGAGTGTTCCGTTGATGTTGACGATCAGGTCGCGGTTCTTCTCGTCGAATGTTTGCAGCATGCTTTCATCCCGTATTTACGTTGCGCAGAGGCGGTGCGTGTAGAGCTTTTCGTAGCAGTCCACGCATTGCTCGTAGACGCCCTGGAGTCGCACGGGTACGACGTCGTCCTTTGCCTTGTAGGGCTGAAAGCCGGTCGACTTTTCGACGTTAGCGTACCAGTACTTCGCCCAACAACCGTCGGTGTCGCGCGGGCCGGCGGGCCAGGTGAGCATGCGATCGGTGAAGGGTACGCCGACGGACTGAGTGAGTCGTTCGAGCATGTCGCCTGGATTCTCCAGCACGTCCTTTGCGTCGAGCACCGGCGGAATGCGCCCGGTTCGGAGTCGGATGAGGTCGAAGAGTTCCACCTGTTGCGGCAGGCCGGTGTCTTCGATCGTCGGGTCGGGGATGTTGTGGATCAGCGATGTCAGCATCTCTCGTGGGTCGCGAATGAGGAATCCGTTGACCATCTGGTCCAGCCAGTCGCGATCGATGTTATCGAGCAGGTGATGGGCCATGTGTTTCTGGTAGAAGACCGCTTTGCCTGAAGGTGCCTCGCCGGTGAGCCAATCGACGACTTGGCGCCAGTCGGTCTCGTGATGCTCGATCACTTCCGCGGCGCCAGGATGGTCGAGCGCGGTTTTCATCAGATAGTGCGCGTAGAGGGGTTCATCGCAGACAACGCAATCGTCGCGGTTTTCCCAGGAGCGCATCATGGCGGTCGAGATGTTGCGTGGTCCGGACCACATTGCGATTCGAATGGTCTTGTTGTCCATGAGACGATCTCTAGTCAGATGTCTCTCGCCTTTGTTTGGTTCGCTGTTGATACGGTCGCACGGCGCTGCGACCGACGTTAGCACCGATCGGGCGCGGGGACCACCGCCGTAGTTGAACGGAAGAGGGACCTCGAACGATGCGTCGAGATGTTGCCGGGCGAGGCGCCGGCGGTTTGCCTACGCCTGGGCGCCTGCGGCGGACGGATTGTGTTGACGATGGGGGCCGGCGGCCCCTCGTGTTCGCGGCCGGCGCTGGGGGAAGTCTTTTCTCTTCGAAGCCTGTAAGAGTGGGGTGGTTGGGCGATTTGGGCTGGATGTCTGGGGCGAGGCGGTGGACCCGAGCGAGTGGTGAAGGGGGCGGCGGAGGCTCCAGAACGGCATCGTCGATGCCTCGAGTTATCGGGCGTCGGTGGGTTCGTTTGGAAATATAGATTCTTTTCACCGAAGTGTCACAGGCTTGGCACTTTTTGTGAGGTGGCTCGTTTTCGACCCGATGTCTTGGGCAAAAGACGCGGCACTCACGCTGGTCACGGCAGGTGAACATCGCGCTTGGTGTGGGATAATCGCGTGGCAATACCCCGCTTTGGATCTCATCGCCGGGCACGCAGAGGGATGGTCGTCCGATCCGCTCGGTCGGCAGTTCCTCCGCCCCTTCCGGGGCGGATACATCTGGTTCGCCGGGACCACGGGTTGCGCCCGCCTGCGGCGCCCTCCACCCGTGGCTACAGCCGCGGGCCCCTCCGGGGCCTGGTGGATTGGCGCGTGCTCGAGGCGTTGCGCTTCGATTGCGAGTTGATGTAGGCATGGCGATCGGACTCCGGGTGCGTGGTCTTCTGATGAAAGAACGTCGCGGGTGATCGGTCTGGAGGTGTTTTGGGGTGAGCGCCGTTGGCGAGGGACTTCGCAGCTCCGTCCCCTACCGTTGCCGCGAAAGAATGGGCACCCGGTGGAGATGTTCTTCGACCCTTTCAGGGTCGGATGGAGCGTGGGGACGCGTCATCCGTGGGCGTCGCTTCGCTCTGCCCACGGCTATGCTCTGGCAGCCTTTCAGGCTGCAGGAGGTGCATCGAGATGCACCCTACACCTGGGTTGTGGCACCGGGCGCGCATCATCGAGTCCCCCGGGTCAGCGCTTCGCTAACGACCCGGGCCACCCAGCCTCTGGTCAGGAAACCAGAGAGGAAACCAGGAGAGGTCCCCACTGTCCCCTAGTTGTCGTTGCGGTCGCGATACGAAATCGACAGCGGTTGGCGGTCAGTCGTCAGCTATCCGTCAGAGAAACACCCCCGTTGAATCCCCCCTTGGTAAGGGGGCGCTTGACTCGCACAGCGGAGCCTACCAGCCGGTAGGGGAGAGGCGGGTGGTCC
>JAJDDV010000210.1 GCA_029260135.1 Phycisphaerae bacterium | reverse complement strand
GCTCCATTGGCCGTCGCAGTCTGCGCGTACGCTTCACGGTATGACGGAATAGGTTCCGTCGCTGATGCGCCAAGCGGCACGCGGGTCACAAAGGCCTCTGTTTCAGCGGGCACAGGGTGGTGCGAGCCGGACGGTTGCCGTACAGGACCCCGCGCCCGAGTGCATTTATGGGACAGCACACAAGTCTACCCCCCCCCCCAGGGTGGTTGTCACGTTTCCAATGTGACGTTCTTGGGGGAGGAAGGAGGAGGAAGGGACACAGGGAGGAAGGGGCTCCGACTTCGTGGCGACAGGCGCCGGGGAGGGGGAGGAGGTGTCCGTCATCCGCTGTCGGTTGTCAGTCAGGAGGTGCATCAAGATGCCCCCTACATGGCATTCACCGGTTGAACACCGGTGCCACACGGCATGGTCGTCCGCTGTCGGGGAGGAGGCGATCGCCGGGTCGCGGCTTGTCAGCCGGTTGGCGGGCCATCCTCCTCTGCGAAGGTGGGTGATACGAGCTTCTTCTGACGCTTCGCTACGGATTCGTACACGGTAGCGCGTTGCACGGATCCGGGTCGGAGGGGGTGAAGGGGTATGGAAGACCCCGGAACGCGTCGATCGTGGCCACGTAGTCGGATACGCTGATCTTCCAATCGACGCAGGCGCGGTTAGGCGGTACACCCACGAGGTCGGCGCTTGCTTTGCGCGGCGCACAGGGCAGGTTGCTGAACTTGTCGGTGTCTGCCACGGTGTCGAAGGGGATTCCGACGACCCCGTTCGGCGGGGTCCACGAGCAGTCTCCACCATCGAACTGACCTACGATGTCTCCGTAGCGGCTGGTTGTGAGGGGGAGCGGCGTTGAGTAGTAGGATTCATCGAGCGGATCGCACCCGCACTTGATGGCCTGCACCGAGAACTGCGAGCTGGGGACGATGCCTTCGCCGAACACATCGATCTGCCCGAGCGCTCCCCAGTCGCGGCAGTCCTGCACGCAGGAGAGGGATGCGGCGGTGAACGTCGGAGGGGGGTTGTCCTCGTTGGCCCCGCTCTGCTCCGTCACGGTTGTTGGATCGCTGATCCACATGGTGCGGTTGTTCCAGATGCTGTAGTCGCCGTCGAGGCTTGTGAAGGTCAGGCGGAGCGAGGTCTGCGCACCATCGGCGGGCGTGGTAGGAAGGAAGGTGACGTAGCGGTTCTTGTCGATCGGAACGGTCTCGGGAGTGGGCGGGTCGGGCACGAAGGTGCAGACCTGGCAGGCGTCGATGAGGCCGTCCGCATTCACATCGAGCGCCGGGTCGTCACGAATGTCGCACGGGTCGGGCGTGGCGTTGCGATTGCAGTCGGGACCGACTGGAAAGATGTAGGCCGCGCCGGAATCCGGGCCGTTGTCGTCGTCCAAGTAAGCCCCGACAACTGCGGCATCGCCGAACAGGGAAACGGACGCGCCGAAACGGTCGCCCGCCGCCCCATCGGAGGAGAGTAGTTTGGCCCCCTGTTCCCAGTAGTATCCGTTCCATCGGAAGGCGTACGCCGATCCGGACTCACTGCCGGCGTCGTCATCCATCGAGGCTCCCACCAGCGCCGTCTCGCCGGAGACGGAGACGGACACACCGAATTGCGTACCCGGCGCCCCGTCCGCGAGAACCAGCTTCTGCCCCGGCCCCCAGGATCCCGGCGCGCCGGGGTTCCATCGAAACACGTGCGCCGATCCCGAGTCGATTCCGCTGTCGTCGTCAAGCCGTGCTCCCACAAGCGCGACATCGCCGGACACGGATGTGGAACCGCCGAAGAAGTCATTCGTTGCGCCGCCGGAGGCGAGCAGCTCCTGTTCCTGTGCCCATGACGCTCCGGTCCAGCGAAACACATAGGCCGATCCGGAGTCCGGACTGCTGCCGTCGCCTGCGGGGGCGCCCACGATGATCACGTCGCCGGAGATGTCCACGGAGTGACCGAACTGGTCACCCGGCGCCCCATCGGCGGCGAGCAGCTTCTGCTGTTGCACCCAGGACCCGGGCGCACCGGGAACCCATCGAAACACATATACCGACCCCGAGTCGCTTCCGCTGTCGTCATCGAGGTAGGCTCCGACGACGGCGACGTCGCCGGACACGGACAGGGCGATTCCGAACTGGTCCGATGCCGTACCGTCCGCGGGGATCAACTTCTGCTCCTGCACCCAGGATCCCGGAGCGCCGGGATTCCATCGAAACACGTAGGCCGCCCCGGAGTCGCTTCCGTTGTCGTCGTCCAGATGGGCACCCACAAGTACGACGTCTCCAGCCGTGGATACGGCGGCGGCGAACTCGTCGCCCGCATCGACCGTGAATCCTGTGAGCTTCTGTTCCTCATTCCAGGACACTCCACTTCGGCGGTACACATAGGCCGAGCCTTTACCGTCGTCCCCCGGCGCCCCCACAACGGCCACATCGTCGGAGATTGCCGCGGAGACAGCGAAAAGGTCGTTCGCCGCGCCGTCTGACGCTGTCAGCTTCTGCAACTCGCAGGGTTCGAGGAGGAGTTCCAGCGCGCCGAGAATCGTGCCTTCGGCGTTGACAAAGCCGTGGCCGAACATGGTGTCATAGCCGGGATCGCCGAGATCCACACATGCGCCTTGCATAACGCGTTTGACGTCCGAAGCGTTCAAGGCGGGATTCACAGAAAGTGCCAGTGCGGCGACACCGGCGGCGTAGGGCGAGGAGAATGACGTTCCCTGTACAAACACATAGTCGCCCATGACGTATCCGTCGTTCCCGGTTCGGTCGGTCGTGTAGACGTTGATGCCGGGCGCCGAAAACGCGAGCCCTGTTCCCCAGCTGCTGAACCAGGTCAGCGTCCCGTCCGGATCCAAGGCGGCGACGGCGTTGACCGCCGGGAGGCTGGCTGGATAGGCGACAAAAGGAATGCCATCGTTGGCGGCGGAAGCGAAATGGACGATGCCTGCGGCGTGTGTATCCGTATACTTTTGTGAAATCGCGGAGGAAGAGCCGAGGGTCCAACTGAAGTTCGTCACACGTGCGCCGATTGTTTCCGCCCAGGCCAGGCTGTTGACGACCCAACTGCTGAACACCATTCCATGCCCGTCGCAGGGTACGTTTGGTCTGGCGGTGCGTGCCGCGGCGACGACGCAGTTCGGTGCCACGCCGACGGTACCGAGGTTGTTGTTGATCGCCGCGGAGATGCAGCCGGCGACCGCGGTACCATGGTTGTCGCAGACGCTGCCGGGTCCTCCGCCGGTGGCCTGTCCGGTGGCGTCGTACCCAGGGATCTGATGGACGTCTGGGTGATCCTGTTGCACGCCGTCATCCAGAACGACGACGATGATCGAGGGGCTCCCGGTCGAGATGTCCCAAGCTTCCGGCGCGTCCATGTCCATATCGGGGATGCCGCCGAATTGAGCCGTGTTGTGCAGGCCCCAGCACGAATTGAATCCTGGATCGTTGGGGATAAGTGCGTAACGCCCTTCCATCATCAGGTCCGGCTCGGCAAACAGGACCTCGGGAAGCAGGGCCAGACGGTTGGCGTCGTCAAGAACTTCGAAGCCGCTGCGCGATGCGGACTTGAGTCTGTAGGTCCGCTTCATGTTCGCCCAGTCGCGATCGATCAGCGCCCCCGCTTTCTGTTGGGCGAGGATGGCCTCGGCCCGCGCGGGTTCGATGCGGCGGTCAAACCCGACGAGAATGTGCGGCGTGATGATGACGGGAATCCCACCGGCGTCGATGAAGACCGGCGAGACGAAATCGGCGATCTTCTGATCGCTGATGTCGCGTACGATGCTCTCAATCGCTGCACGGGTCTTCTTGTCTTCGGTGGTTCCGACGAGAAACCAGCCCGGAACGACTGAGGGTGTCACGTCGAGTTCGTTGAGACCAAACTGCGCGACATTCAGAGCTGGTTGACTCGGATCGGTACCACTTGTTTCGACATCAACTGTCTCGGATTCTTCGCGCAGGCTGAAGCCTGCGGCTCGGAAGATCGCGACTTTGTCTACGTCGAGTGCCAGCGGCCGCTGTTCTTTGAAGTAGAAGTAGTGTGACTGGGCTCGGACGGGCGCCTCAGTCATGCCCAGAAACGCCCAGGCCGTGATTCCCACAGCCATGAGGGTGGACCGTTGATTCATCTTCCTGCCTCCCATACATGCACAGAGAATGGTGCGGACGGGCCGGGGTCCTCTCCCGGAGTGGAGGCACCCACTGACCTAACCTTCCGAGTCACCATTGTACGAGTCGACGATGGGAACCGCAAACGGCGGTCGAGCGGAACCCGTGGTCTCGCCTGTCCCCTGTTACTATCGCCCCGGAGTGGCGAAGGGTGTCCGACTTCGGCGTGCGCTTCCTCCGCCTCTCCGGGGCCTTTTGGTGTCTGACCTTTGCGGGCGTTTTGGCGCCCGCTCGACAAGAAAAGACGAATATTCCGGCCTAGCTATATAACTAATGATATAGAAATTGTTGTATACTGACGCCATGAGTCTCCAACACATATTGCTGGGATTGCTTCGGGAGCCGGCGAGCGGGTACGACCTCAAGGCGTACTTCGACCACTCGGTTCGCTATTTCTGGGCGGCGGAGTTGAGTCAGATCTACCCGACGCTCCAACGGATGGAGAAGGGCGGTCTGCTCAGGAGCAGGCTCGAAACATCGTCCAAGGGACCCAAGCGGCGGGTGTACTCGCTCACCGCGGGCGGTCGGAAGATGCTGCGCGAGTGGTTACTGGGCGATCCGCAGCTCGGCGACGAGCGTTACGGGTTTGTGGCCCAGTTCTTCTTCATGGATGCGACCGGAGATTGGCAGGAGACGAAGCGTTACGTGACCGCGCTTCGCAGTGTCCTTGCCTCTCGGCTCGAGACGTACGGCAAGATCGAGCGTGAGTGGCTTGGCGGGGCATCGGAGTATCCTGATCCCGAGTCTCCCTCGGGATTCCATCAGCACATGGCGTTGCGTGGCGGGCTGCACCACTTGACCGCTCGAATCAAGTGGTGCGACGAAGTGCTCCAGCGGGTCGAGTCGCGCATCGGGGCCTCCGCATCGTCAAGACGAAAATCAGACAACAAGGGCAAGAAGACCGTAAGGAGAAAATCATGAGAATTCACAGGCGTTTCTGTCCTGGCATCACCATCGTGGCGGTGCTCTTCATCCCCGCGCTGGTGGCGCTGGGCGGCGAGAAGTCATTTGTCAAGCGGACCGACCTCAAGGTCCGCATGTCGGATGGCGTGACGCTGGCGGCGAATCTCTATCTGCCCAAGGACGGGAAGAAGTTCGCGACGGTGCTCATGCGTACACCCTATGACAAGAACGGTATGGGGTGGATCGCCGAGCCGCTGGCTGAAGCGGGTTATGCGGTAGTCACACAGGACGTGCGCGGTCAGTTCGCGTCGGGGGCGATGTTCATCCCGTTCATCTTCGAGAAGAAGGACGGCGTGGAAACGCTGAACTGGGTGGCGAAGCAGCCGTGGTGTGACGGCAACATCGGCATGTGGGGTCCGTCGTATCTGGGGTATTGCGCGCTGATTGTGACTCCGGAAGGTCATCCGAACCTCAAGGCGGTGGTTAACGTGGCGGGCTGGGGGGATACAACAGCGATGACGGCGCCGGGTGGTGCCATGCACTTGATGGTGGCATTGCCGTGGACGCTGTCGGGGCAGATTTCGGGGCGCAGATCGGGCGGAATCAACTGGGACGAGGCGTTTCGGCGTACGCCTGTGATCGAGATACCGTCTTCGTACGGCATCGACAGTGCACAGTGGGAGGGGGCTGTCCAACTGTACAACAGCCCCGACGCTGAAGGCGATATGCGGATTTCGGGGCGGTATGACGACATCAAGATCCCGACGTTTCATCTGGCGGGTTGGTACGACTTTGTGGGGCCGACGACGATCGACGCGTTCGAGGGGATCGATCGAGCGTCGCGGAAGCGCAACGGCGTGATGCACAAGCTGCTGGTGGGACCCTGGCTTCACGGACAGATCTACAACGTCAGTACCAAGGTCGGTGAAAAGAGCTTTCCGTCTTCGATCAACATCGGTGTAGATCGGCTAGCCGAGATGTCGGTGCAGTGGTTCGACCAGTGGCTTCGCGGAAGGGAGACGGACATCGTCAAGGAGAAGCCGGTCAAATTGTTCGTGATGGGCGAGAACAAGTGGAAGTCGTTTGACGAATGGCCGCCGCATCGTACCGAGTTTAGGCCCTGGTATTTCGCGAGTGACAAGGGCGCCAATAGCGTCGCCGGCGACGGACGGTTATCTGGCGACAAGCCGACGCGATCGGGTGAAGATCGTTTTGTGTACGATCCGATGGACCCGGTTCCCACGACCGGGGGGTCGAACTTCCACAACTTCCCCAAGAACAACGGCATCAAGGACCAGCGCGAGGTTGAGAAGCGATCGGATGTTCTGGTCTACACGACGGACGTTCTGGAGCAGGACACCACGCTCATCGGGCCGGTCAAGGCTGTGCTGTTTGCGTCGACCGAAGGTCGCCATACCGATTTCACCGCGAAGCTCGTCGAGGTGCGATCGGACGGGTACGCGGCGAACATCGTCGATGCGATCAAGCGTGGTCCGGACGCGATCGACGGCAAGGCGGTTGAGAAGATGACGCCCGGTAAGGTGTACCGATTCACGGTGGACATGGATGCTACGGCGATCACGATCAGGAAGGGGCATCGCCTTCGCGTAGAGATATCGAGCAGCAACTTCCCGAAATACACGCGCAACCCGAACACCGGCGAAGGACCGGAAGTCGCGAAGCGGTTCAAGAAGGTGACGCAGACGATCCACCATTCGCCGGAATTCGCGTCTCACGTGGTGCTGCCGGTATTGAAGTAACGGGCGCTGCCGTGGCCTGCCCGGTCCTTAGCGCGGCGCATTCGGTGATAGCGCAAGGTCGTAGTAGCGCACGACGCCTGGAGGGGTAGTTGAGGGTTGGGCATCGAGAGAATCACCGAAGCGCTCGCTCGTCAGGACTGCTCCGTTGCGTCCTGTGACGAGAAACTCAATCGGGTGCACGAAGACGATGGGGACCCGCCCCTCCTTCGAGCGCTGGGCAACGATCCGGTCGCTGTCGGAGCCGTAGCCTCCGCCGGCGGGGCAGAAGACCAGATCGGCGCCGGCGGCGACGAGTTGCCGCATGGATTCGGGTTGCCGCCGGTCGGAGCAGATCATCATTCCGATCTTTCCGTAGGGTGTGGCAAAGGCAGGGAACGAAGTTCCGGCCGTGTACTTGGCCTTCTCATCGCGCCCTAGGAAGCGTTTGCGATACCGTCCCAGGATCTTGCCATCGGGACCGAGTAGAAACGCTGCGTTGTAGACCTTCTCGCCGTCGCGTTCCGACATGGCGGCGATCAGGTGGATGTCGAGTTCGTCCGCGAGCCTCTGCAGCTTCGAGATGTACTTTCCGCCGGGGACCGCTTCGGCCAAGTCGCGGAATCGGGTCATGCTTAGATCGGGATTTCGGATGCTGTAGCCATCGAGGAAGCTTTCCGTCGTGCAGACGATTTTGGCACCGTGGTGCGCCGCCTGGCGAATCAGGCGTTCCGCGTTGTCGCAGTTGGCTGCTCGATCGCCGAGGTTCCACTTGAGGATGATGCCGGCGACACGTACCTCGCTTTGCGCATAGGACGTTGTCTTCCCGGTTGCGCACCCGGGAGTCACGCAAGCGGAGGCGATCAAACCGAGGGGCATGAGGTATCCCATCAAGTGACTCACCTCGACAGTCGGCATCTGCGGCGTATCGACCGTCAAGCCGCCATCGTACGACCATCGCTGCGACGATTCAATCGATAAAGTGCTAGATGGGAGGTCGTGTCACTCGAGTCGACCGATGAGATCGCGGATCGAGGTCAGGTTACGGTTTCTCAGATAGTCGGTGAGGCCGTCGCAGATGAAGAGCGGTGTTCGTGGGTCGACGAAGAGTGCCGTCCCAACGGCGATCGCGGTTGCCCCGGCGAGGAAGAACTCGACGGCGTCGCGCCAGGTCGAGACGCCGCCCATACCGATGATCGGTACGCCGGCGTCGCGCGCGACCTGATTGTACACCTGGTTCACCATGGTCAGGGCGACCGGTTTGATCGCGGGTCCTGAGAGCCCCCCCGTGCGGTTGGCGAGGATCGGTTTCCATGTGTCCACATTGATGGCCATGCCGCGCAGGGTGTTGATGGCAGAGAGGATGTCGGCGCCTGCGTCGATGGCAGCGGCCGCAAGTTCTGTCACGTTGGTGACGTTCGGCGAGAGCTTGACGATCAGCTTGGCGCGTTTGACGTCGGGTCGGACAGCGTCGACGAGGCGGCGGAGGCGGTCGGGGTCGGTGCCGAACTCGAGACCATCGGAGACGTTGGGGCAGGAGACGTTGAGTTCGAGACCGGCGATGCAGTCGATGGGATCGAGGCGCTGACAGACGGTGCGATAGTCGTCAACGGTGTGACCGATGACGTTGACGATGACGGGGACGCCTTTGCTCTCCCAGAAGGGGATCTTCTCTTCGACGAAGCGATCGAGGCCGAGATTGGCGAGGCCGATGGCGTTCAACATGCCGCCGGGGGTCTCGACGATGCGTTGCGGTTTGTTGCCCTTTCGCGGTTGGGGTGAGACGGCCTTTGTGACGAAGGCGCCGAGTCGCGTGAGATCGATCAACTCGCCGTGTTCGGGGCCATATCCGCTCGTTCCGGAAGCGGTCATGATCGGGTTTGCGAGAACGAGACCCGCCAGATCTACGGAAAGGTCGATGTCGCTTGGGGCGTTGGTCATCGCGGTAAGCATCCGGTGGTCGCGGGGATGTGTCAACATCGAAGCAGAAGGTGCTCGCCGTCCGGCGTCAACATGATAGAGGTTGCCCTGGGGATTGGACGGGGCGACAGCGGGACTTACAATGCGATCACCGAAGAACGGAGACCGTCGATGCCAGAACCATCCGCCAACATGGCCGTGTTTCCCGGTGCGTTCGATCCGATGACGCACGGCCATCTCGACATCATTCAGCGTGCCGCGAAGCTGTATGAGAAACTGATCGTCGCGGTGGGGCACAACCCGCTGAAGGCGGAGGTGTTCACGCCGGAGGAGCGTGAAGAGATGCTGGTCCGGCATACGCGCGACCAGCCGAACGTCTCGGTGATGACGTACTCGGGGCTGACGGTCGAGTTTGCCCGCAGTATCGGGGCGCGCGTGATCCTGCGTGGGATTCGTGACAATGTCGATCTGCACGCGGAGCTGGAGATTGCGACGACGAATCGGATCATCGGCGACATCGAGACGGTGTTCTTGATGACAAGCGGGCAGCACATTCTGACGTCGAGCACGTTGATCAAGCAGATCGTCGAGATTGGCCGGTATGACGCCGACCACCTGGCGAGGCTGGTCCCGCTGGACGTGGCGAAGCGCCTGGAGGAGCGGCTTGGGCGGGCGGAGGCGTAGTGTCGGGAGGGTTCAGACCGCTTCCTGACGGACACGGGTCTGAACAGAGGCATCGCAGCAGCGGATCCGGGTGCCTATCTTGACGAAGCGGTGGATTTGCGAGTAAATTTGCCTGTTTGCGGCGGTCGATCCCGAGCGGTTTCGGTCGTCGATCGGCTCTGTCGGAGCGCGGCGCACGCGGTCCGGTGATTGTGGCCTCTGCCCGCTCGGCGCGTGCTCGTGGCGAACCGCGGAAGGTCGATGCGGCGGTGGTCGGATCGGGCGGGCGTCTTTCCCGCGACAAGGAGTGATCCCAAAGTGATGAGACGACTTTCCCTGGTGCTCTTGGTGAGCGTTACCGCGGTCGCGGCGGCCAAGCCGCCTGTCGCGCGGCCACTCTACGTCACAGCCCAGGTCGAAGCCGCGGGGTTGATCCGGTATTGGGAGGCGAATCTTCCACTGGCGAAGGGTGATGCGCTGTCGCAGGCACACCTCGTTGACGACGTGTTGTACGTCGTTGCCGACAGCGGAACGGTGTTCGCGTTGACGACGGCCGAGGGTTTGATCCGCTGGGGCGAGAAGGTCACCGAGCGAGACTACGTGGTCTTTCGGCCGACGCACGTTCGCCAGGCGAACGGCAAGGGACCGCTCGTGATCCCGACGACGACGGCGGTGTTCGTGTATGACAGGTTCTCAGGCGATTTGATCCAGCGGTTTACGCCGGAGTTTCCGATCAGCGGTCCGGTGGAGGCGATCGACAACGTCGTCTACATGGGAAGCTCGGATGCGCGGTTCTATTCGGTTTTCCGAACGCACCCGCAAGCCTGCCGCCCGGTCAAAAACTGGGAGGTACTGGCGGGCGGTCCGGTGACGGCTTCGCCGGTTCTTCTGGGACCGGAGCTACTGCTGTTCGCCTCACAAGGCGGGAACGTTTTCTTTTGCCGCGGTGAAGACAAGTCGCTGATCTGGTCGTACGACGTCGGCGGTGCGGTAATGGGTGATCTGGCTGTCGATGACACGGCGGTGTATGTGCCAAGCACGAACCGGTCGCTCTATAAGATCGATCTAGCAACGGGAAAGCCGGCGTGGCGTTGTCGAATGCCGCGGCCTTTGTATGAGGGGCCGGTGTTGGCCGGTCAGACGGTCTTTCAGTATTGCGATGCCAACGGGATCAGCGCGATCGATCCGACCACGGGTAACGAGCGATGGCGGATGGAGCAGGGGCGTGCCTTTGTTTCCCACACGCCGGGCGGCGATTTCATGTTCACCAGCCGGCGATCGCTGCAGCGAGTCGATCACGCGACCGGTGAGGTCCAGCTGACGCTCGACCTGGGCGACGTGATCACACCGGTTCGCAATACGCGCGGCGCGACCGTCTATCTGGCGGGTAAGAACGGGCGGGTCGTCTGCCTGCAGCCGGCGGATGTGCCGTATCTGCACCGGCAGCAGGTGAACGCGGCTCGCGCGCGTCTGCACTTGCCGCCGACGGCGGAACCAGGCAACGCCAACGTCAAGAAATCGGCCAAGAAGCGCAAATCACAGGACAAGGACCCGTTCCGAAGCAGCCGTGATCGTAGTGGCGGCTAGGTTCTTCGCGGGGGTCCCCTCAGGGCACTTGGCGTTCGCCCAGCAGATCCGTGCACAGCCCCTCAACCTTCTCCGCCGTGACTGGTACAAATCCGTAACGCGGCTACGATACGGTTATGGCCAAGCAGACGATCCGACGAGCCCTGATCAGCGTTTACGACAAGACCGGTATTGTTGATTTTGCGCGGGCGATTGTCGACGAATTCGGCGTCGAGATCATCTCGACGGGCGGAACGGCCTCCTTACTGAAGGAAAACGGGATTCCGGTAACGTTGGTCGAGGAAGTCACCGGGTTTCCGGAGATGATGGACGGGCGCGTGAAGACGCTGCACCCGAGGATTCACGCCGGCATCCTGGCTGACCGAGACAATCCCGAACACATGCGGCAGCTCGAAGCGCAGGGCATCCAGCCGATCGACATGGTGGTGGTGAATCTGTACCCGTTCGAAGAAACGGTGGCGGATCCGGAATGCACGTTCGAGCAGGCGATCGAGATGATCGACATCGGCGGACCCTCCATGTTGCGGGCGGCGGCGAAGAATCATAAGCATGTGTTGTGCGCGGACGATCCGAAGTCGTACGAGCCCATCCTTCAATACCTGCGCATGAAGCCCGGTGAATCGGTGCGCGACCTGCACCTGATCGAGGCTACTGAGGTCTTCAAATGTACAACTCGATATGACGGATCAATCGTCGAGTGGATGACCGACAGCGACCGCCAGGCTCTTGTCCCGGCCCAACGATTCGTCGAGCTGATACGCTGGGGTGCCCTGAGATATGGTGAGAACCCACATCAAACAGCAGAATTGCTCGATAATCTCGATGGGGATGAGGAAACGAATCTCACGACGGCTGACTCGGGCCATCACAGCTCGATCGCACTCTCCTTCAATAACTACGTGGATGCCCATGCGGCGCTGGAGTTGTGCAAGGAGCTGGTTCGGGGGTTCGCCTCCCCGTCTGTGGGACCGACTTTCCAGTCGGTCAGCCCAGCCATCACTGAAGAACAGCACACCGAACGGCACCTGCCGCACATTCAGAACCCCGGCGCTCATTATTTTGTGACGTTTCGCCTCAAGTCGGGGACGCTTAGCCCGGATGAACGGACGGTCGTTCTTGACGCATGCAAGTATTGGCACCGCCAGAAGATGACGGTTCATGCCTGTGTTGTCATGCCGGACCATGTGCACCTCCTCATGACGCCACATGAAACAAACCCGGGTCAGTGGGTGGCGCTCGGCGAAATTCTCCGGAGCATCAAGGGCTTCTCCGCCCGTAAGATTAACGACATGCGAGGATGTAAAGGGACCTTATGGCTTGACGAAGGCTGGGACCGCATCGTCCGCAACGAGAGGGAATTCGGTGAGCGCTGGGAATACATAGAGAACAACCCGCGTAAGGCCGACCTTGGAGATCAGTACGATTGGCTCTGGCTTAATCACCGGGCGTGGGAGGATCTTGCGGAATGTGACCGACTAGAAAGTCGGTCCCACAGAGGAAAGGAATCCGCATCCGAAGACGCATCCGAAGACGCATCCGAAGAGGCATCCGAAGACGCATCCGAAGACGCATCCGAAGACGCATCCGAAGAGGCATCCGAAGAGGCATCCGCCAGCGAGAAACAGGTCGGACAATCCGTTGCCACCTTCATCAAGCACACCAATGCCTGTGGGGTGGGTGTAGCAGAGGATGCGGTCGAGGCGTATCGGCAGGCCTATCTTGGCGATCCTAACGCGGCGATGGGTGGGATTCTGGCGTGCAGCTTCGAGGTGGATCAGTCATTTGCCGACGCGGTGATGGACACGTACGCCCGATGGGGAAAGTCGGCTGGGGCGGGTGGTTTCTTCGTCGAGGTCTGGATCGCACCGGGATTCACTGAGGAAGCGGTCAAGTTGATTCGCAGCGCCAAGAAATGGGGCGAGCGGGTTCGGCTGCTGGATGTCGGCGACATGGACGTCGAACCAAGCGAAACGGCGCTGGAATACAAATCGATCGCGGGTGGCATGCTGGTGCAATCGCGCGATCTCGTCGGTCTCAATGAAGATCAGTGGAGGGTCGCCACGAAGCGTGCGCCGAGTGAATCGGAGATGGCGGATCTGCGATTGGCCTGGCTGGTCTGCAAGCACACCAAGAGCAACGCGATCACGATCTGCAAAGACAACATGCTGATCGGCAACGGGGCCGGGCAGATGTCGCGGGTGATGAGTTGCCGGATCGCGACGTGGCTGGCCAAGGAGAACGGACACGAGCAGAAGCTGTCCGGATCGGTCGCAGCGTCTGACGCGTTCTTCCCGTTTGCCGATGGGCCGAACATCTTGATGGACGCGGGCGTGACGGCGATCATCCAACCTGGCGGTTCCAAGCGTGACGAGGACACCATGGCTGCGTGCGATGAACGTGACGTCGCGATGATCTTCACGGGCACGAGACATTTCAAGCATTGACCGCAGACCGGGCGGTCTTTGCCCGGGCTCGAGCGAGATGACCCATGAAGCTATACACCAAGACGGGCGACGACGGGTCGACGGGGCTTCTGGGCGGTTCGCGCGTCCGCAAAGATGACGCACGGGTCGAGGCCTACGGCGACGTGGATGAGACGAACGTCGCACTGGGGTTTGCGATGGTCGCTTGCGGCGATCCCAAGACGAATAGCCGACTGGCGGCGCTGCAGTCCGATCTGTTCTCGCTCGGCGCGGAGCTGGCGACGCAGGGTGGTACAACGCCTACGGTTTCCCTCGACGAGTCACGGGTGGCTGCGCTGGAGCAGTGGATCGATGAATTGTGCTCCTCGTTGCCGCCGCTGACGGGGTTCGTTCTTCCGGGCGGGTGTGAGCTGGCGGCGCGGTTCCATTTAGCGCGTGCTGTCTGCCGCCGAGCAGAGCGATCAACGGTGTCGCTCTCGGCTCATCAGGAAGTGCGTCAGGCGGCGCTGGTGTACCTCAACCGCCTGAGTGACTTGCTGTTTGCGCTGGCACGGTGGGTGAATCAGCGAGCGGGCGTGGATGACATTCCCTGGCGAAGTGGCGAAAGTCGTGCGAATGGAGCCCCCTCCGCGTGACATTCCCGCTGAACCGCTGCTTCCGCTGGTCGTACTACTTCCGTGAGATTGCCATAGTCACATGAACGTCCAGCTGATCCATGATCCCGATCGCATTCGCCCACTTCACGTGGTCATGATCATCGTCGTGGCGATGACCTTGGGGGGCGGTTCGTTGCTGCTCAGCGCCAGCGATGCACCAATCCCGGTCGACGGTGCGGTCGAATGGCAAGAGGGGTCGCTGCTGCGTGCGTTCGTCGAGGTCCTCTGCCTGAACTTCCAGTTTCCGACCAATCACGCGGGCGACGTCAAGAGCTTCATCCTGGCGGTGGGCGCGTGCCTGGGGATTCTGGCGGTGAGCATCGCGACGCTCGTTCGCTCGCCGACGGATGAAGCCGAGGCGTCGGCGGAAGACCCTTCCGTCCCGGTCGCTGCGAGCGAAGCGTCGGGCGCGGTTCCGACGGACCGGAAGGCCCACATTGCGCCGCTCGTCGCCGCCCAGCTCATGTGCGGACTCTACCTGCTGTGGTCGTTTGCGAGCAGCCGATGGTCGTCAGCGCCGGACCTGGCTGTGGGCGCGAGCGTCTTGCTGACGATCTACTTTGTCTGGTCGTTCGCACTGGGTCGTGGACTCAGCCCGGCTGCGGCGTTGATCGCCTCACGTATCGTTTTCATCATTGCCGCGATCACGTCGGCGATGGCGATCTGGTACTACTTCGGCCGCAACCCCTACCTTCGCGCGAAGTTCCCGTTCGGCAATCCCACGTTTCTCGCGGCTGCGCTGATTCCGGGAATCGTCCTGGGGCTCTCCCTGGGCATCGAAAGCGCGCTGCGAGCGGTGCGCGAACGTCGCCGGCAGCCGATCGTGTTGTTATGCGTGGTCCTTGTGGGCCTGGCGGTCTGCGTCTGGGCGTTCGCGTTGACCGGTTCGCGCGGCGCAGCGGTCGGATTGGCGCTGGGCGGATTGGGCATGGCGTTCTTCGCACTGCGCGGTCGTGCGAAGGTGGTTCCCATCCTGCTCGCAACCGGTCTTCTGGTGGTGGGATGGGTGTACTTCATAGGCCTCGTCGACGCTCCGACAGCAGGCGGGCGCGGTGCGACGGCTCGGTTGCGCGTTTACTCGTGGAGTTACGCATGGCGCATGTACACGGAGCAACCGCTTCGCGGACACGGCCAGGCTGGGTTCGCCCTGATGGGCGATTCGTACGCGGCGGACGACGTATTGGAGGATCCGGAGGTCTTCAACGCGCGCATTGCTCACGCCCACAATGAATGGCTCGAGGTCATGGCGAACCTCGGATCCATCGGTATCGCGCTGATCGCGACGGCGCTTCTGCTCACGCTGGCGGCAGGAGAAGCGACGCTGGCCACTGCGCCGCCGTCATCGCAGCGTTGGGCGTTGATCGGATTGATGGGTGCGCTGGTTGGGTTGATTGCGGAGGAAGCGTTGGGGGTCGGTCTGCGCACCGGCGGGCTACCGTTGGTGTTCTTCACCGTTGTCGGACTCATCTGGGCGCTGGGCGGTCAGGCTTCAGTCCGGTCCGAGCGGCGCGTCAGGGTCGGCGGTGCGCGCCGGTGGGTCCTCGGTTTGACGGGCATCGGTCTGGGGCTCTCCTGTCTCGCACTCGCCAGACAGGATTTTGTCGCGGCGCGCAACGGTTTTTTGATGGGGGAATCGTTCTACACCGAGAACTTGGACGAGACCATTCGCCTGGCGGAACGGGCGACGCGGCGGCTCAGTCCGCAGCGAGCCCTGACCCATCTCTTTCGTTTGAGCGAGGCGCATCTCCGCGCGGCCGAGTTCCTGCAGGCCCGGGCTCGGGATCGTCAGCAACGGGCGTACGACGCGGAACCACCGATCGCGCGGCTTCTGGCGTTGGCGGAAGACGACTATCGCCTGAGCGATCTTCACTGTGAGGAAGGCAGTGGATGGCTGAAGCGACTGATCGAGCGCTCGCCCGGGTTTGTGAACCACGGACGATTGGCGCATCGTTTCAGCCTGGCGCGCGCGTACAACGCGGCGGCGCACAGCGATCGCGAGAAGCAGCAGGCGTTGCTGCAAAACGCGGTCATCTCGATCGAACGCGAACTTACCCGGCAGCCGTTCGACGCATCGATTGCGGCGGAATATGTCGGTGCGCTGTTGGCGGCGGGTGATCCTCTTCCGCCATTGGCCGACGTTACTGAGATTCTAGCGCGACCGCTTCGGCGCGGGCGAATCACCCGGCCTTATATTGACGTGCTGCGGGGGTTGGGTGCATTGCCGGGGTTTGACGCCGAGTATTCGGGGCTGATCAAAATCGCGCAACAGGAGTTGAGGCGTCTGGATGCGTCGGAAACGGCGACCGAGCCGGTCGAGATGTGGGCGGGGGAGCAGATTCGGCTCGCGGCGACGTTTCGATTCCTCGTCGGTGATTATCAAGGCGCGCGGACGTTACTGGAATCGGCGATCCCCGCGTATGAGCGGCTTGCGGTTCGGTCACCGTACGGCGCGGCGAGTTTTTACGCTGAGTTGGCGGATTCGCGGTTCTACAGCGATCCCACGGATCCATCGGCTGCTTTGGCGAGTGCCCAGCGGGCGATCGCCCTCGCGCCGGCGTCGCTGCTGGGACGCAAACTGCGATACAACGTCGAGTCTCGGCGGGCGGATTACCTCCTTGCCAGCGGCCGCGAGAAGGAGGCGGCACAGGAACTACATCGAATGCTCCCGACCGGCATGGAAGAGAAACTGATTCGTCGCGAGGTGGGCGTTCGGTATACGCAGCTTGGGGAGTCGTTGTTGAATACCCTCCCGCCGGCGGATCCAAAAGAGCCCTGGCCGGCTGAGATTCTCGAGAGGGTGCAATACTGGGCCCAGCGCGCGCTGACACTGAATGCTGAAGATCCCGAGGCGTACTTCGCTGCCGCGAACTTGATGTGGCGGATGCGTGATGATGCGAAGACCGGCGAGCATCTGCGCGAGGCCCTTCGCCTGGGCTTGGCGCCGTCGCTGGTTGAGGACTTCGTAGCCCACGCGATCAAGGACAGGCCCGACAGCGCGTCGATGAAGGCGTTGTGGAAGGTCTTTGAGGACGCGCGAGCACAGGCCCAGCAGGCGGAACGTGTACCCGCACTCATCGCGCCAAGCGACGACACTTCACGACCGACCGATAGCGCCCCCCCACCCTGAGGACTTTCGATCATCGGGTGCCGCCGTTTCGATGCGACCGATCGGCCGCAGATTGTCCATGCTCACTGCCGATGACGAGTGCTTCGTTGCACCTCAGAGGATGGATGCCATCCGGTGGAGGCTTCCGCGAAGCCCGACGAGGTCCGGGTCCCGCCCTGCCGTCACCACGATCAACTGGCGGCGCTTCGCTTGGTGCCACCCATCATTTCACGTGTCAAAGAGCACTAGCGTTCGCTCTCGTCATCGCCCCGTTCCGCTTGCGACCGGTCCTCCGGCTTGGTGGACTCGGTGATCTTGTAGGTACCGTCCAGCCAGCGGCCCAGATCGATCAACTTGCATCGCTCACTGCAGAACGGACGGAACGGCGCATCGACAAGCTCGGCGACCTTGACGGTTTCACGGCAGATGGGACACTCGAAGGTCGGCATGCCAGGGAATCGCCTTTATCCGTTGGCGTCGGTGCTCTTCTTTGGGGTCGAGGGTTTCACCTTTTCGCCCTTTCCGTCGCCGGCTTTCTTATCAGCGGGTTTCTTTTCAACGGGTTTCTTGGAACCGGCTTCCTTCTCGGCCTTGGCGGCCTTCCTGTAGCTCTCGCTGCGATAGTCTGTCTGGTAGAAACCGCTACCTTTGAAGATGACGCCGGCGCCGGTTCCGATGCGACGTTTGACCTGGGCTTTGCAGTCGCAGGGATGGGGATCGCTCTTCTTCAACCTGCGCCTGGCCGGCTCGGTGATGGGCTGGAACAGGTCAAAGACGGTTCCGCACTTCGCACACTCATATTCATAGGTCGGCATGTGGGCTCGCCGTGGCTGTTGGTTCTACTCCCGGTCCGTTTGCACCGACGCGTCCTGGGGCTGATCTGAATCAGACGTGTCGGAACGTGCTGCGGCGGCTGAGACAATCACCTTCGAGGGTCGCAGTACGCGGTCTCGCAACTGATATCCACGTGCCAGCTCCTGGATCACCGTCCCCGGTGGGAACTCGGCTGACGGTTGCTGCATCATGGCTTCGTGAACGCTGGGGTCAAACGGTCGATGGAGCGCGTCGATCGGTTCCAGCCCGTGAGAGGTCATCGCCTTGAGCATGTTCTCGTAGATCAAGCGAACGCCATCGGTAAGGGCGGACGTTGAGTCCGTTGATGCTGAGGCTTCCAGTGAACGCTCGAAGTCATCCATAACGCCCAGCAGCGATCTCATGAGTTCGGCGTTCGCGAATCGGATCGCCTCAGAACGTTCAACGGTTCCGCGACGTTCGAGGTTTTTATAATCCGCCTTGGCCCGCAGGAGACTGTCGGTCAGTTTGTCGATTCTGGCCTGCAACGACTCGAGCGTATCGGGAGCCTCGTCGACCGGGGTATCCGAGGTGGACGAGGGATCCGAACCGTCGACCGGTGCGGGTGCAGCGGCGACCGCGGACGCGTCTTCGATCGCAAGGTCCACTTTCGGTTCCTGTTCGGGCGTGGACTTCGTCTTGGCCTTCCTCTTCTTCATCGCTCGAGATTCACTCAATCGTCATCGCACTAGTCGCCATTGGACCCGGCGATGTACTCCATCAGTCTGTCGAAGAATCCCCTCGACTCGGGCAGCACGGTCCTGTCTTCCGTGGAGGCGAACTCTCGCAGAAGCTTCTCCTGTTCGCGCCGCAGTTTTCGCGGAATCTCGACCAGGACCTGAACGAGTTCATCACCCCGACGACCGCTGCGCATGTCGGGAACGCCCAAGCCGTTCAGACGGAATACCTGCCCGTGCTGCGTTCCGCGGGGAACCTTCAGATCGGCTTTGCCGGTCAGCGTGGGCACTTCGACGTTTGCGCCGAGTGCCGCCTGGGTGAAGCTGATCGGCATGCGACAGACAAGGTCGCTGTTGTTGCGTTCCAGAAACGGGTGCGGTTTCACGCGAATGTAACAGTGCAGGTCTCCGCGTTGCGAACCGTCTTCACCGGGTTCGCCCTCACCTCGAAGGCGGACCGCCTGACCATCGTGAACGCCCGGCGGAATCTGCACGGTCACCGACCGCTCCTTGGGCGTTCGTCCGGACCCGCGGCAACTGCCACAGGGTGTCACAATCGTAGAACCGCGACCGTGGCACGTCGGACACGTTCTGATGACGCGTCCGAAGAGCGAACCGAGTCCGCCCGCCTGCTCGACCTGGCCATAACCGCCACAGGTATGACAGCTCTGGCGCTGCGAACCCGGGGCGGCACCGGTTCCGGCGCACGTATCGCACGTATCGTGAAGGCTGAAGCTGAGCGGTCGCTGGGCACCGGAGAGCACCTCGGCCAGTGAAAGCTCGACCTCGGTCTGGAGGTCGGCGCCGCGGTTTCGGCCACGGCGACTGCCACCGAATGCGTCGCTGAAGATGTCGTTGAACATCGAGAAGATGTCATCGACACCCATGTGAGAGAAGTCGTGCATGCCGACGCCGCTGAGACCGGCGTGACCGTGCTGGTCATACCGCTGTCTCTTGGTGGCGTCGGAGAGGACTTCGTACGCCTCGGCCGCTTCCTTGAACTTGGCTTCGGCACCGCTCTCGCTGTTTCGGTCCGGATGATATTTGTGCGCGAGCCTGCGATAGGCCTTCTTGACTTGCTCGGGCGCGGCATCACGCCCCACGCCGAGCACCTCATAGTAATCGCGCTTCGCGCTAGACACACTCATCTATCGGACCGCATGGGCGATCGCCTTGCCTTCGTCCTTCTCCTTCAACTCCGTCACCAGCACCTCGGTGGTGAGCAGCAGTCCGGCCACGCTGGCTGCACTCTCCAGTGCGATCCTGGAGACTTTCGCCGGATCGACGATGCCACACTTGACCATGTCGCAGAAATCACCCTTGCGGGCGTCGAAACCGAAGTTGCCCTTCTTCTCGAGGATCTGCTCGACGACAACATCGCCCTCTCGACCACCGTTGCAGACAATCTGGCGGGTAGGCGAACGCAGCGCCTTGGCGACGATGTCGACGCCGGTTTTCTCGTCGCCGCGCGCCTTGTCGCGCGCCTTCTCGACGGCCGGGATTGCACGAAGGAAGGCCACTCCACCGCCGGGGACGATCCCCTCTTCGGCTGCGGCACGCGTCGCGTGGAACGCGTCGTCGACGAGGTCCTTGCGTTCTTTGACCTCGATCTCGGTCGCACCGCCGACGCGAATGACGGCGACGCCGCCGGTCAGCTTCGCCAGGCGTTCCTGGAGCTTCTCGCGGTCGTAGTCGCTGGTGGTCTTCTCGATCTGGCTACGAATCTGGTCACATCGCGATTTGAGGTCGGACTTCTTGCCGCCGCCCTCAATCACGGTGGCGTCGTCCTTCGTGATGACGACCTTCTTGGCCGTGCCGAGGTCTTTCATCTCGATATTTTCCAGCTTGATCCCGAGATCTTCGCTGATCATCGTCGCACCGGTCAGTGTGGCGATGTCGCCCAGCATGGCCTTTCGGCGGTCGCCGAAACCGGGTGCTTTGACGGCACAGCACTTCAACACGCCGCGCATCTTGTTGACCACGAGCGCAGCCAGCGCTTCGCCTTCGACGTCTTCGGCGATGACGAGCAACTGCTTTCCGCCGCTGGAGATGCTCTCGAGCAGGGGCAGGAAGTCGCGCAGGTTTGAGATTTTCTTCTCGTAGACGAGGATGGACGGGTCGGTCAGCACGCACTCGAGCGATCCGGGATCGGTCATGAAGTAGGGTGAAAGGAAGCCCTTGTCGAACTGCATACCGTCGACGATTTCCTTCTCGGTCTCGAGCGACTTGCCCTCTTCAACCTCGACGACGCCCTCGGTGCCCACGGCCTCGAGCGCGCTCGCGAGCAGCTTGCCGATTTCCACGTCGCCATTCGAGGCGATGGTGGCAATCTCGGCGAGCTGGTCGTTGGACTTCACCTTCGTCGACGCATCCTTGATGGCACCGACGGCCGCCGTAACCGCCAGTTCGATGCCGCGTTTCACCGCCATGGGACTTGCCCCCGACGAGACGGCTTTGAAACCCTCTTGGAAGATCGCTTCCGCCAGGATGGTGGCGGAGGTGGTCCCGTCGCCGACTTCATCGCTGGTCTTCGATGCGACCTGATTGATGAGCTTCGCGCCCATGTTCTCGAACGGCTGGGGAAGCTCGACCTCTTTGCTCACGGAAACGCCGTCCTTGGTGACGCGCGGCGAACCGAACGACTTCTGCAGGATGACGTTTCGGCCGGTCGGTCCCATCGTCACGCGGACCGCATCCGCCAGTTTCGTCAGTCCCTCCAGGATCTGCTGTCGCCCTTCCTGGGAAAACATCATTTGCTTGGCCATGGCCAACTCCTTATCGCTATGAGCGATCAACCCTCAGCCCTACGACTCAGACGGCTTTCCACTCGGGCACCGCCGTCGCAAAGCCAAATGCTGGTCGGTTCTACTTGTCCACGATCGCCAGGATGTCGCTCTCGCGAAGGACGACGTACTTGTCCATACCGAATTCGATTTCGGTTCCGGCGTACTTTCCGTAAAAGACCTCGTCGCCGAGGGAGACGCACATTTCGCCGCGGTTTCCGGTGTCGAGCAGCTTTCCCGGCCCCGTCGCTACGATGACGCCGCGCTGCGGCTTCTCGCGGGCGGCGTCGGGGAGGATGATTCCCCCCGCGGTTCTCTCGTCTGCCTCGACCGGCTGAATGAGCACGCGATCGTCCATGGGACGGAACTTGACTTTGGTCTTTGATTTCGTTGCGGTTGCGCTTGCCATTGCTATTTCATCTCCGCTGAGAGTCTAGTAGTCCATATCCTCGCCCATGCCGGCGCCCGGATCGTCGTCGTCCTTGCTCGGCTTGTCCGAGATGCACACTTCGGTGCTCAGTAAGATCCGAGCCACGCTGCTTCCGTTCTCCAGCGCCGATCGCACGACCTTGGTCGGGTCGATGACGCCGTCCTTCATCAGATCGCCGTATTCGCCGGTGTCGGCGTTGTAACCGAACGAGCCACTGCCGGAGACCACCTTGTGGAGCACCACGCCCGGGCTGATGCCGGCGTTGTCGGCGATCTGACGCAACGGGGCCGAAAGAGCTTCTCTTACGATCTCGGCTCCGGTCTTCTCGTCACCCTTGAGCTTGAGCCCGTCGAGTGCGTCGGTGCATCGAACCAACGCCACGCCACCCCCGACCACGATCCCTTCTTCGATCGCCGCCCGCGTTGCGTGAAGCGCATCTTCGATGCGAGCCTTCTTCTCTTTGAGTTCGGTCTCGGTGGCGGCGCCGACGTTGATCTGCGCCACACCGCCCGCGAGCTTCGCACGGCGCTCTTCGAGCTTTTCACGATCGTAATCAGACGTGGACGCCTCGATTTCCGCGGCGATGTGCTTGATGCGACCCTGGATCTCGTTCGTCGATCCGGCGCCCTCAATCACGGTCGTGTTGTTCGCGTCGACTTTGATCTTCTTGGCCTGCCCGAGATCGCTGATGGAAAGGGCTTCCATATCGACGCCGAGGTCCTTCATGATGGCGGTTCCGCCGGTCAGCACGGCGATGTCGCCGAGCATGGCCTTGCGGCGATCGCCGTATCCCGGTGCCTTGACCGCACAGACATCGATGATGCCGCGGAGCTTGTTGACGACCAGCGTCGCAAGTGCCTCACCTTCGATGTCCTCGGCGATGATGAGCAGCTTGCGCTTGGTCTTGGCGACCTTCTCGAGGATGGGGACCAACTTCGGTACGCTGCTGATCTTGTCTTCGTGAATGAGCACGAACGGCTTGTCGAGCACGCACTCCATCGAGTCCTGATCGGTGACGAAGTGAGGCGAGAGGAACCCGCGATCGAACTGCATACCCTCGACGACCTCGATGTTCGTTTCGGAGGTCTTGCCCTCTTCGACCGTAATGACGCCGTCCTTGCCGACCTTCTCGAAACAGTCCCACAGGAGCTTGCCGATGACCTCGTCACTGTTCGCCGAGATGCGGGCGACGTTGACAATGTCGTCACGCTTGCTGGCCTTGACCGGTCGGGACAAGTCGTGAAGTGCCTCGACGACCTTCCGCACGGCCTTGTCGATGCCGCGATTCAGCGAAAAGGCGTCTGCCCCGGCGGCCACGTTCTTCAGCCCTGCCTCGAACACCGCCTCGGCCAGTACAGTCGCGGTGGTGGTTCCGTCGCCGGCGACCTCGCTGGTCTTGCTGGCCGCCTCCTTGACGAGCTGGGCGCCCATGTTCTCGTACTTGTCGACCAGTTCGATTTCTTCGGCCACGGTGACGCCGTCTTTGGTCACGCTGGGTCCGCCCCAACCCTTATCGAGCACGGCGTTTCGGCCACGGGGTCCCAGCGTCGACTTGACCGCCGCGGCGAGCTTCTGAACGCCGTCCCACAGAGCCCGCCTGGCTTCCTGCTCGTAGGCTAATTGCTTTACCGCCATATCAGGTATCTCCTTGTCACTTCGAGGAAAGAAGCGTCGTCACTGCCTTTTGCTATTGACCAGTCCGCGCGGGTGTTCCCCCGGCGCACCGGTCGCTGAAGGTGCAAGGGCAATCGCCAAGCCACTTCGGCCGCACAGCGGCAACTTCTCTAACGTCTTATCTGGAAAGCGCTTATGGCTCTGTCAGTGGAGCAGATGTTTCAAGTGCGCGCTGCCAGCTTGGCAGGCGGCTCGCCGAGGTCGGTCCTGGGGTGCCAAATTGACAGCCGAATGCAGGTCCGCCGGAGAAGTACCGAGATTCTGCCGCTACAATCTGGCGAGATCCTGCGCCCAGTGGTTGCCGGTGCGCGACCGACATCGGCACCTCCGTTCAAGGAGAACAGACGATGAGTCCGTTCCGGCTGATATGCACCATCAGTTGTCTCACCGCTGTCACCTTTGCCCCCCCAAGCCCCCTTACCAGCGCCGATCCCAACCACCCTCAGGAATTCGACGACCTTCGCCAGACGATGCTGCTGCGATCGGGACGATCGCTTGCGTCCGTCGATCTTCGCGACCACCTCTCTGTGCTCCGGAAGGTCACCTTCGATAGCCGAACCGTCTGGCCGCCGGCGAAGAGACTTCCGGCTGGCTTCGATCCGAAAGAGATCCTGGTGCTCGGGAAGGACCCGGGGCTTGGTGTGCGAGCCTTGCACGCAAAGGGGATCACCGGAAAAGGCGTTCGAGTCGCGATCATCGACCAACCGCTCCTTCGCGGGCACGAGGAATACAAAGGGAGGGTCGCGAGCTACACGGCGATCAAGTGCGCCGGCGTGAAGCCGCAGATGCACGGTGCGGCTGTGGCCAGCTTGCTGGTCGGTCAACGATGTGGCGTCGCGCCCGGTGCCTCGCTGTATTACTGGGCTGAACCGAGCTGGAAGATGGACTACAGGTACAGGACCGAGGCGTTGAGACAGATCCTCACGTTCAACGAGGAACATCCACCGACGGAACGGATCAAGGTGGTCAGCGTTTCGATGGGTTTTGTGCGGAAGCACAAGAATCTACCAAAGTGGAAAGACGCGCTGGAAGATGCGCGGAAGGCCGGTTTGCTGGTGATTCACTGCTCCGGCAACATGGTCGGCATCGGTTGTCCGCTCTTTGAGGACGTGGACGATCCTGCCGGCTACAACGTGTGCTATTTCCTGCGAGGCCCGAAAGACCTTCTGCTCAAGGGGCAACTGGGCGTTCCCATCGACAATCGAACCACGGCGAGCTACGAGGGTAAGACCGACTACATCTTCTGGCCGGACGGCGGGTTGAGCTGGGCCGCGCCGTACCTCGCCGGCGTCGTCGCGCTCGGGCTTCAGATCGACCCGACGCTCGACGCGGAGACGATGCAGCGCTGGCTCTACGAGACGGGCACGATATTTCGACGCGGCCGGATCGTGAGCCCTCGGCGCTTTGTCGAACAAGTCCAAAAGGCATTGCGGCAGCGCGGGCTGGACACGGCCCCCTGATGAGCGCGGCCGCGCCGGGGAAGAAACTCTCGCTCGACGTGGTCAGTCCTTGTCCATCGGTCCACGTCCAGTGCTTGAAAGCCGCTATCACATCGTGTAGACAGTCCGGGCAGCGAACTATGAGCGACGAACCCGTCCACATCCGTCAAGCCGGTCCTTCGGACCTTGAGACCGTCGTCGCGTTCAACCAGGCGATGGCCGTCGAGACCGAGGGTAGGGACCTCGACTCCGAAACGGTGACGGCCGGGGTACGGCAGGCGCTCGCCGATCCCGGTCGGTCGGTCTACTTTCTGGCCGAGATCGACGGGGAGATCGCCGGGCAGACGATGTTCACGACCGAGTGGAGCGACTGGCGAAACGGCTATTTCTGGTGGATTCAGAGCGTATTCATCGCGCCGGAGCACCGCCGAAAGGGCGTTTTCCGGGCGCTGCACCAGCACATTCGAGCCCTGGCGAAGGCCCGGCCGGATGTCTGTGGCTTAAGGCTCTACGTACACCATGACAACCAGCGGGCGATGAACACTTACCGCCAGCTGGGGATGACGCAGGCTGAGTACCATCTCTACGAGGAGGAATGGGCGACGGACCCGCCAGCCGCGGCGCACCCCGATTAGCAGCCTCACAGGCCGCTTTCGGGCGGCGCCGAGCCACGATTCGCGCGGATTCTCGCGCCTAAATGCCTTACAAGTACCGATACTATTCCATGCTGGCGTTCGCTGCGCCGGTCGGTATACTCCGCGGCAATTGGCTCGCCTGGCGTCCGGTGCAAGGCGCGTCGGACCGTCAGTTGGTCGCGTCGGCGAATGCTCGCCGTTGACCGAGATTAACAGAAAGGACTTCTCAAATGGATTTCAATCTTCTCTTTCTTGACTTCGTTAACCAGATTCTCTCCGCGATTCTCAACGGGTTTCTGGCGAATATCCTGGGTGGTCTTGGCCTGGGCGCCTGATCTCCGGACCACGTGCAGAACGCCGTCCTCGTCCGTCACGGTCGGATGCCTGTGAACGGACCGTGATCGTTGTGCGCTCCTGAAGCCATGGACTGGCGCCCGTCCCGCCGATGCACTACCGATGCCGCGCGCCCGCGCGGCGTCGGAGTTCCGCGTCGATGAACCTCTGAATGTCGCCGTCGAGAACGCCCTGCGTATTGGCGGTGACGGCCGCGGTACGGGAGTCCTTCACACGCTGCTCGGGGTAGAGGAAGTAGCTGCGGATGGCGTTGCCCCACCCGATCTGGCCCTTCTCACTATAAATCCGAGTCGTCTCACTGTTGCGCTTGTCTTCCTCGACCTGGTGAAGCCTGGCCATCAGCATGCGGCGTGCGGTGGCGCGGTTCTTGTGCTGGGATCGTTCGTTCTGGCATTGGGCGACGATCCCCGTCTCGAGATGGGTCAGCCGGACGGCCGATGACGTCTTGTTGACGTGTTGCCCGCCCTTGCCGCTTGCGCGATAAGTGTCCTCTCGCACGTCTTCGTCCCAGTTGATGTCGATGTCGATGTCGTCCAACTCGGGCTGCACGTCGACCGAGGCGAAGCTGGTTTCGCGCTTACCCTGGGCACTAAACGGCGAAATCCGAACCAAACGGTGAACGCCCATCTCACAGGAAAGCAGGCCGAACGTGTAAGGTCCTCGAACCAGCAGGTTACACGACTGGATTCCCGCCTCTTCGCCGTAGCGCAGGGCCAGCTCTTCCACACCGAAACCGGATCGCTCGAAGAAGCGAAGGTAGAGGCGTAGCAGCATCTCCGCCCAGTCCTGGGCGTCGGCCCCACCGGTACCGGCCTGGATATTGAAGTAGCAGTCGCGCGCGTCGTTGGGACCGCTCAACAGCGTCAGCAACTCCACGCGGTTGACGGCTGAGGATAGCGCCGTCAGATCGGCGTCCAGCTCGGCGCGGGTGTCGGGATCGTCCTGCTCGGCAAGGAGTTCGAGCATGGCCGAGAGGTCCTCGGCCCGGCTGACGGCATCGCGCACCGGGTCCACGATCGCTCTGAGCGATTTGAGCTGTGCGACCGTATCTTTCGCCGCTTCCGGATCCTCCCAGAAGGTCGGGGCGGCCATCTTCTGTTCCACGGCGGTGAGCTGGTCCAGTTTGTCAGGGAAGTCAAAGAGAGTCCCGGATGGCGACGATCCGGGATGAGAGGTCTTGAAGAGTGGCTGTCGGGTCTTCGTGGTTCATGGTGATCTCGCCGATTCGAACAGTAGCGCAACGCCGTTCGACAAGCTGCCTGAAACGGCTCACAGACCGAAGGATACCACGGTGGCTCAAAGCCGTCGAATGGGTAGAATGGTATGTGTGGGGCTCGCGGTCAGCCCCGTCGCGGTCCTCAAGATCTGAATCGACCTATGGCACGGCACGACGTCTACGAATCTCCGCTCGTCGAACGATACGCCTCGCGGGAAATGTCCGAACTGTTCGGGGCACGGCACCGCATTCTTACGTGGCGCCGGTTGTGGCTTGCCCTGGCTGAGGCTCAGCGACAAGCGGGATTGAAGATCACGGCCAAGCAGATCGCACAGCTGAAGCGAACGATCGAGGAAATTGACTTCGCCGCCGCGGCGCGCCACGAGAAGCGACTTCGCCACGACGTGATGGCTCATCTGCACGCCTGGGGTGATTTGGCCCCGAACGCCCGCGGTATTCTGCACCTGGGTGCGACCAGCGCGTACATCGTCGACAACGCGGATCTGATCATCATGCGTGACGCGCTGACGATGATCGGCGAGTGGCTTGCGTGCAGCATCGATGCCCTAGCGGCTTTCGCCAGGACGCACCGACAACTGCCCACGCTGGGTCTGACACACTATCAACCCGCGCAGGTGACCACCGTCGGCAAGCGCGCCGCCCTGTGGTGCTACGACCTGGTTCGCGATCTCGACGAGGTGGAGCACCGCCTGGCGGACCTGCGCTTCCGGGGCGTGAAGGGGACAACGGGAACGCAGGCGAGCTTCCTGGCGCTGTTCGACGGGAATCATGAAAGGGTGCTTCGGCTGGAACGGGTCGTCGCCAAGCGGTTCGACTTCACGCAGGTCGAACCGATCACCGGGCAGACCTACTCGCGGAAGGTCGATGCGCAGATCGGCGCAACACTCGGCGGGATCGCCGCCAGTGTTCACAAGCTGGCCAACGATGTCCGCCTGCTCGCCAATCGCAAGGAAATCGAGGAGCCGTTCGAGAAATCGCAGGTCGGGTCGAGCGCGATGGCCTACAAGCGGAATCCGATGCGGTGTGAGCGTGTGACGGGACTGGCTCGCTTCGTTCTTTCGCTGGTGCAGTCGCCGTTTCAGACGGCGGCGGAACAGTGGTTCGAGCGGACGCTGGACGACTCTGCCAACAAGCGCATGAGCATTCCGGAAGCGTTCCTGGCGACCGATGGAATGCTCCGCACGGTCACGAACGTCGCGCGCGGTTTGGTCGTCTATCCGAAGGTCATCGCGGCGCACTTGCGGGCTGAGCTACCCTTCATGGCCAGCGAGAACATCATGATGGCGGCTACCGCGGCGGGCGGCGATCGGCAGGATCTTCACGAGCGCATCCGACGTCACTCGCACGCGGCGGCGGCAAAGGTAAAGCTGGAAGGCAAACACAACGATCTTCTCGAGCGTATCAAGAACGACCCCGCGTTCGACGCGGTGGATGTCGACGAGTTGATGAAACCCAGAAGCTTCATCGGACGTGCTCCGCAGCAGGTGGACGCATTCGTCAAAGAGTACGTGACGCCGATTCGGCGGCGATATCGCAAGGTGCTTTCAAGAGACACAGACCTGTCGGTCTGACGGACTTCATCTACGGCTCACCGGTTGAAAACCGGTGCCACATGCAGGAAGGCATAGAACCCATGCAACGCGAGGAACTGGCTGGTCGCATCAAGCAAGCCGCCTATCTCGAAGGCGAGTTCACGCTCCGTTCAGGCCGCAAGAGCCACTACTATCTCGACAAGTATTTGTTCGAAACGCAGCCGGACATTCTCAAGGCACTCGGCGAGATGTTCGCGACGTATCTCGCGGGCTCGACGACGCTGATCGCCGGAGCGGAACTCGGCGGTGTGGGGCTGGCCGCATCGACGTCCATGGCCTCGGGAAGGCCTTGGGTCATCATTCGTAACGCCAAAAAGGACTACGGCACCGGTAAGCCCTTCGAGGGTAAGTTGACAGACGGCGATTCCGTCTTGCTGGTCGAGGACATCGCCACGACCGGTGGGCAGGTGCTCGAAGCCGCCAAGATGATTACAGGTCTCGGCGCAAAGGTCGAGCGGATCGTCTCGGTCATCGACCGACAGGAAGGGGCCAGAGAGAACATCGAAGGGGCTGGGTTCGTGTTTGATTCGCTGTTCACGAAGGCGGATTTAGGTATCACCGGCTAGTGCCGATTCTAGAAAGGTCGTTCGAGTTCTTGTTTGGTCCGTATCGTCCGGCGGCGCCCTTTCCGAGCCGCGACCGTGAGGGAGCGGACTAGCGGCGGGCAAAGCCCGACCTACGCACTAGTTTTCTGTTTCAGAAGTCACGCGACGGAGCGAGTGGATCGCCATGCCCGCTCCATCACTGTCGCGGTTCTGAGAGGGATGCTTCACCGGTTGAAGATCGGTGCCACACAGCATGGCCGCGCTTCGCTTGGCCATGGCACCCAATCGATGAAGACCGGTGCCACACTGAGACTTACTCGTGTCGTAGTGCGTCGATGGGGTGAAGGATGGCGGCTTTGAAGGCCGGGACGATGCCGAACACCACGCCGACGCCGGCTGAGAACCCCAGCGCCAAGATGACGATCCACGCGGGAACGACGACTTCGACCATGTCCGGATGGAGTGAGGCCAGCGCGCCGATGCCGTAACCGAGCGTGATGCCGATCGCACCGCCGAGTGTCGCGAGAACGACGGCCTCGGTCAGGAACTGCGCCATGATGTCTCGCCGCCGGCCACCGACGGACTTGCGCAGACCGATCTCGCGGGTGCGCTCCGTCACGGACACCAGCATGACATTCATAATCCCGATGCCGCCGACGATCAGCGATATCCCGACAATTCCGGCGAGCACTCCGGTGACGATGTTCTGAATGCGGCCGAAATCGCGCAGCAGCTCGTCCTGACGGAAAATGCGGAAGTCATTCGGTTGCCCCGGGCGCAGACCGTGGCGCGCGCGCAGCACGCGCGTCAATTGAAGTGCCGACTCTTCAACCTCCCCCTCGCTCGTCGCTTCCACAATGAACGGCATGAACCGGCGGTTGAAGGGCGCCATCTTCACGGCCGTCGTGTGCGGAATGAGGATGACCTCGTCCTGGTTCTCGTCGAACAACTGCCCCTTGGGCTCGAGAATGCCCAGCACTCGAAAGCGCAGTCCGTCAATGAAAATGTGCTCATCGACGATGTTATCGTCGCAGCCGAGCTGCTTGAGAATCTCCCGGCCGACGACGCAAACGTACGTGCCGAACTCGACGTCGATCGGGCCGAAGAAGCGACCCTTGTCCACGAAGAAGTTGCGAATGCTCTGGTACTGCTCGGTCGTACCGCGGACGGACGCGCCTTCTACCTTCTCGCGCCCGTACTCGACGGTCGACCCCATGAAGACAAGCGGCGATACACGACGGACCTTATCGCACTCGCTGGCGGCCGCGCGGACGTCGTCAATGTCCATGGTCACCCGCCCCATCATGCGCCCCTGCATGCCCGACGGATACCACGGGAAGACGAACATCATGTTCGTCCCGAACCCGCGAAGCATACCCGTCACGTAGTCGCCGAACCCTTGAACGAACGAGACGACGGTAATCGTCGACGTGACGGCAATGATGATCCCCAGCGTCGTCAGGAGTGACCGGGCTTTGTTCGCCCAGATCTGCACGAACGCGGTGAGGATATTCTGCCAGTGGCGTTCGATGCGCGCGCCAAGCGAGAGCAGAAACCGAAACGGCGCGCCGATGATCCGAAGGATTCGGCTCGGCCGGCGAGCCGACGGCGTGGCGGAGATCGAAGGCGATGGTGCTGTGGACATAGGAGCTGTCTCTCTACTCGTGCCTCATCGCATCGATCGGGTGAATCACCGCCGCTTTGAACGCGGGGATGATGCCGAAGATCACACCGGCCCCCGCCGAGAAAGCGAGCGCCAGCGCGACCGACCACCAAGGCGTGTCCAGCTCCACCATGTTGGGGTGAAGCGACGCCAGGTACGATATCGCAAAACCGAACCCCACACCGATCAGTCCTCCAATGGTGCAGAGCACGACGGCTTCGGTCAGAAACTGCAGAAGGATGTCCCGACGGCGCCCACCGACGCTCTTGCGCAGACCGATCTCGCGGGTTCGCTCCGTCACCGACACCAGCATGATGTTCATAATGCCGACGCCGCCGACCACGAGCGAGATGCTCACGATCCCCGCCAGAATACTCGAGGCGACCGTCTTCACCCGCTCGAATTGCCGAACCATCTGGTCCTGGCGATCGATCCGGAAATCGTCGGGTTGCCCGGCCTGGAGACTGTGACGGCGCCGCAAGACGCGTGTGATCTGCCCATACGCCTTGTCGATGTTGCCCTCCCCGTCGGCCTCGACAAGAAACGGAATGCTCTTGCGCAGATCAGGGTACAACTTGATGGCCGTCGTGTACGGGACCATGATGGTCTCGTCCTGGTCCTCCGGTCCAAAACTGCCCTTTCGCTGCAACAAACCGATCACGCGGAACCGGGCTCCACCGATATAGACGTATTCACCGATGATCGACTCATCACACTGAAGCGACTTGAGCAGCGTGCGCCCCAGCACAACGACGTGCGCCGCCGTTTCCACATCCACCGGGCCGAAAAACCGGCCGGCATCGACATAGAAATTCCGGATCGTCTGATAGTCCTCGGTGACGCCCCGCATCGGAACGCCCTCGGCCTTCTCCGATCCGTAGACCACCTCCGCCTCGCCGGTGTAGACAAACGGCGTCAAACGCGAGAGCGCGTCACACTCCACGCGAACCGCCTCGATGTCGCTGAGGTCCAGCGTCACGCGGCCCAGACCCGCGCGATATCGCTCCGGCGGCGTGTAGGGGCGCACAACCATGAACTGCGTGCCGTACCCCCGAACCATGTCGGTGATGAAGTTGCCGAACCCCTGGACGAACGACACCACCGCGATGATCGACGTCACCGCAATGATGATCCCCAGCGTCGTCAGGATAGAACGACCCTTGTTCGCCCAGATCTGCACGAACGCCGTGATGACGTTCTGCCCGTTGCGCAGAATAACGCTGATCATCCAGGGGAAAAGCCGCAAAAGCCATCGGATAGGGCGTAGCATCATGAAGCCGCCAGGCTGACCGCCCGCGACACCTCCGCTTGCGGCAACGAATCACCGCGGCGCTCGTCCGACTCGATCAGACCGTCTTTCAAACGGATCACGCGCCGGCAGCGCGCGGCGATACTCTCTTCGTGTGTCACGATGATGATGGTCTGCCCGTCGGCGTGCAGCGAATCGAAGATGGTCATGATCTCTTCGCCGGTCTCACTGTCGAGGTTTCCCGTCGGCTCGTCGGCAAGAATGATGTCCGGCTCTTGCGCCAGCGCGCGAGCAATGGCGACGCGCTGCTTCTGCCCGCCGGAAAGCTGATTCGGACGGTGCTTCGCTCGGTCCGACAACGAGACGCGTTCCAACGCAGCCAGGGCCCGTTTTCGCTGATGAGAGACCTGAGCGTAGAGCAGAGGAAGCTGAACATTCTTGAGCGCCGTCGTTCGGGGCAGCAGCTCGAAGCTCTGGAACACAAACCCGATTTGCCTGCCGCGGATGCGCGCGAGGCGCGATTGCGACAGCTTGGAAACGTCCTTACCGCGAAGATTGAACGTCCCGCCCGTCGGAATATCCAGACAACCGACGATGTTCATCAACGTGCTCTTGCCCGAACCGCTGGGACCCATGATCGCGACGTATTCGTTCTCGTGGATCGAAACCGTGACCCCACGCAGCGCGCGGACGATCTCCGTTCCGACCCGATACGTCTTCTCCAGACCGATGAGCTCAATCAACGCGCCGTTGGTGTCACCCATCGCTAGCCTCCCTTGGCCACGGCAGCTTCCTTCTTGCCGCCCGAGTCACTTCCGGCGTCCTCGTCGTCACTGGCGCGTTTCTCTTCACGCTCGGAGTCCGTCTCCGCCCCCTCTTCGCCTTCCGGCTTCTTGGGCACCTCCGCCAACGCCACCTTGCGTCCATCCTTGAGTTGATCGATGCTGCGATACGGTCCGGTGATGATCTCGTCCTCCATACCGACCCCGCGGAGAATCTCGACGCGGCGTGTGTCGGCGATGCCGACATCCACCGGACGCACGATGGCCTTCTCGCCGTTCTTGATGAAGACGACGTTGATGTACTGTGCGCGGCGAGCGCGCTTCGACAGATCGAGATTGGCCTGTTGGGCGTCGACCTCCTTGACGATTTCGTCGGGAAGGTCCTTCCGCAATCGGTTCGCGATCGCTTCGACCGGAATCGTGATGGTATCCTCCTGCCGGGCGACCTCGATCTCGACGTTGGCCGTCATCCCCGGTTTGATGCGCGGATCGTTGGAGAGCACCTCCAACAACGTCTCGAACGTCACGACATCCCGCCCCGTCGGTCGCGACCCCTTCGACGCCACCCGTACCACCCGCGCCGGTATCGGCTTGTCCGGATCCGATTGCAGATAGACGCGCGCCTTCTGGGCATCCTTGACCATGGGAACATCCACCTCATCCACGCGCGTCCGAACCTGCATCTTCGAAAGATCGCTGATGCTCATGATCACCGTGCCGGGGTTGTTCATCGTTCCCGTGACAACAACTTCGCCCTCCTTGGCCTTGAGGCTCGAGACCACACCGTCGATCGGCGAAGTGATAATCGTTCGCTTGAGATCCTCCTCCATACGCGTCAGATAGGCCTGGGCCTGCACCAGCTCCTGCTCCCGCATCGTGCGATTCGCCCGGGCCTTCTTCAGAATCGTCAGGTGATCCGCCATCTCGAGGTGAGACGTCGCGTTCGACTCCGAGAGCGAACGCTGCCGGTCCACGTCGCGCTCCGCCTTGTCGAGATCGGCCTGCGCCTGGGCGATCGACGCCTTCAGTTGCTCGATTCGAGCCTTGCCGGACTCCACCTCTGCCACCAATCGATCGTCATCCAGGCGGCAAAGAAGATCGCCCTTCTTCACCACGTCGCCCTCTTCGATCGGCATCTGCTCGATCTTCGACACCAGCTCCGATGAGATATCCACCTCGGTCGCAGCCTCCACGTCACCCGGAGCCTGAACGAAACGTGTGATCGGCTCGCGGCTGGGCTTGGAGGTCGCCACCGTCAGCGCCACCTCCTCCGCCACGTGGATAATCGGTTTCTTGTCCTCGCCGCGCCGCAGGTTACCCAACGCGAACACACCCGCGCAGATCCCGATGAGCACCACCAGCGTGATCAAACCCTTCATGACCCTCTACTCCTTCGCAGTTGTCCAGCGACTCCCATGAGATGCCGCTCTTACGTTCCCACGTACTGCGCCGCCCCGTGTACGCCCATGGCGATCAAAGCCGCCAACGTACACGTCACAATCGCCATCCGCCGGCTGAGTTGCTGTGTCACCGTCAAACCAATCGCCACCAGAATCCAAAACCAGATCCGAAACGGATCGATGGCGTAAAGAAACGATTTTTCGCCCACCGGGGCCAACATCCCCAGCGACGTCGAAACCTCGTGCGTACGGTAATAGACCATCATCCCGGACTGCACGATCAAACCGACCAGCTCGAGGAAACCGGCATATACGCAGATCGACATCAGCGTGTGATACTCCGGCTTGCGCCCGGTCAACGCGACCACCGCGTAGAGCATCGACGCGATCAACAGAAACGACGCGAGAAACCAGGTCGGCAGCAGCACCACCTTGCCCAAACGGGTAATCGTCTTGTTGAACACGCCCGTCTTGCGGATCGCATCCATCTGGTCGCGAAGCTGCACACGATCCACCAGGTCGCCCTGTGCCGTCTCCAACGCCGCCAACTGCTTCTCCGTCTGCTGATCGACGACGCGATCAATCAAACCCGTCTGATTCTGCGCGTACCCGATCAACGTCACGAGACCCAGCAACGCAACCAGCGCCAAACCATAATGCCCCGTGTCCTCGACCCGCGAGAAGAGCCTACGCGGCGACGTGTAGACCATAAGTGCATGGCGCAACCGCACCGCCTCCTTGGGCCCATCCGCCATCTCGCTTCGCATCACAGCATCCATGATCACATCTTTTCTACGGCGCAGACGACACGTCCTGTCACCAACGGCGCAGTATAACCACTACTGTGTTCATTCGGACCATTACGACAAGTATTGCAGCCGAAATGCACGGTTTTCGACCGTAGACGACAACATCCGACGACATGAAAGAAAACGCGATGACACCCGCCCGTGCGTGCCCGTTCCAGTGCGCTGATCTCCGGCCGAAACGGTCTCGCTCACGACATCCCAGACGTGCGCTCCCCGTCGTCCAAGAGAACGGATGCGATCCACAATCCCGCGCATGCCGCAGCCGCGGACCGAAGTAGAATGACCCCGGTACCCGCGGCCTGGCAGTTTTCCGAATTCGTTGGTTTAGTGGCCCCGGCGGTAACGCGTCATCCACCGCCCTCGTCAGCACACACCCGAGTCAGGCCACGAGCACTTCGTCCGCCGGTCGCCGAACGATCAGGGCGCCGGGCAGAATGCCTCGAAACTCGCCACGCCATCGTTACAGCTCGCCTCCGTGGTACCCAGAAGGTCCAGAAGATCCAGATCCGCCTGATCGCGATCACAATCGCCGTCCAGATCGCCATAGATCGTTCCGCGCAGGCGGTGCCCCTCAGCCTGGAAGACCTCGCCGATGGCATTTCCCGGCGTGAAATCACAGACATCAACATCGTCCGTCACCCCATCGCCATCCGTATCGTTGTCGCCATCGCTGCCCTCGCAGGGATCGGCGAATCCATCACCGTCGCAGTCCGGGGGATCCGTATCGCACACATCGCCGATGCCGTCGCCGTCACAGTCGAACTGGTCGTTGGGGCCCGCCCAGTTTCCGTTCGCATCGTCTTCACAGTTGTCACACCAGTTCCCGTGCCCATCCAAGTCGGTGTCGCACTGCACGGGATCTGGAATCCCGTCACCGTTCCTGTCCACGGGCGTCTCGGTCGGGTCCGTCGTGTCCTGATCTCCGTTGCAGTCGTACGCCTGGTCATGGACATAGTGCGGATAGAGGGGGCAGTTGTCGCACACGTTCGGAACGTCGTCCGACCAGGGTTGGTCGGTATCCGACAGGTCGCTGCAGTCCGTCCCAGGAACACCCGGAAAACCGGCCAACTCGTTGTAACAGACATCTCGATCCCTGATGAGACAATTGACAGGGGGGCCATCCCCACCCCGACCCGCAGAAAAATCGATCAAGCAACAGGCTCCCAGTTCGGCGCACTCGGTGCCCGCCCCGAGAGGCGTTCCGCCGGCCGCGTCGCAGTCAGCCAGGGAGATTTCTGCACAGGCACCACTCGGGAGCTGACAGGCCCCGCAGAAGGAACCTACGCCATTGGATACGCCGCCCATGTCGTCGCAGCACTGATCGTCGACCTCCTCGCACGTACCGTCTGAAAACATGCACGCCCCGAGGCCCAGGCAATCGGAATAGTTGCCCTGATCATTCCAACCCTCCTCGCACGCACGGTATCCGCTGAACCTCACGCATTCGCCGTCTTCCGGGTTACAGCAGGCATGTGGGCCCACTTGAGGGTCGCCCGGCTTCAACGCCCCAAGACACAAAGCGACCGGACCTGCGATGAACAGTGCAGCGGTCAGACACCATGCACGATTATGAAGGGATGCCATTCTTAACATCATCGTTCTTTCTCCGATTGCGTTACAAGGTCAATATTAGCGCTGGGCGAACGCCTGAACTCCGATTCGACGTTCGCACCCATCAAATCGTGGATGCACCTCCGCACAGACGATGGTTGAGAGGAATCAGCACAACCGAAGCTTGGGCGGCGCACGTGGCGCACGAAGAAGATGGGCCTCGGTCTTGCATCTTGGAAACGGATCCTCTCCGACGGCGGAGCGCTGAATGACCGGTGGGCGCACCACCGGGTAGGAATGCCCTACACCCGATGAGCATCGAACGGATTCACTACGGCTACTACAGATAGAATGTATCCCATACGCCACCGAGACCGCCCCTGTCCCAATGACACTTGATTCGAGACTCACCGGCCGAGGTGGGCGCCGGGCTAGTCCCCGACGTCCGCACCATCCGCCGGACCATGGAATGGAAAGGGACTTCCTGCGAACGCCCGGCGCGTCCAGTGTTTTCACGGCCCTCGGTCGGTCGAAGATCGCGGTGGCCGACACCGCCGAATGTTCAGGAAGGGTCGCTTATCCTCTCGCCAACGGCGTACTTGGCGAGACCAACCGGGGCAACTTGCCCCCTTCCCAGGAAAGACTGCGGATCGGTGTCTGTTACTTCTCCAAAAGGCCAAACGGCAAGATCCTGCGGGCCGTCCAACGCACGGAACTCACCGGCTACCGCCGATGGCGCCACGTGCCCCGCGTCTATTTGTTGCGCTCCGTCAACAGCTATTGGCATGAGACGCACAGATTTCTCACGGGACTTACCATTCCGACCCAAAGACCGGGTGAACAAACACAACTCCAGTCACAGTGAATGACATTCGGCGGAAGACTCGATCAAAGACGAGCATCACAATGGCTGCAATCATCATTGTGCCGACTGAATCGGGTGGCTCGTTGATCTCCCGGAGTCCTCACGCCCGACGAGTAGTCCTCGGGGCATACGAAGGGCATCCTTGGATGGGCAGAGCATCGAACGCATACTGAAATCGGCAGACGCGAAGGAGGCGCTTTCCCGCACGGTAAGGGGTTGACGGTGGATTGGACCGCCACGACCAGGTTACTCGAAGGTCGGCTGAGCAAGTGCTCTTCGGTATTGCGCGTCGCCAGACACTCAACCACGTTGACGGCCGTGCCGTCGGTGATTGTGAAGGCGGTGGTCTGGTTGAGCGGGAGCGATGATCTGCTCGTCGGAGGCGATGGAGCCGTAGCGAACATTGCCCCACTCGTTGACGGTGTTCGGAAAGCCGTCGCAGCCGCCGCGCCCGATAACCGACTTCCATACGCGTCTCACCGATCAGAGCCACGACCGTGAGGGAGCGGGCAACATCGAGAGCACGCCGGTCTCCGTCCATTGTCGAAGGACAAGCGGGGTGAACGGATCACAAACGTTACCCGATCGCCCCACGTCCATGTTTCGCCAAATCAACGCTTTCTGAAACGCCCTGCTCTCATTGCCGATGAACCCACCAGCACGGATGTTGCATGGGGGCAACATCGACCGACGCAAGAGAGGGGCATCACCGCCGGCGAGTCAACAAAATGACCACCCACACCCAGACCTCCGACACGACTCGAAACGGTGCAATGCACCTCGACGTCAGCAAAGCGGCGATTCTCGACGCGTTGGGCGGCGGACTGCTCGTCGTCGACGGCGAGGGCAACATCGGCTATCGCAATGCCCTGGCCACCGAGTGGTTACCGGACGGTCCGACGCTCGATACCGCCGCCACGAAACTCCGCATCATCGCGGCCTTCGACGGCTGGAACGATGAAATCAGACGGATCATCACTGGCGGAACGGATCGGCAATTCGCCGGCGCGCTACAGCTACCGGGTCGCGCGTCGCCCTCCCTCGTGACGATCCGCTGTTCGGCATTTCGAGAGAACGATGCGCAGGATGCCAGCGGTATCGTGATCCTGATCCTCGAAGGACCGGAGCACGAAGCGCTCGAGCACCAGCTCGAGGTGTCGACGCGCCTGGCATCGCTCGGCAAGCTGGCCGCCCGCGTCGCACACGAACTCAACAACCCGCTCGACGGCATCCTGCGATACACGAACCTGGCCATGCGACTGGTGGACGATTCGGAAGGATCCAAGCTCAAATCCTATCTGACTGAGTCACGAACCGGCCTGATGCGCATGGTGCAGATCATCGGCGACCTGCTCGAGTTCTCCCGCACCACCGACGGCGCCTTCGATGCCGTCAATATCAACGAGATCGTCGAACAGGCGCTTCGCAGCACAGCCTCAGCCGCGGACGCAAACGGCGTCATCGTCGCCGCGGATTTCCATACCCAAGAGATGCCCGCGGTCTGCGGAACCAGGCTCTTCCAGGTTTGCTGCAACCTGCTCAAGAACGCGATCGACGCCATGACGAATGGTGGACGCCTCTCGATCACGACCGGCATCGTGAATGACGACGTCATCATCGAGGTCTCGGACACCGGACCGGGACTTCCCGATCCGCCCCAGAGGGTGTTCGAACCGTTCTTCACCACCAAGCCCGCAGGAAAGGGCACGGGATTGGGTCTGGCGATCTGCAAGGACTTCATTGAAGACATGAACGGAACGATTCACGCCGCCAACGCCGATGAAGGCGGCGCCGTCTTCACGATCCGGATTCCCAGGAGCCGTTGCCGATCGAACGCTTCGCTGACCGAATCACCGGTCGAGCGCGATGTGAGTACTGCATCGCCTTCCGCCGCCAAACCGACATCAACGCAGGAAAACAGATAATGCCCACAACGGATAAGAAGCCCAGCATCCTCATCGTCGACGACGACCGGATCATTCTCGACTCGCTCAGCGAGTTCATCCGCGTGGAAGGCTACGACGTCGACACCGCACAATCGCTCAAAGAGGCGACGCAGATGCTCGAGGGTCAGTCGATCGACCTCGTCATCACCGACGTCAACATGCCCGGCGGAAACGGGTTCGAGCTGCTCCACCTCGTTCGCAAACGCTTCTCCGATGTCGGCATTATCATGCTCACCGGATACGGCACGATCGAGAGCGCCGTCGAAGCCATCAAGATGGGCGCGTTCGATTACCTCACCAAGCCCGTCGTCGACGAGGAGCTCAAGGTCTGCATCGAGCGGGCGATCGCCCAGCAGGCCGTTCTCAAGGAAAACCGCGTGCTCAAGCAGCGGCTCGACGAGCGATTCGGACTCGAGGCCATCGTCGGGCATGACTACCGCATGCTCAAGCTGCTCGAACTGGTCGAAGCCGTCGCCGACGCGAGTGTCACCGTGCTCATTCAAGGCGATTCGGGAACCGGCAAGTCGCTTCTGGCCGGCGTGGTCCATCAGCGAGGGGATCGACGCGACAAACCCTTCGTCGAGGTCAGTTGCGGTTCCATTCCCGAGACCCTTCTCGAAAGCGAGCTCTTCGGTCATGCCCGCGGAGCGTTCACCGGCGCCGTCGCGGCCAAAGCCGGCAAGTTCAAAGCCGCCCACGGCGGAACGATCTTCCTCGACGAGATCGCCTGCGCCTCGCCCGGCCTGCAGGTCAAGCTACTTCGCTTTCTCCAATCGCAGCAGTTTGAGCCCGTCGGCAGCAACAAGACCGAGACGGTCGACGTCCGCGTCATCCTGGCCTCCAACGTCGACCTCGAATCCGAGGTCGCAGCCGGCCGATTCCGGGAAGACCTCTACTACCGCGTCAACGTGGTGACCATCGAGATGCCGACGTTGTCCGAGCGCGTCAGCGACATTCCCCTTCTGGCCAGGCACTTCCTCAACAGCTTCTGTCAGAAGTCGAAGCGAGCCATCCTCGACTTCGATGACGACGCGATGCAGGTGCTCCAACGCCACCACTGGCCCGGCAACGTGCGCGAACTGGAAAACGCGATCGAGCGCGCGGTCGTGCTGTGCAAGGGGCGCCGCGTGAGTGTCGACGATCTTCCGCCCCGAATCGTCGAAGCCGCATCGACGCTTGGGCCCGACAAGCCCGCCCAGACGATGACACTCCGCGAAGCGCTCGAGGGGCCCGAGAAACGCATCATCGAAACCGCCCTCCGCGCCTCGGGCTGGAACCGCCAACTCACCGCCGACCACCTGGGCATCAACCGGACGACGCTCTACAAGAAGATGAAACGTTACGGCCTCGACGCCGAACCGGTCTCCATCGGTGGAATGTAATCCATGTCCGACGAGCGCCCCGGTCCTACGCAACGGTGTTCGGTTTTGCTGATCTCGACCTTCTTGACGAAACCGCCGAGGCGATAACCGCGCCACCGCTCCGTCTTTGTGTTCTCATTGTCGAAACGGACTTCTCCGACCCACCACATTCGCCCGGCCGATCCTCGACTGTTCGAACGCAGGTGCCACGTCTTCGTCGACTCGTCATACCACCCCGTGCTCATCGCCGCATCACCGTTTTCGCTGATGGACACGCCGCGGTACCGCCCGCCACGCGCGTCGTACGTCCAGATCGCCATCCCTTGCGCCGGCTCGCGTCCCTCCGAACGCGTCTCGCCTTGCGCCACGATGAATGCACCGTCACCGCCCGGCCGAACCTCGTTGACGCCGTGGAACGGAACCGTCCTTCCGAGCCCCACCGGTCGCGCCTCGCCCGTCACCTCCCATCGACCGACGAAGGCGTTGAGCTTCTCCAGTGCCACGATGCGCTGCAACGCCTGCCTCTCCGCACGGCTCGCCGTGGTCGGAGTGGCGCACCCTTGAGTGCCTAGCGTCGCCCACAGAACAGCGAGAGTGAGTGGTCTGAAATGCCAAGACATCTGCGTTCTCCTTGTTCGAGATTCCATGTGGTGCGTCTGCACCGCGGCGCACACGATTTGACTGCGCCCTCGGCCCGATAACAACCAGGGCCGTCGGCCGCTGAGACGCTGGTTACGTGAGGGCAGGATTCAGGCTTGTGAAAGGCCGGGTGAGTGTCCCTTCGAAATGACCGTCCGAGCTGCGCTGCGATCGGCTGGACGTGATCGCGGCGATTCGGGTCAACGCCCCGCATCGCCGACGCCCCCCCCTACCCGCGTGTGCCGCCAGCTTCAAATTCGACCTCCGTCGCCCGAACCATCTTCGGTTTCTGTCGCCCGAGCACGGTTTAAACGCGTTAAACGCACTCCGTCGCACGACTCACCGAACAACGAGAAAACCGCTTGATTCCTGGGTTGCAAGCGCCGCTCGAGTCTGGATATACTCCCGCCGAAACCGTGTGTGGGACCGATTCCACGTCGGTCGCCTGACAGGGTAAGAGGCCTACCCAGCAGACACACTGTATTTGGCATTAGCAAGGAACAGATTCGATGAGTACTCCATCAGCATCGGTTGATTGCCCGGCCATGACGGGCCGGCAGCATATGGACATGGTCGAGCGATACGCCGCTCACAACTATCACCCGCTGCCCGTCGTGGTCGCCAAGGCCGACGGCGTGTGGGTTGAAGACGCCGACGGCAAGCGTTACATGGACATGCTCGCCGCTTACTCGGCCGTCAATTTCGGCCACTCCAACGCCGAACTCATCGCCGCCACCAAACAGCAGCTGGACACCGTCACGCTGACCTCCAGGGCATTCCAGAACGACCAGCTCGGACCGCTCTGCAAGGAACTAGCCGATCTCGCCGGGATGGAAGCCGTCCTTCCCATGAACACCGGCGCCGAAGCCGTCGAAACCGCCATCAAAACCGCACGCAAGTGGGGTTATATGAAAAAGGGCGTTGCGGAGGGCAGGGCCAAGATCCTCTGCTGCGAAAACAACTTCCACGGACGAACCACAACCATCGTCAGCTTCAGCACGGACCCCCAATGTCGCGCCGGATTCGGACCGTTCACACCAGGATTTGAAATTATCAAGTACGGCGACATCGAAGCCCTCAAACATGCCATTGATGACAACACCGTGGCATTTTTGGTAGAGCCCATCCAGGGCGAAGCCGGCATCATCATGCCGCCGACCGGATACCTCAAAGCCGTGCGCGAGGTTTGCAGCGAGAAAAACATTCTCTTCATCGCCGACGAGATTCAGTCCGGTCTCGGCCGGACCGGCACGACATTCTGCTGCGACCATGAGAACGTCAAGCCGGACGTCTTCACGCTCGGCAAGGCCCTGGGCGGCGGCATCATGCCGGTGTCGGCGGTGGTTTCCTCTCGAGAGATTCTGAGCGTCTTCACGCCCGGCGATCATGGCAGCACGTTCGGCGGGAATCCGCTGGCGTGTGCGATCGCCCGACGGGTGGTTGCGATGCTCCAGACCAACCACTATCAGAACAACGCCAAGGAGATGGGCGAGTATCTGCTGGGCAGAATCAAGGCCATCAAGACGGACAAGATCGAGACGATTCGCGGCTGCGGACTGTGGATCGGGATCGACTTCCATCCCGACGCCGGCAAGGCCAGGGTGTTCTGCGAGCAGCTCATGCAGGAAGGCATGCTCTGCAAGGACACGCACGAGCAGACCATGCGGCTTGCACCGCCGCTGTGCATCACCAAGGATGAAATCGACTGGGCGCTGGCGCGTTTGGAGAAGGTCCTGTCGTAACCCCTATGCGAGAGCAAGAGAACAATCCGGAACCAACGCCCGTGCCTCGACGAATCCGAACGACGCCGCGAGAGGCGGCCTTGGGAATCACTCTGCTGTGTGGCGCGTCACTTATGGCGCAAGACGCGACCACGAAGCTGGGTAGCGAGAAGTATGGCTACACCGTCGAGTCTCCTCGCAGCTGGATGACGGTTCCCGACGAGATTCTGAGCGAGCACGCCGACCGCGTGTTGGAGCCGGATTCCAAGGTCCTCTTCGATGCCGCGCTTCAGCCGGACGACATCGAAAACTGGTTAGATTATCCGTATGTCCTGATCCAGGTGACGCCCTATCGCCGTCTGGGCATCGAGCGCACGCCCGGGCTGGAAGACATCCGCGGATTTGTCAGAGACCTGGCGGGACCGGGCGTCACTGCGGGACCAACGGGGGAGGCTGACTCGGCGTTTCAGAAGCCTCATTTTGACGAGGCGGAGCTGCGCCTGACGCATGACGCCGACAATGAAGTCCCGGATGGTGGAGTCGTTCGGGCGCGAGCGGTCGCTCGGTTCGGCCGCACGGCGTTCGTCCAGGCTGTCTACTACGATCGGATGGAAGACTGGTCGCGTCGCGAAGACGAGCGAGCCCAGTTGCTCGATTCACTCGCCTTCCTGCCGGCCTTCGTCCTGTCGTTCGACAATCCTTCGGCCCTCCCTGAAGCTGAGACGGCTGCGCGGCGTGACGCACCGGTGACCGCGCGCAGCGAGACCGCGAGCGGATCGAGTTCCGGACCCACTGATCACTCGGGAATCGATCCTGCACTGCTGGGGGCATGGATCTGCGCCGGTATCGCCGTGGTCATGACCCTGGCGCTGGTGCTGACCCGGAAAAAGAACCGCGGCGCGACCCGGTCGTAACGAAGCAGACATCAGGTGCACCAAGATGCACCCTACATCACGACTCGATATTCAGGAGTTCAACCGTTGACTTCGAACCTGAAAGACAGGCACTTCCTTTCGATGCTCGACCTCAGCAGGGAGGAGACGCTTGATGTTCTCGATACCGCGAAGACGCTGAAAAGCGGCGGCTATCCTCCGGACAAGTTCCCGCTGAAGGGCATGACGCTGGCCATGATCTTCCAGAAGCCCTCGCTACGTACACGGGTTTCCTTTGAAACCGGCATGACCAAACTCGGCGGTCACGCGATCTACCTGGCTCCCACTGACATCAGCCTCAGCAAGCGAGAAACGACCGAAGACATCGCGATGGTGTTGTCGCGTTACGTCGACATCATCATGGCCCGTGTCTTCGGTCACGATATCGTCGAAGACCTCGCCAAGCACGCAACCGTACCCATCATCAACGGCCTGAGCGATTGGGAACACCCCTGCCAGATTCTGGCGGACTTCCAGACGATCATCGAACGGAAGGGCAAGCTCGATGGCGTCAAAGCCTGCTTCATTGGCGACGGCAACAACGTCGCCCATTCGCTCATGCTCGGTGCCTCACGGGTCGGCATGCACATGACGGTCATCACGCCGCCGGGTCATGAACCCGACGAGAAGGTGAAGACGCAGTCGACGCAGATCGGGGCAGAAACGGGCTCCATCATCACGGTTGCGAACGACCTCGGCGCCGCGTCCGGAGCGGACGTGCTCTACACGGACGTCTGGGCGTCGATGGGGCAAGAGGACGAGGCCGCTGCCCGGCGGCAGGTTTTCACTGCGTACCGCATCGACGGCGAGACGATGAAGATCGCCGCCCCCGACGCGACGATCCTTCACTGCCTGCCCGCGCACTACGGCGACGAAATCGATTATGAGACGTCACGTCTGCCCGGATCCGCCATTTTCGATCAGGCCGAGAACCGGATGCACGCGCAGAATGCGCTGATGGTCCATCTCAAGGGACGCGCCTAGAATGCCCTACCCGGCGCTGTCGCCGGGTTCTCCCGATAGAACGTAAGCGTGAGTGCGTGGAACTCGGCGATGGATGACAAATCACTGATTGTCGTAGCCCTGGGCGGAAACGCCATTTCCCAACCGAACCAGGTGGGCAATGTCGAGGAGCAGTTTGCCAACTCGCGCATGACGGCGAGATCGCTCGTCCATCTGGTTGAAGCCGGGCACCAACTCGTCATCACGCACGGAAACGGACCGCAAATCGGCAACTTCCTGCTGCGTAACCAGGCCGCCGCCGATGTCATCTATCCGCTACCGATGGAAGTGGCCGTCGCCCACGTGCAGGGCGGAATGGGCTACATGATCGCGCAGACGCTGATGAACGAGCTTGCCAGTCGAGGCCATGAACACCTCGTGACGACGTTTGTCACGACAATCCTCGTTGAAGCGACCGACCCTGCGTTCGAGAATCCGACCAAGCCGATCGGTCGAATGCTCAGCGAGGAGGAGTCGATCCGCCTCCATGAAGAGGAAGGGTGGCAAACACGCGAAGTGTCAGACGGCGTCTACCGTCGCGTCGTACCTTCGCCGATCCCGAAGCGCATTCTGGAACTCGAGAGCATTCGTCGGGCGGTGACGGCGGGTGAGATTCTCGTTGCCTGCGGCGGCGGCGGCATCCCCGTGATTCGCGACGCTCGCACCGGTCTGCACGGTATCCGAGCCGTCATCGACAAGGATCTCGCCAGTGCCTTGCTCGCGTCGCAGATCGGCGCCGATACGCTGATGATTCTGTCCAACGTCGATCGCGTTTCGATCAACTTCGGTCGTCCCGACGAGCAGGCCGTCGACCACATGACGGTCGAGCAGGCAGAACGTTGGATGAAGGAAGGGCAGTTCCCTCCGGGTTCGATGGGACCCAAGGTGCAGGGCGCGCTGGATTTCCTGCGATGCAGCTCCAGTGAAAACGCGCGGGCGGTCATCGGCCCGCTCGAATCCGCCGCAGACGCAGCCGAGGGGCGGATCGGAACGGTCATCACACGAGCCTAGTTCCTCTAATCTCGACGCTCAAACCACACGTTGAACCTCGGTCTTCAAGGCCTCCGTGGCCTCGGCGGCAAGTTCGTAGCGCACACGCTGTGACGGCTTGTTGATCTTGAGCAGCAGTCCCAGATCGATCGGCGTGCCGATCAAGACCATGTCGCAATCGGTCGCGTTGATCGTGGCTTCGAGTTCTGAAATCTGCTTTTGGCCATACCCCATCGCCGGAAGCACCTCGGTCACATGCGTGTACTTCTCGAAGGTGGCTTTGATCGATCCGACCGCGTAGGGGCGGGGATCAACGATCTGGGCGGCACCGTTCGCCCGCGCCGCCACGTGACCTGCGCCGTAGGTCATCTCTCCGTGCGTCAGTGTGGGACCGTCTTCGACAACCAGTACCCGTTTCCCTTGAATGGCCGCAGGATTATCCACCGTGACGGGTGAATCCGCCCGGATCAGCCGCGCCGTCGGGTTGACGCGCCGAATGTTGGCTTCGACCGTTTCGACATCCTCCGCCTTGGCGGTCTTCACCTTGTTGATCACAACGACGTCGGCCAATCGCGCATTCGTCTCGCCGGGATAGTAACGCACTTCATGGCCTGGACGATGCGGATCGGCCACGACGATGTAGAGGTCGGGCTTGAAGAACGCAGCGTCGTTGTTGCCTCCGTCCCAGAGCACGACATCCGCTTCCTTCTCGGCCTCGCGGAGAATTCGCTCGTAGTCGACGCCGGCAAAAACGACGTTGCCCGCGCGAATGTGCGGTTCGTATTCCTCTCGCTCCTCAATCGTACACTCGTGGCGCACCATATCCTCGATGCTGGCGAAACGCTGGCAGATTTGCCGTGTCAGGTCCCCGTAGGGCATAGGATGCCGCACCGCAGCCACCCGTTTGCCCATCGATTTCAGAATCTCCGTGATGGCGCGCGACGTCTGGCTCTTGCCGCAACCGGTGCGAACCGCGCAGACCGCGATCACGGGCTTGGTTGATTTCACCATCGTCCGTAGCGGGCTCAGCATGCGAAAGTCCGCGCCGGCGGCGTTCACGAGGGCGGCCTTGTGCATGACGTCTTCGTGGGAAAGGTCCGAGTACGCCATGGCGACCTGGTCTACCTTGTGCTTCTCGATCAGCTCGACAAGCTTTTCCTCCGGCTCTATCGCGATGCCCTCGGGATAATCCACGCCGGAGAGCTCCGGCGGATACGTTCGACCATGGATATCCGGGATCTGGGCTGCGGTAAACGCGACGACCTTATACCGCGGATTGTTGCGCCAAAACGTATTGAAATCGTGAAAATCGCGACCGGCAGCCCCCATGATGAGGACCCGAATCGGTTGATCGGACGGCATGGACATCAATCCTCCTACAACGGCAAAGCCACTCGGCACGACGATGGTGCCGCTCAGGAAGCGACTCTAGGGCATTGTGACATGGCGGGCAAGCGCCCGTGATTGGCGTTGGCACATGCGGCTTGAAGCGCCGACCGGAACGATCATCGCCTCCTCGCGAGGAGCAGAGAAAACGCCGCCGGGTGTCAGAACCCGACGGCGTCTCGCACAACACCCTCGTCTCGCTCCGCGTTCCCCCCCAATCCCCAAGACCTTCCATCGAGAAGCCTCAAGCAGGGCAACGGAGCGCGACGTTAAAGAACTTAGGGGCCCGTGGCCGACCAAACGCAATCCTCATAGGACGGGCGGCCGTCACCGGAATGCGTCAACCGTGTCCGAATGAATCCTTGAGGAAGCGTGTCCTTCTGCCATCCTTCGCCGCGAACGAGAATGCACCGATTGCCGGGGCCGCCAACCCGTTCGTTGCGATAGTGAAGCGCGTAACCCTCTTCGTCCTCAGTACCCTCAAGGTAGATCTTCTGCATGTCGGCATGTCCGTCAACGAACGCACGGTTGTAGGTCCAGTCCAAACCATGCCAACCGGCGAGTGTCTTGGTGGGTCCGGGGTCGACTCCCGGACCAATAAACGCACAGCCCGCCTGCCCGCCGGTTCCGGCCCAGGCGTCATTCGCCGCGTCTAGCTCACGCCGACAGGACCACGCCCAACGACCGATGTTCTCTTCGTAGTAAAGCGTCCTTGCCGGCGTCAGAATACGGGATGTCGGACGCATGTAGGGTGAATTGCTTCCCATTTCACCGTCCTCGAACCCTGCGTCCTCGTCGAGAGATCCGCCCGAAGACCAGACCATAAAGACGTTTGCGGCGTAGCTGTTGCCAAAGTGGTCGTAGGAAGATCGTTCACTGGCGGCAAGCCAGTCCGGACAGTGGGCACCTCGCGGTGGCCCGTCATCGCCGGGACAGTTGAACAGTTCGAGGTCGAGCCTCGTATCCCGCTCAGCCTGCTTACGATCAAACCGGCCGGCCCCCTTTGCTTCCTTGAACCCGCCCGGATACAGGATCCCGTTCATCGGACGTGTACTCGGTCCAAACCCTGCTTTGGACCCGTACTTGCTGTTGTTTGAATCACCGGGGGAGCCCGTAATCCACGACTCTCGTCCGACACCACTCTTGCCGCCCCACTCATATGCACCGATGAACAGCGGATCGCTGCAGAGTTCGCCGGGAAGCTGCCCCGGACACTGAGAATACTGCATCGGGTGAACAGGAATCCCCCAGCCGTTGGGATCATCCGCCTCGTACACGCGGCTGCTCGTTGCAATGTTCTTGATATGCGAGGTGCAGGAAACACGCTTGGCCTGACGTCGTGCCTGCTCCAACGACGGAAGCAGAATCGAGATCAGCAGAGCGATAATCGCGATCACCACGAGAAGCTCAATCAGCGTGAAGCCTCCCTTCCAAGTCCGACGAACGTTTCGCGTACCCAACATGTCTGTTTCTCCCCGTAAGACGAGCCCCGGCAACCAGGCCGGACCCACCGCCTTACATGGCCACTTTAATCTTCGCTTGGCACAGATCCTCAACGATACACCAAGAACTCGTCATACACAAGGCAAGGAACCGGAACCTACTCCGCCTTGACGTCGCAAGACCAAGACCGCCGGACGTCGATACTACTGGCGTCCCGGCGTTTTTGTCGCCTCTATCCACTAAGACACCAGTCCGGCGAATTCGGCGGATAAATACGAGCGGATTTCTTTCGATTTGAATATTCCTGCGGATTTCGGCACTATGATTTGTGATTGAAGTGAAATCGGTCGGCACGATGTAGCCCGGGCGGGCGCTCCAGTCGAATCGGAGTCCGCTGGGGACGGTCCGGCGCAGTGGGCGAATCTGGATGAGTTGCACCCTTTCCGAGGAAGAGCTCTGGAGCGGTATCGACCGGAATGCGCCCGACGTGGTCAACCACATCGAGCGCTGCAGCGAGTGCCGGTCGCGGGCGGCTGAAATCCGTGCGGGAATCCGCGCCGTTTCCGAGACCGCCCCCCCCCGCAAACCGAACGTCCCCGCCAGGATCGGTCCCTTTCGCATCCTCCGGTGCATCGGCGAGGGAGGGATGGGGATCGTCTATGAAGGCGAGCAGCAGTCGCCTCAACGGCTCGTGGCCATCAAAGTGGTACGCAGCGGTCAGCACGCGGACGAATACCGCATCCGTCTCTTTCAGCGGGAAGCACAAACGCTCGCGCGCCTCAAGCATCCGGCGATCGCCGCGGTCTACCAGGCCGGACGTTCCGAGGACGGCCAGGACTACTTTGCGATGGAACTGGTGCACGGCATTCCGCTGAATGCGTATATGCGAGAGCGGCAGATGTCTCGTGTCGACCGCCTGCGCCTGTTCAACCTGATCTGCGATGCGATCAACTACGCTCACCAGCGCGGCGTGATTCACCGAGACCTCAAACCCACCAACATACTCGTCGATGCACAGGGGAATCCGAAGATCCTCGACTTCGGCTTGGCGCGCATCAACGATCCGCAGGTCGCCGTATCCACACTCATTACGGACGTGGGGCGCATGATGGGTACGCTTCCGTATATGAGCCCCGAAGAGGTTCGCGGAGATCAAGACGCGATCGACGTTCGTAGTGACGTCTATTCGCTCGGCGTTACGCTCTACGAGCTTCTGACCGACCGCCTTCCTTACACCGTCAAACGCGCGGCGCTGCCGGAGGCCGTGCGGATTATCTGCGAAGATCCACCACGAAGACCGGCGAGTATCGACCGCTCGCTGCGGGGGGACCTCGAGATCATCGTCCAGAAGGCCCTCGCCAAGGAGCCGGAACGTCGCTACCAGAGCGCGGCACTTCTCGCGGATGACGTCGAACGATTCGTGACGAACCAACCGGTCCTGGCGCGTCGCGGAAACGGACTCTACCAGATTCGAAAGTTCATCGTCCGACACCGCATCTTCGTGACGTTCGCCGTCGCCTCTCTTTTCATCGTGATCGGCGCCCGACTCTGGGTGGACCATCTGGAAACCGAACGGCGGAGAGGCTTTGAGCGAAACGAACGCCTGCTCGAACTGCGGCCCGCCATCATCGAACAGGATTATGCGAGTTTTCTTCACAACGACGGCCGTTACGATCAGGCCGAGCCCAAATACCGAGGCGCCCTCCAGGTGTTTACGGCACTCGCGGACACCGAGCGCGAGGCACAGGTTCTCTTGGAGCTCGGACTGCTTCTGATCCAGCGCAATCTTCAACGAGACACGCCTGCTGAAAATGACTACGATGAAGCCTGGGACCTTCTGCAGGAGGCGCTGGACGTTTACGACGAAAAGCGAGCCTCCTGGGTCGCCGAACGGCAAAGGGCGTTGGAGGGACTGCGAACCTTGTACAGCCCGCAGGTATGGGACAATCCCGAGATGTTTGCGGAGACCGAGGCCGTTCTCGATGCGTTGGAGGAATCTCGCACTCTGCGACGTCAAGGGCGGTTAAAGGAGAACTCCAGATAGTGTTGCTCGCACGCATTTCAGGCCGGCGCATTGACCTTCCCTTGGGATCCGCCGCGGGATCGCGCCCATGACTTGGGATGACCCTGCGCGGGCTCAAGATGAATCCGGCCAATCTGACGTGGAGCAGATGACCACGTCACTGCTCGTCAGCCTGCGAAACGGCGACGCTATGGCAGGATCGTTGCTCGATCGCCTCTATCGCGAGGCTTTGGTCCGCTTTTGCTGGGGTTATCTCGGTCGGTCCGACGAAGTAGAGGATGCCGTGCAAGAGATCTGCTGCAAGGTCCTCACCGCGCCCTCCTTCCCCGAGCGGTTTCGCCCCTGGATCTATCGAATCGCCCGAAACCACTGCCTGAACCTGCTCCGGCAGCACAAACGGAGAAAGGACCTCGCGCCGCTCCCCGCTGAGTCTCAGATCCATGAGGTGCTCACCGGTCAGCTCACGCGACTGGTCCGAACCGAGCAGAAATCGCAGCTCAGCGACCTCGTGCGGCGGCTTCCGGACGCGCAGCGGGAGGTCCTACGCCTCCGGTACGTGGAGGGTCTCCCGCGATCGGACATCGCGGAAGTGCTGAGTGTCCCGGAGTCATTGGTCAAATCTCGCCTGTTTGAAGGCCTCAGGCAATTGCGCGAGCAGGCCTCACTTCTTGAAGGATCGTAACCCCGGAAGGGTGAGAATGTCGGGCTATCGGATGTAACGTGTCCAGCGGTATCTGCCGTCGATCTCCCACAAATTCAGTTTTTTTTCCGCGCGCGTCAAGGTCGAAGTCCACCAGGTGTTACGCACGATGCACTGACCTTTGCGTTTCGCGCGAGGATCGAATGGACAGTAGAAAACGCCTGTTTTTGCAGTAGTATCGCCTCTTTTTGACCGCCTCATCGGACCCGCCCGATAGGTCACCGACCACGTCGCCGCCACATTGAGCCATGAATGACGCCGCGATCAGAGTTCGCGCGTACTCGGCCAAGGCCCCCGTAGCTCAAGAGCCACCGCATCGTTTCCGATGAAGCCGGACGGCGGGAGTGCAATGGTGAAATTGTAGCTTTTGGAGATCTTCGAAATGGCAACGAACGTCAGAGGAAACAGTGGCAATCGATCGAGGACGTCGTCGCGGAAGATGACGTCCGGTGGTACGCAATCGTGTGCGTACAACCGGGTAACCACCTCGAATCGCACCAGTGGCCACACAACCAAACGAGGAGTATCAATGACGAACACACCGGCCGCATACAAGGGATGCTGCAACACATTCGCTCGCAAGATCCAGTCGTTCAAGAAATTGTTCGACCAGACCAAAGGCGCTGCCAAGTGCACGCGTCCGAGCCCCACGACCCTGAACACCTTCGCGAACTGGATCAACAAGGGCGCGGTGGTGCAGATGGTCACCCCCACGCAGGTCGCCCGCTGGGCCAAGACCTGCAACAAGAACTTCAACGTCCGCACGCCTACGCCGAACGCGTGCAAGACCGTTCTTTGCGCGAAGTTCGGGAAGACCACGATCAAGGCCGTCTGCCGGAGCAAGACGGGCAGCTTTATGGTTGCCACCTCCCCGACGGTCAGCGGAAGATCCTTCTGCTTCCCCAAGTAAGCGTGTCATACCCGGCGCTGCTGCGGCAGCGCAGATGACACACCGCGCTTCCGAGCGCAAGCAAACGAGGCGATCCCGACGTGGGTCGCCTCTTTTTCATGCGCGGGCAAGATCCCGGGGCCGCATCGCCCACAAACGCTCTGCGTAGCCTCCACTACGCACTTCTGCTATCGTCTCGGACGTGGAACCTGCGGCGTGAAAGACCCGGTCAGCCGGCGGATTCCAGACGTGCGATCACGGAAAACCGGGACCGGACACGGTACGTCGGAATGGACCTTCCAAGCCTGAAACGATGGACTCGGTTAGATGTCGCACCGTTGGTGGCTGCGATGCTGACGGTCAGCGGATGCGCTCGCGACGAACCGGAGCAGCCCACGGTCCGCCCCCGGAACCTCATCCTGATCAGCCTGGACACCGTCCGCGCCGACCACCTCGGGTGCTACGGCTACGACCGCCCGACGACGCCTCGGATCGACGCCTACGCCAAAACCGGTACCCTCTTCGAGAACTGCACTAGCTCCTCCAGCTGGACCGTCCCGGCCCACCTGACGATGTTCACCGGTCTCGAGCCGGCCACCCACCGCTGCGTCTACTATCCCGAGCCCGGCCGACTGAACAACCACTACGACACCATGGCTCGAATCCTCGGTCGTCACGGATTTCGATCCGGTGCGTTCACAGGCGGTGCGTACGCCAGCGCCCGATACGGGCTCAACGTCGGGTTCGATTCGTTCCAGAGCAAGGGGCGGCGGTTCGAGTACAACATCCCGCCCGCAAAACGATGGCTCGAAAAGAACGCAGATCAGCCTTTCTTCCTGTTCCTCCACGGTTTCAACGCCCATCGCCCCTACATTCCGCCCGCGCCTTACGACACGCGGTTCTCTGACGGTTACAGCGGTTCCTATAACATCCGCGAATTCGGTCCGGGCAAACAACGCCCCTCACCCGAAGACCTCACCTACGTCGTTTCGCAGTACGACGGCGAAATCGGATTCGTGGACGAGATGATAGGTGACTTCATCGCCTACCTCGAGAAACGCGGGCTGATGGAAAACACCCTCGTGATCCTCACGTCCGATCACGGTGATGAATTCTACGAACACGGCGGATGCGACCATATCAGCACGCTCTACGACGAGCTGACCCACGTACCCCTGATCCTGCTGGGCCCCGGCATCCCCGCACAGCGCCTTCCCCATCACGTCGGAACCATCGATATCCTTCCGACCGTCTTGGCGCTGTTTGGGCTCGAGTCAGAGAGACCCTTCCACGGAGCGGACCGCTCAGGGATGATCCGCGGCCGCAAGGGTACCCTCAGCGACGCCGTCTTCATGTACACAGGAATGGGCAACGACCCCAAGCACCTCTCCGGGCTCCGCACGCAGCGATGGAAGCTCGTGGTGAACCTGCCCGGCGCGGGCGTCCACCCCGCGTGCAGCCGCTGCAAGAAGGGTACCGCCGAAGGCAGGCAGATCGAGCTCTACGACCTCCAAGCCGACCCGCTGGAGTTGACCAATGTCGTCAACACCCATGCCGATGTCGCTCGCGACCTGTACGCACGCCTGCAAAACCGTCTCGCTGAGTGCGAGGTACTTCGGCTCGGCACCGAAACGTCGCTCCCCGCATCGCCGGAGCACCTCCAAGAACTGCAGTCACTCGGTTACATCGGCGGGAATTAGAGGATGAGACAAATGAACGACGGGCGAGCCGAACGTCTGACGAAACTCCCGAAATACTTGTTCGTCGAAATCGACCGCAAGAAGGACCAAGCCATCGCCGACGGTCGCGATGTCATCGATTTCGGCGTCGGCGACCCCGACGGCCCCACGCCGGACTTCATCATCGATCGCATGGCCGCCGCCATCCGCGATCCCGCCAACCACCAATACTCGTCAAGCCGCGGGATGCCCGAACTTCGAAAGGCCTTTGCCGACTTCTTCCAGCGTCGCTACGCCGTGACGCTTGACCCGGATGCGCAGGTTCTCGTCCTCCTCGGCGCCAAGGAGGGCATCGCCCACCTGGGTACCGCCGTGCTCGATCCCGGGGACATCGCACTGATCCCCCAGCCCGGATACCCGGTCTATGCCTCTGGAGCGATCTTCGCCGATGCTCACTGCCACACGATGCCGCTTCGACCCGACAACGACTGGCTTCCCAAACTCGAAGAGATTCCACCAGCCATTCGTCAAACAGCGTCTCTGATGTGGCTCAACTATCCAAACAATCCGACGGCCGCCGTCGCCCCGCGATCATTCTTCGACCAGGCCGTCGCCGTTGCCAAAGAGCACGACATCCTGATCGCCCAAGACGCCGCCTACAACGAACTCTTCTTCGACGACCCACCCCCCAGCATCCTCGAGGTCAGCGGCGCGGGCGATGTCGCCATCGAGTTCCATTCGCTCTCGAAAACCTTCAACATGACCGGTTGGCGTATCGGATTCGCCGTTGGACAGCCCCAAGCGCTCGCCGCACTGGCTGACGTCAAGAGCAACATCGACTCCGGCGCGTTCGCCGCAGTACAGCATGCCGGCATCACAGCCCTTGACGGATTTGAGCGAGCAGAGGTAAGGGGTCAACGAGGCATCTATCGTGCGCGCCGAGACATCCTTGTGGAGGGATTGCGAAATGCGGGTTGGTCGGTCGACCCGCCCGCAGCCACGATCTACCTTTGGGCCGAGTGCCCCGCCGGCGTGGGCTCCATGGACCTGGCAACGCGTCTTCTGGACGAAGCCGACGTCGTCGTCATTCCCGGCAGTGGGTTCGGACCAACGGGTGAAGGCTACGTCCGATTTGCGCTGACGGTTCCAGAAGAGCGCACCCGCGAAGCCGTGGAGAGGATCGCAAAACTGGGCTGGTGACTACGCCTGTGAGTGGATCGAGCGATACAGTAACGGTGTTTCTGGGCCTGGGTTCGAATCTGGGCGATCGCGAACCGAACATCCGGACTGCCATAGTGAAGCTCGCCGCCCACCCCAAGATCGATCTCATCAAGATGGCATCGATCTTCCAGACGGCGCCCGTCGGCGGTCCCTCCGCTCAACCCCCCTACCTCAACACCGCGGCTGGAGTACGGACAACGCTCACGCCCGTCCGGCTTCTCGACGTCGTCCTCGAGATCGAATCCTCGCTCGGTCGTGTTCGCTCGCAGCGATGGGCACCGCGCGAAATCGACATCGACATTCTACTCTGCGGCGACCTCATCATCGCGGACGAGCGACTGTCACTTCCGCACCCGCGGCTGCACGAGCGCGGATTCGTTCTGGAACCCCTGGTCGAGATCGCCGGCGACGTTGTACACCCGGTGCTGAACCTCACGATCGCACAACTCGCTCGGCAGCGGCGAGCGGGTGAGGGGCCCGACTCCGTCGTACGCATCCTGGAATCATGATGGGCGAGTTGGGATCGCTATCGCTATGTCGAAAGCCACCCCCCGCAGCAGTACGCTGCGGGGGGTGGCTGTAACCATCCGCTACTGTTTGTCCGAACGGGTGAGCGCTACGGCAACGTCTGTGCCCATACTCCCAAATCGGCGGCCTGCTGCGTCGTCAAGCCCAGACGCACGTGGCTGGGCATCGCTGAGGCGGGTTGCCCGAATCGAACTTTGTGCAACATCTCCCAAGGATTTCCATTGGCTACGGTACCTACGTACGTCGCGCCGCCGAAGTCGATCGCCGTTCCGTCCACACCGTGGCACAGCGTGCAATCGGAAACGGGATCCGTCACACCCGTGAACAGATCCTGACCGTCCGGAACGCCGGTTCCGATAAACGCCTTCGTCGCGAAGTCGATATACAGATCCGCATCGACGAGCTCGGTGGCCACGAACGCCGCCAGGTCATCGATGTCCGTCGCCGTGAGGTCGGCGATCACGTGATCGGGAACGACAGTGGCATCGGGATACGTGCCCGTCGTGAGGAACGTCACCAGCTCGGCCTGGTTCATGGCCGTGTTCAGGATCCCGGTGAAGCCCGTGAAATGGCTACCGCTTCCGTAGGCTCCGGCGGCTCCCTTGTAGTCCCACCCGTGACATTCCTTGCAGCGATACGTGGTGGACCCGCTTCGCGTGTTCGTGCTTTGCAGCGCCCAGATCGGACTGTCGACCGTCGGCGCCGGCGCGCCGTTTACGGCCCACCACTTGTCATACAGCAAACCACCGCGAACCACATCACCGCCAACCGCGGCTGCAGCGGGAAGTGTCTGGGTGTACCCGCTGACGTCCGCTGCATCCTGGGCGGTGTGGCCCCGTTGCACGAGGCTGCACATGCCCGTTCCGGGCTGACCGAAGCGAGTCTTGTGCAACGCCTCCCAAGGATTACCGTTGGCGACCGTCCCGATGAACGTCCCGCCACCGAAGTCCAGCGTTCGTCCGTCGGCGCCGTGGCACAGATAACATGCCGTACCGCCATCAAGTTGTCCGCTGTAGTAGCCGAACCCGTTGCCAAGGTCAGGGTTGATAAACGCCTTCGTCGCAAAGTCGATGTACAGGTCCGTGTCAACGAGCTCGGTGGCCATGAACGCCGCCAGATCATCGATGTCCGTCGCCGTGAGGTCGGCGATCACATGATCGGGAACCACGCTGGCATCAGGATACGTGCCCGTAGTGAGGAACGTCACCAGCTCGGCCTGGGTCATGGCCGTGTTCAGGATCCCGGTGAAGCCCGTGAAATGACTACCGCTTCCGTAGGCGCCGGCGGCTCCCTTGTAGTCCCACCCGTGACATTCCTTGCAGCGATACGTGGTGGACCCGCTTCGCGTGTTCGTGCTTTGCAGCGCCCAGATCGGACTGTCGACCGTCGGCGCCGGCGCGCCGTTCACGGCCCACCACTTGTCGTACAACAACCCACCGCGAACCACATCACCGCCAACCGCGGCTGCGGTCGGCAGTGTCTCAGCATAGGCACCGACGTCAGCGGCATCCTGAGGAGACAAACCGAGCTTCACGAAGCTGGTCATCGCCGTCGTGGGCTGCCCGAATCGAATCTTGTGCAAAACTTCCTGCGGATTGTCGTTGGCCAGCGTACCGACGAAGACCCCGCCGCCAAAGTCCAGCGTTCGGCCATCGGCGCCGTGGCACGCATAGCAGGCGGCATTGGCGTTAGATCCACCACTATAAAGCCCAAACCCGTTACCTACCTCGCCGTTGAAGGTGTAGCTGTATGCGCCAGGTACACCCGCCCGATTGATGTAGGGGCTCGTATCAACTACCTCAGTCTTAAGGAACTCAACAAGATCCAGAATGTCGAAGTCACTCAGACCGTACGCAGCGAAGTTGTGCCCGTTTACGGTCGTACCGCCCGTACCATCGCCGTCCGGGTTCTTGATGATGTCAAACATCTCCTGATCGTTCCACGTGGCGGCCGCGGTTGAGACGCCCATGATGCCGGTGAAGTGGCTGCCGCTTTCATAGCGACCAAGATCCCCGATGTAGTCCCAACCGTGGCATTCTTTGCAGCGATAGGTTGTGTTTCCGGTCTTCTGTCCGATCGCCGGATACAGCAGGTGGTCTCCCGTCGGAGTCGCTGCTCCGTTGACCGCCCACCACTTGTCGTAGAGCAGCCCGCCTCGCCGGGCATTGGGTCCGAAGGAATAACGGAGGCTCGCGCCCGGGACATCCATACCGGTCAGCTCACGGTAAGTCGCCTGCAGCAAGCCCACCGCAAAACCCACGTTATGAACGCCAAGGCTGCCATCGTTTTCGATCAGCTCGTAGTTCCAGACGGCCCCTCGAACGGTCTCGTCATCAACAGGCGCCACACTACTGAAATCCCAGTAGGGATAGTGACCGAGATCCACCGCACCGGCGCCAAGAATCGCCCCGTGAGCAGCGGCGAGAAGCCCGGTCAATTCGTCCTGGATACCGTCGGTCGTACCGCTACCGTCATAATCACCCCACGCCGTTCGATTCACGGTGTTCAGACCAGGGTGGCAGGTGCCACAAGCGTTCGGCGCGTTCTCGAAACCGTCGTCCGGGTCGGTCCCCGTAGCATCGTGATACACGAGATTGAACGTGTGCCCACCCACCTTATCCTCCCCCGGACTTTGTATGCCGTCTTTGGGCGTACCCGGCGTGGCAGCCATGTGACAGTCAACACACCCAGCCAGAACGGCGTGCGCCGACTGGTCAATCGTGTTGCCGAAATCGATGCCGTTGAGTCCGAGCAAGACCACGGCGCCGGGAAGGTAGTGGGGCGTGCTGTGACCCGTGTTTGGTGCGTAACGACCGTTGTGACATTCCATGCAGTTGGCGTCGTCACCTGCGTCCACAACGTGATCGCCGGGCAACGTCACCTGACCGTTCAGACGAAGAAGGTGCGCGTTGCCGTTCTCGTGGACACCGTGGCATACGAAGCAGGAGTGGACCTGCTTATCGGTCCGCCGCTGCGCCTGTGGGACACCGTTGGCAAAGTCGATGTGCCCGAGGCCCGAATGACACTTCGCGCAGGACTCACGTCCGGGACCCACGGGATAGTTGAACGCTGTGTCATCTCCATGAGAGTGGCCTGCCAACGCCCACTGAGCGCCCTCTACGTGGCACTCACTGCAGAGCGCGGCGTTTCCGATCGGAGCCCGCAGCAGAGGCGACCCGACGTCATCGCTGTGGGGGTTATGGCAAGTTCCGCAACGGATGTTCCCGTTGTCCAGGTGCAAGGCAAGCTCCGCGTAACTGGTTGGATCCGGCCCCAGTGAGAGGCCCTGGTCTGCCGGAATCCCGATCGGGTGTGCTACCCCGTAGTTCTGCTCGGAGATAATTGACGTCGAAGCCACACCGGACGACGTGTGACAGGACAGACAGAGGTTCTGCTGGCCATTCACAGCGAGCATCCCGCCGTCGGGAGAGGCGTCATGGTGACAGCGACCACAAGCGAACGTGAGATCGAGCACGTGCGGCGCCTCGAAGGTCGTCGTGGCGACCCCGCCCTCACCGAGGAACTCGTCGACCGAGCCCACGCCGAACTGGCCGACGGCGATCTCCAGGTCGGTCGTATCGACCTGGCGGTCGGCGTTGAGGTCAAGCGTTCGCGAGAACTCGCCACGCTCGATGGCGACCGCGATGGTCCCTGGATTGTCGGGCGGACTGACTCGACGCACCTTCTTCGCGTCCCGCGTCGGAAGCGCCGGCACGCTCGCCGTTCCGCCACTCGACGCCGCAACCGAACAACCGACGGAGTAGGTCTCGACGGTGGCATTCGCGGCACTCACGACGTAGAGCGTGCCTGCGGAAATCAACATATCCATCGGAACTCGAACCTGACCGGGATTGGTTCCGTAAGTGATCGCCGGCGTGTGAGCGGGATCAATCTCCGCGCCGGTCGGGTCGAACGCGCGAACCGTGCCAAACAGCGCATCTGCGACATAGATGTTTCCGCACGCATCCAGCGCGAGTCCTTCACTGCGCGCAAACCAACCGTCATCACTGTTGGGGAGAAAGAGAACCCGGTATCCGAAACTGAACTGCAGGATCCCTGCCGTACTGAAAACCTGCACTCGATAGTTGTCCGTGTCGGTCACGATCACGCGGTTGTTCGCGCCGTCGACCGCAATCGCCTGCGGTGTCTCGAACTGGGAGAGTCCGGCCCCCTCGATGCCCCACGCCACAGCCAACGCCCAGTCATTCGCCAACGGCGCCGATTCCGCGAAGACCATGACCTGATGACCGTACGCGTCGACGGCATACAACTCATCCGTCGTGGCATCCACAGCCAAGTCATTCGGCGCGACCATCGTGAGTGGCGCCGGATTGACTGTCCCGATGAGCCCGAAAGCGGCGTCGAAAACGTTGAGCGTGCCATCTCCCTGCGAGACAAAGACGCGCCCGTCCGAAAGCGTGGCAATGCCCATCGGATCCGCTACAGCGTACGCCGCAACGAGCGCGCCGGCTGCATCGTACTGGAGAATCTGATCGTTCGGTTGATCCGTGACGAACAACCCGCCGCCGGCTGGCACCGCGATGCGTCCGGGTGTGTGCAGCCCCGTCGAGATCGTCCCCGTATGCGAAACCGTGGATGTCGGCCCCACCGAGACCGATGCGATGGCGATTAACAGTGCGCCTACCATACTTCCCGCTCCTTTAGCTGTTCTCAATACGTAGAATATTGGCCCGGCCAGCCCAAGCCCGAATCTCGCAGGATGCAGCCCCGCGCTCCGCCCCATATTTAGCAAGTGCGATGCCGTTTGTTATCGATCGTGAGATTTGCGGTACCCGAAATCCAGCGAAACGACCATAAGCCTATACTCTTGAGGGTTTTGCGAGTTCAAGACCCGCCAGTTTCAGGCCGGGCCCGCCCCCTCGATATTCCCAACTCAGAGATTTCCGCGGCTCGCACTTCCAGTGTTTGGGAACCTGCGTACACGGCGTTACCACCGGCGAGTACGGTTCGACACAACTCATCCGACCCGACGCCGATCGAAACAGCGACTGTTGGTCAAGGAAGAGGTCGTTCGCATACAACCGAGAGGCAGCCCCTCAGGAACGACATTCTCCGTACGAACCGCCGTCAGCTCGAACCTGTGTAAGCCTCATTCCTGAGTGCCGACAGCGACACGGGGAGACACGCGAAGGTGACGCGACGAAGAGATGCCCGGAAGTGTTATTCCGTTTGGCGCAAGATGCTGAACGACGCACTTGCTCTTTACGGCGCGACGATCTCGAATCCGTTGCGATGTTCGTGGCACGACGTACACGCCGCCATCGGCGGATCGATCGTGTGGGCCGGCGCGGTTGCGGGAAGTATCGTCGGAGGATAGCTGTGACACCCCTCGCAGATCCCTCGGACATTCGGATCGGGATCGACGAACGCGCCCGGACCAACGCCGATGCTGTTGTCCCAAAAGACGATCGACGCCGGCCCGATAAAAGTCTCCAGGTTCTCCCCGATCAGCGACAGGTTCGAGGTGGCGTCCTGGTGGACGTGATGGCACACACGGCAATTCTGCGGGAACACCGTGCCGTGAAACATCGGCGCGTCCGGACCCGTGTGGCACGTCATGCAGAGGGCCTCGTCGTTGGCCGTCCGCAGCAGGTTGCCATCGCCCAGGCCTCCGTTCGCGCCCCCAGAGTCCATGTGATGGGCGCCGTGACAGCTCATGCACTGTACTTGGCCTTCCTTGAGTACGACTCCCGTCAGATCCTCGACGGCGGCGTGTGCCGCGTCGTCTGCGTAGACCATACCCACCGGGTGAGACCCGGCGCCGGTCACTCGCGCGGCATGACAATCACGACACATTTGATCCACGTTGTTCCACTGACGCAGGTACGAACCGTACGTGTCATCGTGCTGATCGTGACAGGTCGCGCACTTGATTCGACCTTCGTCGAGATAGCGTTCCATCTCGCTCCCCGCACTCGGCCCCACTGCCCCCGCCGCAGCATTGATCGCCGGAACATCCCACGCGTGCGATGTTCCGCGACCGGAGCCATACGGATCGGCCCGGTCCGCGTCACGGAGGACCGACGTCGACGCGATTCCCGATGCGGTATGACAGGACATGCAGAGGTTCGCCTGTCCCGCCGCCGTCGTCATGCCTCCATCCGGAATTCCATCCGAATGACACCGCCCGCACGCGATCGGAATATCGATCACATGCGGCGGCGCAAAGTCGGTTAGCGCGATCCCGCCTTCGGCGCTCCATGCCTGAAGGACCGATTCGACGCCCCCGACACCGAACCGCCTCGTCGCCATCGCCAGATCATCCACGTCGACGACGCGATCGAGATTCAGATCCGCCGATGCCGAGAAGACCCCCGTTTCGAGAGCCGCTACGACTTCAAACGGATGATCCGGTACGACCGGCCGTCGATGCAACTTACCGTCAGAACCGCGACCGCGCTCCTCTGCATCGTATCCACCTCGCCCGGTGACGATCGCGCCGGCGCCGACCACACCCACCGTACACGTCACGTCATATACCTCGACCGATGAGCGGTTTGCGCTGACCACATGGAGCCGATCCCCGACAATCAAGACGTCGCAAGGCGTCCGAACGTCACCCGGTCCCGATCCAAAAGAGACGACCGGTGCGTGCGCCGGGTCGAGCTCACCGCCTCGAGAGTCGAACACGCGAACCGTTCCCATTAACGCATCCGCCACGTAGATGTTGCCACACGCATCGACGGCCACGCCCTCGCTTCGCATGAACCAGCCCCGTTCACTCCCCGGAAGAAACAGAATCCGATGCCCGAACGCGAACTGCACGATCCCGGTCGTGCTGAAGACCTGAACGCGATAGTTGTCGACATCCGTAACGATGACGTGCTCTTTGACGGGGTCGATCGCGATCGCTTGCGGAGTCTCGAACCCCGACAATCCCGATCCTCTGATCCCCCACGCCCTCGCCAATCCCCAGTCGCCCGCTCCCAACGACGACTCGGCGAACACCAGAATCTGATCGCCCTGAGCGTCCACCGCGTACAACTCCCCCGTCGCCGCGTGAACGGCCAGATCGTTCGGCGATGTCAGACTGAGTGGCGTAGCGCTCACCGGCCCCAGCAACGAGAACGCCGCGTCGTACACATTCAACGATCCGTCTGCGTGAGAAACGAAGACCCGTCCATCCGCGAGTGAGGCGATCCCCATCGGCGCCGCAACGGCGTGCGTGGCCACCAACGTCCCGCCGCCGTCATACTCCAGCACATGGCCGCTTGGCGAATCGGTTACGTACACGCCACCGCCCTGTCTAGCCGCCAAACGACCTGGATGGACCAGCCCCTCCGAAATCCTCCCCGTATGGGTCACGGTAGATGTCGGCCCCACCGTCGACAAACCAAGAGCGATCAAAGACGTGACGATCATTCCCACTACTCCTTTAGCGCGCCGCGTGAGTGTGAACCTGGGCAGTATGAGCCCCGGCTCGGTCGTTCGTCAAACTAGCCAACTTCTCACAAATGGCAATAGACCACGGACGGACTCGGTAGGCGTGGGATAGAACCGCAAGACCGGAACGGGCAACGCCCCGGCGGCAAGATCTTCGATGGCGCAAAAAAAAGACCGTGGCAGCCGCTCTTACGACTGCTCACGGTCAATGAACCGTCTTCTAGGACTTCGGTGAGCCCTGCCGATCACACCGGCACGGGGAGGCGCCCGGTACGATCTTCCGCATTCAGCGGGGCGATGATCGCGCGGGCACGGGTCGCCCTCCCCATGTGCCGATGTCATCGCCGCGGGACTACATCCCGAGACTTGTCAGAATCGCCCGGGCCTCCGCAATGATCGCAGCAACATAAATCGGGTTGTGCGCACCAAGGCTCGCATCACCCTCAACGTACTTCAGCAGGAACCGGATCTTCTTGATGTCATCCAGGATATCATCCTGCGATACCAAGCAGAGCGGATCAGCCGCACAATCCACCGCTTCCGGCGGACCGCCACAGCAGGAGTACTCCCACGTCAGCGGATCGCCCAGACGCGTCGTGATGTCGTCAATACCCGCCTGTGTTGTCGCCTGACGCGCCGCCAGAGCGGCAATCGCCGTGGGCTCATCCACGTGACATCCGACCATCGAGCAGTTGCCGGTCGACATCGCGTACGTGTGACCTGTGTTCGCAGGCACCTCAGGCGGACCGTCCTGGTGCGGCGCGGTCTCCATGTGACACGTCACGCACTGGATCTGCGCCGACTCGTGCGTACCTGTCAGGTTCGCCACCAGTGGCGTGCCCTCTTCACCGACCGGCATCGGCATCTCGCCGAGCAGGACGTTGGCCTGCAGACTGTGGTGCGGTCCGCGATCCGTCGCCGTCCACACTCGACCGCGACTGTGGTGACACTGTCCGCACAGATTGAACCGGGCGCCGTCCGTCGCATCGGTGATGACGTTGGACGGAGTGGGGTTCGCTACTTCCGGATGCCACAGCTGACTGTCGTGTGGCGGATTCGGAATCTCATCATTGCCGGTTTGCTTGTGCGAGTCGTGGCAAGCCGCGCACTCGACATCGAGAAGAACCGGATCACCCGCAGCACTTAACGGCGCGTGACACGGGAAGCAATACGATATTCCGTGAGCATCCACGGCTGAATTTGCGTGGAGTGATGTCCCCCACTCGTCATACGTCGGGTGGTGGCTGTCCGTGTGGCACGCGCCGCACAACTCAGCGGTCTTGTCTACCACCGGCTGCAGCGAGGTATCCCACGGCCTCAGAACGTGCGTACTCGACGGACCGTGGCAGTTCTCGCACTGGACACCCGCCAGATGTGGCGTTGTCGCCTCATCCACGAAACCACCCACTGTGCCGAAACCGACCGTATGGCAGCCCAGACAGACGGGGTTCGTATTGGCGAACGGTGTTATGTTCACCAGGGCCTGCGAGTGCTGCGTCCCGGTCCAGTCGGCGTGTTTCGTAGTGTGACACGCGGAACAGACGTCCGCACCGAGGTAGGTGGCCGACAACGCCGGAAGCGCCATGAGCGTCTCCGCAGCTGTCAACATCTCGTCCGTATACGGACCGTTGTGGATACCGTAACTGGCATCACCTTCGACGTACGCAACCAGGAACCGCACCTGCTTCAGCGTATCCGATACGGTCGTCTGATCTGCAGGACCGCCACAGCAGGAGTACTCCCAGAGTGACGGATCACCCATGGCAGCCTTGATTGCATCCAAGCGGGCGTGGACGGTACCTTGGATCGCCGTGGTCAGCGCCTGCGCCGCAGCCGCCGAACCGTGACATCCTGCACACGCCTCGTAGTTGACGTGCCAGCTATGCCCCGTGATCGCGTCGACCTCGGGCGGACCGTCCTGATGCGCCGCCTTGTACATGTGGCACGTGTTGCACTGAAGCGCCAGACCGGCGTGATCCGACACGGTGTTGGGCGCCAAAGGCGTGGCCTCTTCGCCCACCGGCATCGGCATCTCGCCAAGGTAGACATTCGCCTGCAGACTGTGGTGCGGTCCACGACTCGTCGCCGTCCACACGCGACCGCGACTGTGGTGACACTGACCGCAGAGGTTAAACCGGGCCGGGTCCGTCGCGTCCGTGATGACGTTCGACGGAATCGGGCTTGCCGTCTCAGGATGCAGAAGCTGACTGTCATGCGGAGGATTCGGAACCGTATCGTTCCCCGTCTGGGCGTGCGAGTTGTGACACGCAACGCATTCTACATCCAGGTGCAGACCCGTGTTCGGGTCATCACCCAGCGGCTTATGACATGCATTGCACGATCCGTAGTGAGCATTCCCGGACGCCGTGGCGTGACCGGACGTCGTCCACTCATCGATCGTCGGATGGTGGCTGTCCGTGTGACAATTGCCGCACAGCTCCGACGTCTTATCGATCGCAATATTCGTCGTATGCGCCGCGTTAACGTGATCCGATCCCGGGCCGTGACAGTTCTCGCACTGCACACCGGCCAAATGCGGCGTCGTCGCCTCATCCACGAATCCGCTCGGCAGCCCGAAGCCAACCGTGTGGCACGGAAGGCAGGCCGGATTGGTGTTGGCGAACGGTGTGATGTTCGCCAACGCCGACGCATGGATCGTGCTCGTCCACGTTCCGTGCGGGCCGACGTGGCACTGGGCACACGTGTCAGCTCCGACATACTCACCCGCCGCCAACCCTTGACCCAGACCAGGCAGGAATGCATTGTGGTGCTTGTGGCACGTTGTGCACGCCGGCATGGCCGCATCGTGCGGCACGCTCAACGCCAGGAACTCCGCCGACGGAACCGGCGGCACCTGACTGTCGTCGAAGTAGGGGTGGCAGACGTCGCACAATCCGAATTCGTCCGCATCCGGATCGACGAAACCGCCGTTCCCGACGCCGATCGTGTTGTCGGTAAACCCGGTCGTGACCATACCGCCCGCAAAGCCGTTGATGTACCAGCTGTACATCGACGCCTTCGTCAGCGCATAGTTGTTGTTGTCGGCGTGCATGTCGTGGCAGTCCGTGCAATACTCCGGACCGTGCGCCATGCCCTCGGCATGATTCGTCGGAGCATCGGCGCCGCGGTGGCACTCCATGCACAACTTGCCCATGTCCGTCGGCCAGCGAAGGTACGGGCTGCCGTAGTCATCGCCGTGTTGGTTATGGCACGTACCGCACCGGATGTCGCCGCCGTCCAGGTGAAGCGCCATTTCGCTGGCACTCGCCGGATCCGGGCCCATCGAGTGATACGTCGGATTCACCGCCGCAACACCCCACGCGTGCGAGTTGTCCCCCCGATTCACATCGACCACCATGTTACCGGCAATTCCGCCGGACGTGTGGCACGAGGCACAAACGTTGGCTTGGCCGCCGGCCGTCAGAAGTCCGCCCTCCGGCGTGTTGTTGTGGTGACATCGACCGCAGGCCACTGTCAAATCCAGAACGTGCGGAGCCGTGAAGTTCGTGGTCGCAACGTCGCCGCCGAGGAACGAATCCACCGAACCCACGCCGAATTGGCTCACCGCCATCTCCAAATCCGCCGCATCGACCTCACGGTCCATGTTCAGATCCAACGATGGCGAGAACCGCCCGGCCCGGATCGCCAACGCGATATCCGACGGATTGTCCGGCGGGCTCACCCGACGCACTCGCTTGGTTGATCGTGGCGTGTCGAGTGTACCGCTGACGCTGGCCGCAGAGCCCATCGCCGCCATCGTGCAAGCCACGTCATACGTCTCGACCGCCCCGTTGGCAGCACTCACGACATACAACACGCCGCCCGAAATGGTGATGTCCATCGGAACACGAACATCCCCCGGGTTGGCCCCATACGCAACCACCGGAAGATGCGCGGGATCAAGCTCGACTCCGAGCGGATCGAATGCACGGACCGTCCCAAACAGCGCATCAGAAACATAAATGTTGCCGCAGGAGTCCAGCGCCAGCCCTTCGCTACGAGCGAACCAGCCCTCAGCACTGCCAGGAAGGAACAAAATGCGATATCCGAACTTGCGAACAAGCATCCCGGAAGTGGTGAACACCTGAACGCGGTAGTTGTCGGTATCCGTAACGATCACCTGTCCGCCGCCCACGGCGATCGCCTGCGGCGTCTCAAACTCCGACAGTCCCGCGCCTTCGACGCCCCAGGCCCGTACGAGTGCCCAGTCGTTGGCACCCGGAGCGGATTCCGCGAAGACCAGTATCTGATCCCCGTACGAATCCACCGCATACAGCTCACCGGTGACGCCATCAAATGCCAGATCATTCGGCGCCACCATCGTCAGCGGCGTCGGATCGACAGGCCCAATGAGAACGAATCCTGCGTCATAGACGTTCAGGCTTCCGTCCCCGTGCGCGATGAAGATCCGAAGATCCGGAAGGAGGGCGACCCCAACCGGATCCGCGACAGGATGCGTGGCAACGAGCACGCCCCCCCCCGCCGTCGAATACTCCAAAACGGCATCCGCCGCCTGATCCGCGACCAACAGGCTGCCGAACGGCCCAGCCGCAAGACGTCCCGGGTTGGTCAGCCCGTTCGAAATCGTTCCGGTATGCGTCACCGTGGATGTCGGTCCCACGGTGGCTGATGCAACCGCGATGATCAATGCGCCTACCATGCTCACCACTCCTACGAAAGGTAAATTCCCATCCAGTCCCGACGTTGAGTACCAGCGTTCACGTTGTATCCAAAGGCAACGAACAAGGGGCGTGACAGTGCTTCCGCACCGTCACGCCCCTTGTCAGCGTTCCGGGTTCACAAGGCATTTCGAGCGTGGCCACCCGCCCGGAACGCCGCCGTTGCCGTCAAATCCTCGCTATCTCATCCCTACTTCCAGCGTCCTCCAAACCGACAGGCGTCGTCCGCCGCTTCGCGACATCAATACAGAGTCTTAACGATGAGACCTAGACCGCATCGAGACAGACGCAACCTACCTCTATTTGAGAAAGGGCAAGGGTGATGCCATCCTGAACCGCGCACGCCGTATCAGGCTCCGAAGAATGAGAGAACTGCACGTAACCCCCTGCAAATAAGCGAGTTACGTTTGGCGCCCGGTTTGCCGGCGTCGGAACGATGACCCGAAAAAGTTCCCGCTCCCAGGAAGAAAACGGATGGGTCTCTCGATGATGGGAGACGGCGCTATCGCCCGGACCCCGAGTATCGGACCCTATACCCGCTTCGTGCGCAGACCCCAACCTCGACGCCGGGACGAGAGAATCGGCCCCACGCAAACTTCCTCTCCGCGTCTGCTCGTCCAACGCCCGACGCCGCTCGCCGGGTCGTTCCCGAACGAGCGGCGCCGCGCTTGCGTTCCGTCGCGCCGCCTTGCGGTCGGCCATCCCGTTACGGACAATCTACAGGCGCTCCGAACGGATACGGCGCGCCCATGAACGCGTTCAGGCAACGCGTCATGTCAAAGACGTCGATCAACCGATTGGGCTCCGCCGGATCAAAATCCGTCCTCGACTTGATCGGTGCGCACGTATCGTTACGGAACTTGTCGACAACCGCGACACAATCGAACGGTATGCTCACCGTCCCATTCGGGGGATCGCAAGGGCACGCCGTACAATCCTGGACAGCGTCGCCCCAGGCGCTCGTTGCGACGGGGGCAGGTCATGATAGCGCGTGAGGCTCAGACGCCACCAAAAGAGAGTGTGATGTGAACGCTGTGAATACCGCGGAAGATGCGGAACCTGAATGGCGTGCGTGCTGGGCGTCAATCGGGCATCCCCGACGATCGGCAACGAAGAAACGCGAGGAATGCCCTGTGCACGAACCCTGGCCCACCTGCCCCTGACGGCAGGTCCCTTTACTCAGCGGGTCGCGAAATAACGATGCAAGAACTGGTAGTCGCGTAGGTCGACATCGCCGTCCGAATCGAAGTCAGCCAGCTCGCACGAAACGCCTCGAGAAGAACTCGGCCCCATCATGCACGTTTCGAACTCAGGAACGTCACCCATCGACGCCACGCCGTCTCCGTCAACCTCTCCGGGAGCGGAGTCCTTCACCACGAGGGTCGGCTTCGTCGTCGGATCGCTGTCCTTCGCGTCGATAAACGCCTGACTATCCGGATTCGACGTCGCGGGGTTGATCTGAAAGCGAAACCCCACCTTCTTTACGCCCGAGAGCAGCGCCGCATCGACCACTGGACTCACATCCACCACATACGACTTGGTAGCCCCATAGTTGATGGTCACCGCGTGCCCCTGGAGCTCCGCAGGGCCTTCATCGTAGTCCGACTTCTGCTCCAAAAGGTCCGCCGGATAACTGAAAACGAACACCTCCACTTGCCGAATCGGAAAAACCGGCGCACTCCGCAAGTTGAAGTGAAGCGTCGCCGTGACCGGCGCCGTGTACGTCACCCGCAGCAGGTCATACTCAAAAACAAGCCGGCTCTCGAATTTCCGGTCCGGGTCCGATACGCTCCGCGTGATCGCACCTTCAGGGATGTTCCCGAAACCGTTGAAGAACCAGTCCATGCCGTCGGCCCCTCCGCCAAAGGAACCGTGGACCCCGCCATCCACCAGCGTGCCGTCCTTGTTCGGATAGACGTTGACACTGTCCGCCGACACCGCACGCGACGCAGGACCTCCCAAGACCGCTCCGAGCAGAACGAACGATGTAGCAATGTATCGAACGCAGGACATATAGGACCCCTTCCTAGGATGACTCTCCCCATACATTGTCCGAACTATTCCCTGGAAAGACAAGTGCAAGAACCGCGCCGACCCGCGCGAGCGCCCGTTATCGGCGCTCGTTCGCTCGGTGCAGCGGTTTGTGTAGCGGCCGCGTCGTCGCCCCCTCGCCCATCGGAACCGAACCAGGCCCCATATCCAGCGGTTCTGCGCTCTTCGCCACGCCGCCCGAAGCAGGCGTTTGCGGAGCCAGCCCGGGAGCAGGGCACGCAAACGTCGCACAGTCCTGCCCCGTCGTCCACGTCCCGCCCAGCGCCGTACACTGAGCCTGGGTGTTCGTCGCCACGCACGACTCGCCCGCGTCGCAACACGCACCAAGTGGTGGACACGTAAACGTTGCGCAATCCTCGCCCAGATACCAGTCGCCGCCGAGCCCGTCGCACTCGGTGCGAAGGTTGTTGGCCGTATTAGTCTCGCCCACGCAACAAGCTCCAATATCCGGCGTACAAGCTGGCGCACTGCCGCAGGCAATGCCGTCGTCCGTCAGGAGCAGCTCGAAGACGCCTGAACTCGCACCGGAACCACCGACGTGAACGGAGTAAAGCTGATCGGGATCGGAGCACCAACTGAAGGTCGAACTCGTCGGAGAAAGCGCACAGGAAGCGTCATCGTCGTTCCCGCCGACGCAGCCCACCAAGTCACACCCACAAAAAACCTGAAGACTCGTGTCAAAGGTCGTACCCGGCTGACAGGTGGACACCGTCAACGTACCGCCGGTTCCCGCCACGGCATACCACAACCCCTGACGCGGTGAATCCGTACCGCAAATCGGCGTGCTGTCGTCGAGCGCGTTCGTGTTGCCCTCCACCCGTGGCGCATCGACCTTCAGCCGCGGGCCGTGAGCCCCTCCGAGTTCGTAGATCCATCCGCGCTCGCACGTATCGTTGAACGGAAGCGGCGTATCACTGTTGTAGTCCACGGCATCCACAGCCCCCCATGCCATTCCGTGTCCATGGCACGTTTGGCAACCGCTGCACATACCGTGCGCCCACATCGAATTGACCCAGCCCGCGTGACAGGCCTCGCAAAGCCCCTGCGGGCTGCCCCAGCCGACGTCGATCCCACTGACCGGGACCACGACCTCGCGCGACGTCCCGAACGTTGTGAAGGGCGGCCCGTTGAACCCGCCGTCCAGGCTTCCGTCATCCTCAAACGCACTGCCGTCGACAACGTCGCGGATCATGTAGGGATTCCCGGCCGTGTTCGTCGCCGAATACGATCCGTGCGGGTCGTGGCAGACCTGGCAGTCCATGTCGTACGCCGTCGCCCCGGAGTAACCGTTCCAACCTCGCTTCGAGTCCAGACCGTGTGCCTCATGCGTCCACGTGTACTGGACCCACCAGGGACCCTCGTCGAATTTCCTGCTGTCGACCCCTCGGAGCGACGAGCAATCGCCCACCGCGCACGCGCCGTCGAGAATCTCGCACCAGTCCATGCCCAACGACGACCAGCGCGGATCCGTCACATCGATAATCGGACCGACAACCCCCGAGGGGAATCCGGGATCGACGGGGCTCGCTCCGCCGGCGTGACACGAAAGGCAGAACCCGTTGCCATCGCCCGCCCAGGCCGTCGTCGTGTTGAACGGGTCGGAGATCGGCTGCGATTGAGACGCCGTGTGCGCCCCGTGACAGCTCAGGCACTCGATCTTCGCGCCGCTGAACGCCTGATCCGCATCGCTGATGTCGTGGTGGCTGTTCACCGGGCGGAGATTGCCTTCCGTCCCGAAGCAGAAATCGCCGTACTCTTCCTCCCATTGAAGCGTGCCCTGGAATCTCTCCGCCACCGGCGGCGGAACGTTGCCGTTGCCGAACGGATCCAGCGCCAAAGCGCCGAGTCGAACCGCGCCGTCCGCGTCGTGGCAACCGGCGCAGAAATCGGACAGGTCAGGATCCGACGTGAGCTGATCCGGGCTCACGAACGTGTAAAGACTACCGTCGTCCGGATCAATCAAGTCGACGTTACCGTCCATGTGCGTCGACTGGTCGTGGCACACACGGCAAGCGTTGTTGTCCAGATCCACGCCGTAGTGCGCATGCGCATCGGCTACGGGAAACTCCCCGACCACCGCGCGACGACCACCCACAGGAATACCGTCACCATTGTCCTGCGCCACCGAGTGGCAGGACGTACAATCGCCCCCCGTCGGCATGAACCCGGCGTCGTGCGGGTGACAGACCGTGCACGTCGCCCCGTCATTGTGAACCGTTCCGGTCCCGTCGTGCTTGTGGTAGGTGGTCACCGTGTGACACACCTGGCAGATCCCGTCATTCAACGCCGGATCGCCGTCGTCGAAGCTCCCGACCCCGTCTCGCGCCGCGAAGACCACGGTCTTGTCCACGCCCAGCGTCCGGTTGTGAACCGTCGCGCCGACCAACGACAAGTTTGTGTTCGACACATCATGAACCGCGTGACAGTCTTGACACGTCGGCTGCCACGAACCGCTCGGCGTGTGGCCAATATGCCCCGTGTGACAGGTCTGACATAATGTCTCGTCGTTGGCGACACGCAGCAGCATCCCGTCTCCTGCCCCGCCGTTCGCGCCTCCGGAATCCACATTGTGAATGTCGTGACAGGTCAGGCACTCGACCTTGGCATCCTTCAGAACAAGTGGCACGATACTGGATGTTGCTGGAAACTCGCCAACACCTCCGGGATAATCAAAGCCGACGGCGTGGCTCCCACCCTGACCCGGCCCGCGATTCCGCGCCGAATGACACTCTTTGCACATGCCGTCGCCGGTGTTCGACCGCCGCAAATACGGCCAGCCCGCCTCCGAGGTGTGCTCGTCATGGCAGGTCGAGCAGAGGATCAAACCACCCACAAGCTCCTGGTCCATGGCACTCCCCGGCACGGGACCGACGGCATCCGCCATCGCGTTGACGGCCGGCACGCCCCACGCGTGCGAAGTACCCTTCCCGTCGATCGCCGCAGGGTTCGTCCCGAAGGGGTCGGCCACATCGCTTTCGTGGATCGGAAGGGTCGATGACTGACCGGCACCACTATGGCACGAGAAGCAGAGCATGTTCTGCCCCTCCAGCAATCCGGGGTGACCGCCGGGCTGACCGTCGATTCCGTGACAGCGTCCACAGATGACCGACGCCTGGATGATGTGCGGACCGTCTGACGCCGCCTGCGATACGCTGACCAGCGGATCGACCGCCTGCAACTCCGCCACTACGCTCGAAGCATCCTGGCGCATCGGGGCTCGAGTGTTCCTCTTAACCATCGGTGTCAAGGTGTTGGCGGCGATGACGTCGAACAAACTTCGGTTGGTGCCCGGCGGATCCATCGCCTGGTCGGGCCTTGCGCTCGCCAGATCGGCGCCCGCGCCGAGCGTGGGCGTGGTGTAGACTTCGACACTGGAGGTGTTGGCGCTGACGACGTAGAGTTTCGATTCGTCGTTGCTCAGCGCGAGGCCGCCGGGGGTTCGGAGATCGCCGGGTGCGGATCCGTATTGGAGCACTTTGCCCAGTTCGGTTCCTGTTTGATCAAAGATGCGGACGGTGCTCATCATGGCGTCGGCGACGTAAATGCGGCCTGCTGCGTCGACGGCGAGCCCGAGCGTGCGCGGCATCCATCCTTCCTGGGTGCCGCCCACGACGTACTTCATGCGATAGCCGAAGCGTTGCAGAAACAAACCGGTGGTCGAAAAGATCTGAATCCTGAAGTTATCATGGTCTGCGACGACGAGGCGGTTGTTCCCTTCGTCGACGGCGATCGCACTGGGGAACTGAAGCTGACCCGGCAGTTCGCCCCGAATGCCGGTCATCAACGCCAGCGTTCCGTCGCCGGCGAATCCGTAGACTCTGTCCCCGCCGGAATCCACCACGTAGACCTTGCCCGTTGAGTCGCTGATGGCAATGGCGGTCGGACGCACGAAGGAGACCATCGGGTTGCCCTCGCCGAGGAATCCAGTGCGCGTCAAGGTCGCGTCATAAACGCCTACCTGGGGCACATCCTGCAGCGAGACGAAGAACCGCCCATCGGGGTGCGCACCGATGCCGACGGGACCTTCCGGCACGATCCACGCCGAAAGCGGGACGGAGGCTGCGTCGAATCGAAGAATACGGTTCCGCGTCGGGTCGGTGATCAGCACCGTACCATCGGGAGCCACCGCGACCCGCGCGGGAGTGTCGACACCCTGATTCAGCGATTCGAGGTGCGGAAGCGGACCGACCTGTCCCCAGGTGGTTACGACGAGCATTAGCGTCAACGCGGTGGTCACTGCCATTCTCTCCTTACGTTCTTGTGGATAGCGCAAATCACAGGCTGCCTATCTTCGCGCAGATAAAATAGCAAGCTCGATACCAGGGTCGGTTGCCGGTATCCCCAACGGTGGTGACGCCAGGTTCCCCGATGTCCGAAACAGAGCTATTGGACATTGGCACTTCAAAAACTCGTCCGGTTCGCTGCGGTCGTAAGGCAGCCCTTTTGCGGTCAGCGAAATCGAGCTGTTTCCGTCTAGGAAACGGGCACCCGCCCTCCTTTTTCGAGGCGAGGCGTGGATCGCGGTCAACGCGCGATTTCGGCCCCGCCCCCGAGAGCCGATTCGCACTATCGGGAACGCCGCGAGGCTCGGTCCCGATTTCGAGAAGTTTCTCTCTTACGACGCACCGAAATCGTGCTCGGGACGCGTCGCCAAACCCGACGGCAACCGTTCGGCGTTCAACGCGAGCAGGATTTTCTTTCAAGGACGTGTCAAGTCTCCTAACGGTGAATCGTATTATCGACAGCTGATCAGGAGTTCGGAGTTCGGTGCGACGTCTTGCGGTGTTGTCAGCCCTACGGTTGACGACAACAACCAGCAGGTCGGCTTGGTCCTGATCGGTCCCCCTTCCGACTAGGCCCCGTCCTCTTTGCCTGCGGTTGTCGTCCACCTCAGCACGATCGCATTCCCTGGAGTGTCGGTACGCGCAGTTACGGTCCCTGAGAATGGCTGGGCCCTTGGAACGGCCACATCCAAAAGGAGAACAAGGATGCGGATGAGTCGAGTCGGCATTGGTAGCGTTGTGTTTGCAGTGTTTGGCGTTTGTGTTCCCTTCCTTTCGTTTCCCGAATCGGTCGAGGCCTCCGGGTGCCCGGCATCGAGTTCGCCGAGTGCCGAGATGATCCCGGATCACACGGGTACGCTCGTGATCAACGCGAAGAACCGGTTCATTTCGTTCTCGGCCGGTAATACCGGTCAAACGCAGGCGATTCGCGTCACGTTCTCGCACCTTCCCGGTCCTTACGACGTGTGGAATGGCGTGTCGATGTGGTTGGGCGAGCCGTTTCTTGCCAGCGAGTCGCCCGGCGTTGGGTACGGCAGCCCGCCGGGGGGGGGCGTGACTTTTTGGGCGTCACAGCTTCAGTGCGAACCGTACTTCACGGACTGGAGCACGTACGAGATGGTCCATGTGTATGGTGAGGGGATTCTCCCCTCGAGTGCCTACTGCGTTCAGGTTATCGATTCACTTTGCCTGCTGGACGACGAACCCAGTTACTCCACCCCAACCATGATTCCGACGAGTGCGTATGGGGATGTGGTTGGTCTTCCGGTAGGCGGACTGTGGGGTGCCTCGGACGGAATCATCGGCGTTCCCACGGACATCGTCAGCGTCATGGCGAAGTTCGCCGGATACCTCGATCCGAGCAAGACTCGGGTGGACTTGATCGGGGTCACCACGGGTCCCGGCCCTTTGATCGAAGGTCACATCACTGTCTCCGACACGATAGCGGTGATTGGGGCGATGTCCGGTCGTGCCTATCCGTTCGCGCCGGGATCCGGAAATCCCTGTTCCGGGTCGGCGTACGCCGGGTTCGTGGGCGCGGGTTGTCCGGCGGGTCCGTTCGCGTGCGGCAACACGGTGCTGGAGACGGGAGAAACGTGCGACGATGGGAACACGACGCCTGATGACGGATGCGATGAGCTGTGCAGAATCGAGGGCGTCTGTGGAAACGGAGTGCTGGAATTCAACGAGGAATGCGATGACGGCGGCGTCAGCCCGGGCGACGGCTGCGACTCGGACTGTCGCGTTGAAGGCGTGGCGGTGGTTGATCTCTTGCCGATCCATGCCAGCGGCATTCACACGGTGATCGGAAACGAGATTGTTCTCGAAGGCGGGGGTCAGACTGTGATGCTCGAGTTCCGCATCGCGGACTGGGATCCGGATCATGACATGGATCCGCTGCTGCGCGCGTATCAGACGCAGATCGACGCCGACGGATACGCCAGCGGCTTGACCGGGACCTTGGGACTTGCCACGTTGGCGTGCTCGAGCGACGCGGAGTGCACGACCGCGTACGGCGGCGTCTGCAGCTTCTCAGACGCCCCTTGCTTCAGTGATTCCGACTGCCCCCTCGTCGGTATGGACTCCTGCCGGGGCTCGACTTGCAGCTATCCTGCTTCGACGGGCGGATTCTGCGAGCCGGCGTTCATCCTCAGCGGCCGTGATGACTACGTTTTCTACAATCAAGGAGTCACAGTGGGTGTGGACACGACAAGTCCGTCCGTCCGTTTCGGCGCCACCCTAGGCCTCTGGGGCGGGGAAGAGGACCTCGGCGTGCCGGGCTATGCCGGAACGCTTGTGCTCGACGTCCCGGCGGATGCGGAGGGTACGTTCACGATCGGGTTTGACACGGGTGTGACGGAGACGTTTCTGTTCGACTCGTCGTTAGCGTTTGTCCCGTATGGTCTGCTCGAGCCCGCGGTGATCACGGTGAATCCCCTGGTTCAGGGTTGCTGTCGTGGCAACGGGAGCTGCACCGAGGAGACGGCTTCGGATTGCACAGCCACCGGCGGAATCGTCGCCAGTGCCTGCCAGGGCGATCCGGACGGGAACGGATACGACGAGGTGTGTGAGGGGATCATCCGTCCGGGTACGGACTGCTGGCGAACGGAGTGCGGCGGAACGAAGAGCAGCTTCTGCGATCAACCGATTCCGGCGGACTTCTTCGGTCCCGGGTCGGAGCCGTTCGACGGCGCGATCCTTTTGGGTGGAAGCGGCGGCGGCGACTTCGACACGAGTCTGCAACGTCATGATCTGATGAAACTGCCAGACATCGGTACGGAGGCGTCGACGGCAATCGAACTCGAAGAACTCAGCTTGGTGAGCTGTGAGCCGATCACGGTTACGTACGCTGGAGGCGGCGCGACGCAATGGAACGTAAGCGTCAAGCTGGCTACCGGCGCACCGCCACCACCGGGGACCATGTCGGTGACGAAGACGCACGAAAACGGCGGAACGTTCTCGGCGACGTTCCGCGTGCAACCGGTGTACACCTTTACGCAAGTCGATGATCCGATCGCCGTACGTGTTCTGAACACGCAGACGCTCGGTATGCCGCCGATTTCGTTGACGACGCTCGGGGACGCGCCCTGGGCGCATCGTCCAAGGGGGGGGAATACGGTGTTTACGTGCGGTCAGAACTTCGCGCCGGGCGTGGAGGAAGATCCGGTGACGGGCGATCAGTGCTGCCATAAGGTGGGTCACGCCGGCGGGGGTCACATTCATGAGACTTTGCCGCCGGACTGTTCGGGCTGTCCGAGAGGGGCGTGCTGCCTGACGGACGGGTCGTGTCAGGTGACCGTGGCCGGCGGTCCGCAGTCGGCGCAGGAGGTCTGCGAGCTGGGCCTTGGCGGAACCTACAAGGGCGACTCCACCGATTGCACCGATGGTGATGGCGACGGCCTGGCCGATGTGTTCGAATCGAACCACTGCTGCGGCGCCCGGGACCTTTGCGAAACGGGAACCGATCCGAAACAGGCGGATACCGACGGCGACGGTTGCCTGGATGGCGAGGAAGTC
>JAJDDV010000209.1 GCA_029260135.1 Phycisphaerae bacterium | reverse complement strand
GTTGGGCCCAATGAGCCCACGCATGCCCGCCCACGTAAACAGCTTGGTCCACGTCGCGCCAACCTGGTCGTACGGACCGGTATGCCGCATGAAAACCACCCCCATCCGATCCACCGTCTCGACTCGAACGTCCATCATCTCGACTCCCCGAATCTCCGACCGCAACGCTTCCTTCGCCTCATCCGGGCGAAACGGCCTGTGCTCCGACGCCCCCGGACTCGACGCCGACGAGTGACGCTTTCGATAGTCGGAGGGCGAACACTCAAATCGGGCTCGAAATGCGCGGGTGAAGGCCTCATGAGCCTCATACCCCGCGTCAAACGCGACCCGCGTGACGGGATCCTCACCGTACTTGAGGCGGTGCGCCGCCCTCTCCAACCGAAGGCGTCGAACGTATGCCTGGACCGACTCGCCGACCATGCCCCGGAAGATCCGGTGAAAGTGAAACGGAGAAAAGTGGGCGATCGAGGCAAGATGATCCAACGGTAACGCCTCGTCCAGGTGATTCTGAACGTGAACCAGCACACGGAGCAGCCGCTCTTCGTACTCGGCGCGGGTCACCTCTCTCTCAGGTCGATTCATACGTGGGAAGGATACACGACCGAGATCCGACGTGCTTGACCAATCTTGCGAACCTGATGTGAGGGGAAAAACTGCGGATGAGAGGACTCGAACCTCCACGGGGTTGCCCCCACTGGCACCTGAAGCCAGCGCGTCTGCCAATTCCGCCACATCCGCTCCGGGCGATTCCCACCGGGAGGTCGGGCATTCTGCGGCCGGCCCGCGGGCAAGTCAAGTCAGCCCATCCGCCGGCGAAAAGCCGGAGCGAGAAAAGACGGCACCGAATAATTTCAGACACACTTGGGCTCTCGGAGGTCTGGGATCGCCCCACGAGACGAGTTCCCCTTCCCATCTCTGAGATCGGCAGAAGCAAGGATGAGCGACGGCGCATCTCCTCCCACGCTACCCTCTTCCACCGAAGAGACTGATGATGATGAAAGTCCTGTAATACGAAGCCCTACGGACGACCTGAAGGGATCCATCCCTGTCGCCCTTTCACCATACGCAAAGCGTCCGCGTCGCCCAGGCGCGACTTCTGCCTACCGTCTTCCCTCCAGGAATTCGCACCGCGCTATCTCCAGCCGACTCGACGCGCGATGTCGCGCCCCTTGGATAGAGGCCCAGCGAGCCACCGTCCTGGCCGATATATCAGGGTTATTCTCGGCGGATTCCGCCGCCGCCCGAGGTCCATACCACCCGGGCCCGGCAGGTCCGCGCCGTTCACGACCAGAGGAACGCTCACGGGATTGCGCGCCGGAGCACAGCGATGAACGAAATCAGATCTACAAATTCGGTCTTGCTTTGGGTCCTTGTGGGAGCCGTCTTTTTAACGGCGCCGACACTAGCCCAGGCACCAAAACAAGGCAGCCCTTCCGGCGGCCGCGAAACCGGCGGACAAGACGAGTCACCTCAGCCCGACGAGCCGCTCGCAGACCCACTGAACGAACCCGACGATTTCTCCGATCTCAGCCTGGAGGAGCTGATGACCATCGAGGTCGTCACGGCGTCGCGGCGAGCGCAATCCATCACGACCGTACCCTATGCCGTCAGCATCATCACCGCCGAGGACATTCGATGGTCCGGTGCGCGTTCCGTTCCCGATGCTTTGCGTTTAGCCGCTGGCGTTGACGTCGCCGATCTGTCGTTCGGAAACGCCGCCGTGTCGCCCCGTGGATTCCACGGCTTCATCGCCGGCCTTGTTCTGGTCCTCGTCGACGGAAGGCAAATCTACGATTCGCTTTTCGGTGGAACGGTGTGGGGCGGATGGCCGTTCCAGTTGGAGGATATCGAACGCATTGAGGTGATTCGCGGACCGGGCGGAGTAACCTGGGGCGCAAACGCCATCAACGGCGTCATCAACATCATCACCAAAGATCCCAGCGACCAACTCGGCCTGACCTTGTCGACGAGCGGAGGGTCCCGCGGATGGTTCAAACAGCACTTCGGACTCGCCCAGCAGAAGGAGAAGCTGCGACTCCGAATCTCGGGCGAGTACGAAGCCGGCGACGGATTCGCCGAGGGCGGATCGATGCTCCGTTTCCTGGAAGACGAATACAAAGGCGGGCGCCTGAGCTTGCACGCCGTCTACGACGCGGATGAAAACACGACGATAACGATCTCCGCCGGAAGCGCTGTGGTCGACGGCGGCTATCCGCCGACACCCCTGGCCGGAATCGCGACGCGTCGAAACGCCGCAGCACAAGGAACGTTCGTCCTGGCCAACTGGGAACGGCGTATCACGGATGACGAACAGCTCGGCATGACACTATTCGTCAACGACTCCTTCGCTTCGCCCGGTCTCCCCCAGATCGACTACCGCTACCAGCAGATCGGATGGCAGTTCTCTCATACAGTCGGCCTCGACGAGACCAAGACCCGGACCTGGGGAATCGACACGCGCGTCGACCTGCTCGACGCAGGAAACTCCGATCCTTTCATGCTCCACAAGAGCTTCGTCAGCACCGTGATCATCGGGCTCTATCTGCAACAAGAATGGCGCTTGACGCCGGCCACGACGCTGAGCCTCGGCGGCAGGGTCGACTATGAATCCTACGGCGGGTTTGAACCCAGCGCGCGCGCCTCGATATCCCACCAGCTCTCGGACCACGACGCCGTCTACGCTTCGGTCTCCCGCGCGTTTGCCCTTCCGTCCGCCGCCGCACGATACCTCTACATCCCACTACTCAACGGAATGGCGTTCGTCACCACCGCCGACGACGTCGATCCCACAACACTCATGGCCTACGAAGCCGGATACCGTGGCAGGCTGTTCGGCCGACTCGACACGAGCGTCAATCTCTTTTGGCATCAATACGACGAGACCACTACGCTCAGCCCCCAACTGGGCCCGCCGGGGCTTCTGCAAACCCAGTACGACAATCGCCCCGGCGACGTCGCGTTGTACGGCGCCGAGGTCGAAGCAAGCTACGAACTCTCCGAGCAAATGACACTCATCGGCAACTACACCTATCAACAGCTCGAATGGGATGTGGACGTACCGTTCACCGACCGAGACTACATAACGCCGCCCAGACACAAGTTCATGCTCGGCGCCCGCTACACGGCCAGCGAAGATCTTCGATTCTCCGGACACCTGTATTTCGTGGATGACGTCAAGGCGCCGAATCCGTCGAACCCGTTTCTCGCCCGAACGATCGACTCCTACGTCCGCGTGGACGTCCGGGCGGAATACGAGTTCTGGAACGATTCTGCGTCCCTCGCGGTGGGCGTCAGCAATCTTCTCGATCCCAACCACTACGAGGGAGGCACCCTGTTTCTGAACGACGCCGAGGTACCCCGAATGGCCTTCGCCGAGCTTCGGATTCGGATTCGTTGATGTGAGCAAGAGGCGGAAATCGCAGACAGTGAATGACTGGACCAAATGAATCACCGTAATGACAAGCTGACACGCTTGCCGCAACGACTCACCGTCGCTGCCTGTGTGATTCTCGCGCCGACGCTCTACGCGACCCAGGACATCGACGCCGCCAAGGCCATCAAGGTCAAGGCGGCCTACCTCTACCAATTCACCAAATTCGTCGAGTGGCCAAAAACCGCCTTCGAACGTGACAAATCCCCCATCGTCATTGCGATCCTCGGCAACGATCCCTTCGGAACAGTGCTCGACAAGACCGTCTTCGAGAAGACCGTGAGAGGTCGCAGAATCGCTATCGTCAGGATCGGAGCGTACGGGCGTGACAGCCGCAAAACACTTCGAAGCTGTCACCTGCTATACGTCGCTTCATCGGAAAGGCACCGCATCAGGGAAGTCCTCGACGACATTGATTCGCAGAACATCCTCGTGGTCGGCGAAGGAAAAGACCACGCGACATCCGGCGGAATGATCGGACTCGTGCTCGACAGCGGAAGAATCACGTTCCACGTGAACCATGAAGCCGTAAAACGTGCGGGGCTCAGAATGAGCGCAAAGCTCCTGCGCCTCGCAAAAATCGTGAAAAGCAGGGAATAGGAACGACGGACGCATCGCGGCGTAGCCTGAAGACGCCGCCGCCAACGACGGAACCGGCAGCCGAACATGATCTTGTTCTCCAAAAGATCCTTCGCCACCAAAATTCTGCTCTACGCCACGTTGAGCACCGGCCTCGCCCTCATCATCGCTTGCACGACCGTGGTCCTGCGAGAGTTCTGGGAGCGTCGAGAGACCGCCTCCCAGGCGCTCTCCATTCAAGCCAAGATCGTCGCCGCCAATGTCACCGGCGCCCTGACCTTCGACGACCCAAAAACGGCTCGAGAAATCCTCGAAGGGCTCCGTGCAGACCCAAGTGTACTCGCCGCCGGCATCTACCGTGCCCGGGGCGAACTCCTGACCGCCTACGTGCGAGACGGCGAGGACGGCTCCCTCCCGCTGCGCCCCGGAACGCCCGGACACCAATTCAAAGCCGGCCATCTCGTGCTGTTTGAACCCATCCGTCTTGACGGCGAAACGATCGGAACCGTATACCTCGAATACAGCCTCCATAATCTCAACCAAGACGTCAAACGCGACGTCGAAATCGTCGTCGCCGTAATGGCCGCAGCACTCATCGTGGCCTACTTGTTCTCCAGTCGCGTCCAGCGATCACTCACGCAGCCGATCACCGAACTCGTTCGTGCCGCCGGTACCATCACACAGAAGAAGGACTACTCGGTACGGGCGCAGAAACATGGAGACGATGAACTCGGCGCCCTCGCCGACTCCTTCAACGAGATGGTGTCGCAGATCCAACGACGCGACGCCGAGCTCGAAAACGCTCGAGGCCAGCTCGAACACAGGGTCGAACAGCGAACGCTGGAACTCGCCGAAGCGAACACCGGACTGCAGCGCGAGGTCGCCGAACGCACACGTGCGCAGGAAAACCTGCGAGAAGCCACAGCGACAACCACGGCAATCAACGATCTACTCCTTGCCATCAACCGTGTCTATCACGAACTCTTCGAAGACCGAAGTGCCGAGGAAACCGGGGCCATCATCACCAATACGCTCGTCCAAGAGTTCGGCGCTTACTTTGCCCGCGTGTGGTTGAGTCGACCCGCCTCTCGCTGTCACGAGTGCCACCTCGCCGAACACTGCACCCGTGGCGATGAGTGCCTTCATTTGATTGCCAGTTCCGGGCACTACACACAAGTGGATGGAGATCATCAGCGGGTCCCGCTGGGCGCCTTCAGAATCGGTCTCATCGCCGAAGGACGCGGAAAGACCGTCACCAACAACGTGGCCAACGATGATCGCATTCACGACCGACAGTGGGCTCTCGATCACGGCCTGGTCTCGTTCGCCGGGTACCCTCTCGTCACGGAAGGAAAGACACGCGGCGTTCTGGCAATGTTCTCGCAACGAACGTTGACCCCGTCAGAGCTGCAAGTACTCGACGTGTTTGCCCAGATGAGCGCCGCCGCGCTCGCCAATGCGCAACAACTTGCCGCGCTGAAAGAGGCCAGAGGAATCGCGGAATGTGCCAATGTGGCCAAGAGCGAGTTCCTCGCCAACATGAGCCACGAGATCCGAACGCCCATGACGGCCATTCTCGGTTTCGCCGATGTCCTCCTCGAAAGAGGCCAACTCGATAATGCCCCGCCCGATCGCGTCGACGCCGTCAAAACCATCAAACGCAACGGCGAGTACCTCGTCGACATCATCAACGACATCCTCGACCTCTCCAAGATCGAAGCCGGGAGAATGGAGGTCGAGCAGATCAACTGTCCGACCATCCAACTACTCTCCGAGGTCATCGCACTCGTACGCGTCCCCGCCGACGCCAAAGGCCTTGCCGTCAAGCTCGAACACGCCGGCCCCATCCCCGAACAGATACGAACGGATCCCACCAGACTGAGGCAGATCCTCATCAACGTTCTCGGAAATGCCGTCAAGTTTGCTGAGGTCGGAAGCGTGACGTTGATCGCCAAACTCATCGACGACACGGGGGCGCCCACACTTCAGCTCGACATCCTCGACACCGGCGTCGGAATGACGGACGATCAGGTCGACCGCTTGTTCCAACCCTTCATGCAAGCCGACACCTCCATGACCCGAAAGTACGGCGGAACCGGACTCGGCCTGTCCATCAGCAAACGTTTCGCCCAAATGCTCGGTGGTGACGTCGTCGTCGTCGAAACCCAACCCGCCGTCGGAACTCGCTTTCGAATCACCATCGCGACCGGACCACTCAACGGCGTCAGCATGATCACCGACCTTCCGCTGGTCAGCCCCGCCCGAATCAAGACCATGAAGATCGCGCCGATCGATGAGAAGTCACCGCTCAGAGACTATCGCATCCTCCTTGCCGAAGACGGCCCCGACAACCAGAAGCTGATCTCTCACCTGCTGACAACAGTCGGCGCAGAAGTCACCGTCGTCGAGAATGGAAGCCTCGCCGTAAAGGCGGCCGTCGAAGCCCAAACCGTCAACCGCCCCTTCGACATCATACTCATGGACATGCAGATGCCCGTCATGGATGGTTACGCAGCCACCACCCTCCTGCGAGAGAAGCGCTACACACGACCGATCCTCGCACTGACCGCGCACGCCATGCAAGGAGATCGCGAAAGATGTATCGCATCGGGATGTGATGACTACACCACCAAGCCCATCAACCGAAAAAAACTGACGGAGTTGATCCTCGCACTGGCCAGGAAGACCGAGTGCAGCGTGACCTGAAACCCGCACCCCGCGCACGCGCTTCCGGCGCCGTCACGGATACCGCTCGCTGCCCGTCTCACGAAACGCACGGGCCTTCTCCCCCATCCCGAGTTCCAAGGCTTCTTCCGCGTCGACGCCCTGGCGCGCAGCATAGTCCCGAACATCCTGCGTGATCTTCATCGAGCAGAACTGCGGACCGCACATCGAGCAAAAATGAGCCGACTTCGCGCCATCCTGCGGAAGCGTCTCGTCATGAAAACGAAGCGCCGTATCCGGGTCCAGCGAAAGCCGGAATTGATCCTCCCAACGAAACTCGAACCTCGCGCGCGACAGCTCGTCGTCGCGATGCTGTGCCCCCGGATGACCCTTCGCCAGGTCCGCCGCATGCGCCGCGATCTTATACGTGATCACACCCGCCTTCACGTCATCCCGATCCGGCAGACCCAGATGTTCTTTCGGCGTCACATAGCAAAGCATCGCCGTGCCGAACCAGCCGATCATCGCCGCACCGATTCCGCTCGTGATGTGGTCATACCCCGGCGCAATGTCCGTCGTCAGCGGACCCAGCGTATAGAATGGTGCCTCGCCACAAACCGCAAGCTGACGATCCATATTCTCCTTGATCATCTGCATCGGAACATGACCAGGCCCCTCGATCATCACCTGTACATCATGCCCCCACGCCACCTTCGTCAACGCCCCGAGAACATCCAACTCGGCGAACTGCGCCTCGTCGTTCGCATCCGCGATCGACCCCGGCCGCAAACCATCACCCAGCGAAAAGGCAATGTCATACGCCTTCATGATCGCGCAGATATCCTCGAAATGCGTGTACAGGAAGTTCTCCTGGTGATGCGCCAGACACCACTTCGCCAGGATCGACCCGCCGCGTGACACGATCCCCGTCACGCGCTTCGCCGTCAGCGGAACGTGACGCAACAACACACCGGCGTGAATCGTAAAGTAGTCCACCCCCTGCTCAGCCTGCTCGATCAGCGTCTCGCGAAAGATCTCCCACGTCAGATCCTCCGCCACCCCGCCCACCTTCTCCAAC
>JAJDDV010000208.1 GCA_029260135.1 Phycisphaerae bacterium | reverse complement strand
ATGCCCTCGAACGTCTCCTCGGGAAAAGTCTCGACGGTGATGGAGGCCAAGTGCGGGACCGCATTGACGGCATCGCCGATCGCCTCGGGCATGCGCTGTGTGGCTTCGTGGCCGGGCGTTGCCCAGGAGGGCGACAAGTCGAGCACGCGCCCGATGTCCGCTTCGTCGACTTCTGCCTGGAGCAGGAGTTTGTCCGAGTCGAGAATGATGGCCAGGATCGTCCCACCGGTATAGGTCATCTTTCCGCCCTGGATGACCTCGCCGATTTGGGTGAGAACGTCCGCGAGAACACCACTGATCGGTGACCGGATCTCGGTCTTGGCGAACTGCTTACGCGCGTCGCCGAGGTTGTTGAGCGCCGTTTGATGATTCGCTTCGGCGCGGATGAGGGCTTGCTCGGCCCGGGGGATGGCGAGTTCGGCTTTCTTCCTTGCAGCCTTCGCGACGTCAACCTGTGCGGATTGACTTTCATACGTCGAAATGCGTAGGATCCGTTCTTCTTTGTGATAGGCGTCGGGTTGTTCTCTGGCGCGGTCGGCACGGAGCTTCGCGAGGACCAATGACGCCTCCATCTGTTTGATGGTCGCCTCCGCGCTCTCGATATCGGCCGTGCGTGTCTGCTGCAGTACGGTCTTGGCGTCTTCCAGCGCGGCCTTCATGGTGGCGACGTTGAGTTCGGCGCGGTTGACGTTTCGTTCTTCATCGTCGGGTTGGAGTCGAATCAACAGGTCGCCGGCACGGACGAACTCGCCCGGTTGCTTGGCGATTTCGATGACCTCGCCACTGGCCTCCGCCTTGATCAGCACACGCCGCCCCGGTTTCACTTCGCCGGTCGCGTTGATGGGGAGTGTCAGGTCGCCTCTTTCGAGCGTGGAGGTTTTCCCTTCCTTTCGGAATGCCGACATTCGGATGTTGGTTGTGGCGGCGATGTATCCCGCAACGAGAGTCGTTGCCACCAGGAGCACGATGAATGCGTTCTTCATGGCTGATATCCCGTGTCGTAACGTCCGTTCAGGTCAGCACCGTGTTTCACGCCGCGACCGTCGAACGAACAAAGTCGAGCCCGAAAGCCTCCGCCACCGGCTGGTTGGTGATCTTTCCGTCCTCGACGTTGACCCCTTCCGCCAGGCCGGGGTCTTGTCGACAGGCTTTTTGATAGCCGAGATCGGCGAGATTGAGTACGTAGGGCAACGTTGCGTTGGTGAGACCGAAGGTTGACGTTCGGCCGACGGCGCCAGGCATGTTCGCGACGCCGTAATGCACAATGCCGTCCACAACGTAGGTCGGATCATCGTGTGTGGTCGGGCGAATGGTCTCGACGCACCCACCCTGGTCGACACCGACGTCGATGATCACGGCGCCGGGCTTCATCGTGGCGAGCATGTCTCGTGAAACGAGAACGGGGCAACGGGCGCCGGGGATCAAAACGGCCCCGACGATCAGATCGGCGGCCGAAAGGAACTTCTGGAGCATGTGTCGGTCGTTGTAGACGGTGTGAACGTTGGCCGGCATAACGTCGTCGAGGTAACGCAACCGGTCCAGATTGATGTCCATGATGGTGACGTTGGCGCCAAGACCGGCCGCAATCTTCGCGGCGTTCGTGCCGACCACGCCGCCTCCGATGATGATCACCTCCGCCGGTTCCACACCGGGAATACCGCCCAGCAGAATCCCGCGACCGAGTTCGGGCCGCTCCAGGTACTTGGCGCCTTCCTGGATGCTCATCTTCCCCGCCACTTCGCTCATGGGCGTCAGTAGAGGCAGTCGACCCTCGCGATCGACGATGGTTTCGTAGGCGATGGCGACCGATCCGGTCTTCACGACGCCGTCGGTCAATTCGCGGTCGGCGGCCAAGTGGAAATAGGTGAACATCACCTGCCCCGCGCGCATCATCTTGCGTTCGGCGGCGAGGGGCTCTTTGACCTTGACGATCATCTCTGAGCGATCGAAGACCTCCTTTGGCGTCTCGACGATTTCGGCACCGACGGTCGTGTATTCGTCGTTGGTGATCCCCGATCCGACCCCCCCGCTCGATTCGACCAGGACGGTGTGACCGCGACGAACGAGCTCATCGACGCCGCCCGGCGTCATACTGATACGATATTCGTGCGTCTTCGTTTCTTTCGGAATGCCAACGATCATGGTGACATCTGCTCCCGATGAAGAGGCGATCCGCCGTCAGCGATCGACCGTCGGAACTTCTGTACGCCGAACCGCCAGTCCGCAATTCACCGTTGCCGATTCGCGATGGATCCCGCGGTCAGCCCAGATGCACGTGACGCGGACGCTGACGATTCAACACGCCTGACTCCTCGGCGCACTATAGCCTTGCCCACAAAGCCCTGCAATGCCCGTGCCCATGCGGAGAACGGTCCCGAAGCGGACCTGTTGCGGTCCCGCACGTCCTACCGTGTCTGAAATCGTCGCGAGGCTGGGAATACGCGAAGGCCGTCGGCACCCATCTCCACCGAGATGGCTCCGTCGCTTGCGGTGTTGAAGAGCGGCGTCGACTCCGCCAACGCTGCAAGTTCGCCGGTGTCGGCGCCCGCTCCTTGGCTGGAGGATCGAACCAGCGATGTGGCGCCGGTCGCTTTGAGAAACGCCGAGAGGCTCGGTCGTACGCTGCCGTGATGCGGAAGTAGAAGGACGTCTGCTTGGAGGTCGGTCGTCTCCAGGAGCGCACGCTGAGCTCGCTCCTCGATGTCGCCCGTCAGGAGGATGGAGTGGCTGGCGAAGGAAACGCGAAGCACGGTGGATGTATCGTTGACCGTGAAGGACTCATCGAGCCCTTCTGGTGGCCAGAGACGCTCGATCGTTGCGTCGCCGATCGCCCATCGAGCTGCCGAGGCGTCCTGGGTCTCGAGGGGATGTTGTCTATCGCGTAACAGGTCAAGCAGGTGATGGCTTGGCGATCCCGGTTTGCCGCGAGGTTCAAAGTACTCATTGACAACGACGGGGCCACAAGCGATCTCGTCGAGCAGGCTGGGCAATCCGCTGAAATGATCGAGATTGGGATGGCTGATGTACACGCGATCGACACGCGTGATTCCGCGATGCCTCAAGAACGGTACGACGGTACTTCGTCCGACGTCATACGGTGAAGCACTGCCGATGTCGCAGAGGATCGTCTGACCGTCCGGAAGCTCGATGACGACAGCTGCGCCGCTTCCGACCGACAACGCGGTGACCGTTACCCGATCGCCATTCGATCCTGGCCACGCCCAGCCGGCGATGGCGACGGCGAGCATTGCGAGGCTGATCGGGGTGATTCGCTTCGAGGATTGCACCGTGTTGCTTGTCTGATGGGGCATGGCTGGATCCGACGGCCAGGGCCAGTAAGAACCACGAGAGAATCGCAACATCACGACCAGGAGCGAGGCATAGTACAGTAGGATCACCCACCCAGGCGGAGCAGACGTTGAGAGCGTTGATCCTGGAAGCCGACCGAGGTGCTCGACGAATCCGATGAGATACCCGTCTGCGGTTGACAGAGGCTCGGCAAGTAACGAGCCCGCGTCCGGGGCCATGACGCCCGCCAGCAGCTTCACGAAGCCCAGACCCATGACCACCGTGACGAACGGCAGCAAGAGAATTGAGTTCACTGCCCCCCAGGGGTGAATTCGGTGGAAGTAGATGGCCACGACGGGAAGCGTGGCCAGCCATGCGCCGGCGGTGACGGCGACGGCCGTGAGCGCCCATGCCAGGGTGGCGCGTCGAGCCCGCGCCGCGTTTCGCGCCAGGAAGCCTCGTTCGCGAGATGCGGGCAGCACCGGGTCCGGTTCGCCCGTGGCGTCACCCGCCGATCGGATCTTGCGCCACCCGTGACGAGCGGCTTTGGCCACCCCGGCAAGCGCCGGCGTGAGATAGCTGACGCCGATGCAAGCGCCGTAGGAGAGCTGAAAGCCGATATCGAAGATCGTCGCCGGATTGATGAATGCCAAGATGATGGCACTTGCGGAGATCCAGTTCAGGCACGCCCTCTGTCGACCCAGCAGGCGAGCGATGCAGTAGAGCATCGCGATCACACTCGCTCGAAGAATGGGCGGGCGCGGTTCCGCCAATGTTGCATACAAGATGACCGCCACGATCATCGCCCAAGTGCAGGTCCGCGGCCCTCCCAACGACAAGCGACAGATCAACCGCGCGAAGAACATCACAATGACAATGTGAACGCCGCTGACCGCCAGGAAGTGAATGCACCCCGCCCGGATGAACATGTCGTTCAGTCGCCGATCGAGGCGCGAGCGGTGGCCAAGGACCATCGCCTCGAGCAGGCTCGCCTCCTCGGTGGCATCCGGAGCGAGGTCGTCCGTCAGTAGCCGTCGAGCGGTCGTCCGCAGCCACGTGATGAATCCGCGTCGCGGTGGCGGATCGGAGGCCATTCGCCGCACATTCTCCCTGTGCGGGGCTCGAACCTGAGCACGAACGCCTTGGCGACGGAGGTAAGCGCTCCAGTCAAACGCCCCGGGATTCCTCTGCGGGTAGAGTGGGTGCAGCCATCCGAACACTTCGACGTTCTCATTCTCGCGGAGATCGAGCACGGCCTCGTCGATGGTCACGCGAACGCGGCCGGTGACAGGGGCTAGTCCGTGATCCGTCTCGATGGACTCGACATCGAACAGGAATGCTGTGCGATCGGAGCGATACGTCCATCGCTCGAACGGGTTTGCGGTCGCGTGTGACGACGAGCGAGCACCCGTTCCACTACGCGAAACCGTGCGAGGCTGCGACACAATGGTCCCGCCAATGCGCGCGATCTGTCTCGTATCCGTCGTGAACCGTTCGATACTGTTCGCGGGCACGAACCGAACGCGAGTGTGATGCAAAAAACCGCCCACACACACTCCGGCCACCAGGACCGGAAGTACACCGTACTCCATTCGAACGGAGCGTATCAGCGTGGCGATCGTCGCGAGTAGGAACGGGGCGAGGTACCAGGCGACGGGCGGCGCCAACACCCGATCCGCGACGATTCCGAGGATCAACCCCGCGGCTACCGGAAACAACGGCGAGCCGTGCATGATCGTCCGAGAGAGTTGGCGGATCGGATCGCTCATGGACGGTAGTTATCATGGATCCGCGGCCAGTTGTCAGTAGGGGAAGGCCCCGACGCGATCAAACGCGGGTACATGACACTTTCGGCGGGACCTGGTTGCTCAAGCCGAGCCGCGACCGTGAGGGAGCGGACCCGTCGCACCCGCGTCATGGGTGTTTCCGCTCTCCATCGCCGATTCCGCTACGTAAGACGTGGCCTCGCGAATACTGTCATGGAACCATCAAACGCTAGTCAGGCGCTCTCAGTTTGCGGAACGGCGAACATGGCGTACAATGAGATGGCGGTCCATATTTCAGCTCGACAGGAGAACGTCTGTGGAAGCCCAAGCGCTTTACGTCAAAGTCCGACAACGTTCCTTCGAGCCGTTTCGTCTGCACGTTTCGGATGGAAAGGCGTACGAGGTAACGCATCCCGAGCAGGTGTTGGTCGGACGACGAACCTCGCACATCGGCATGAGCAGAAATGGCGACGGCCCGTTCCAGAGAATCGCGATCGTTTCCAACGTGCATATCACGAGGGTCGAACCGATCGAATAGGGAACGCCATGGGCCCATGGCGGCGATGCCACTACCTGCTCTCGGCAGCCACTACTACTTCGGTTATCATCGTCGCCATGTACTATCTCGACCCCCACATTCACATGGTTTCTCGCGTCACGGACGATTACGTCCGCATGGCGCAGGCCGGTTGCGTGGCGATTTCCGAACCCGCGTTCTGGGCCGGGTTTGACCGGGGATCGGCGGAGGCCTTTCGCGATTACTTCCGGCAACTGACCGACTTCGAACCGAAACGGGCGGCGCAGTACGGCATTCACCACATGTGCTGGCTGTGCATCAACGCCAAGGAGGCGGAGGACGTTTCGCTGTCGCGCGAGGTCATTTCCGTGATTCCCGAGTTTCTCGATCAGCCCGGCGTTCTCGGAATCGGTGAGATCGGCCTCAACAAGAACACCAAGAACGAGGTGACGATCTTCCAGGAGCAGGTCGAGCTGGCGATGAAGACCGACGAGCTGATCCTCGTCCACACGCCGCACCTTCAGGACAAGTATCGCGGCACGCGAATGATCCTCGACATACTCAAGGCCGATTCTCGCGTTCAGCCAGGACGTGTCTTGATCGATCACGTCGAGGAGCACACGATTGCGCACGCGTTGGATGCGGGCTTTTGGGTCGGAATGACGCTCTACCCCGTGACGAAGTGTACGCCGAAACGATCGGTCGACTTGATCGAGCGATATGGGAGCGAGCGGATCATGGCCAACAGCGCCGCCGACTGGGGTCCGAGTGATCCCATGAACATGCCCGCACTTCTTCGCACGCTCGACGAGCGAAAGCACGACGCGCTGACGATCCACAAGATAGCGTATGAGAATCCGCTTCGGTTCCTCTCGCAGGCCAGGCGATTCAACTTCGACCCGCCGCTTCCTCTTCGTCCGGAGTAGATCGCTTCTGGAGTGCGGCGGTCGTCCACCACTGTCGTGAGGTCACCGCGAGGATCGCCGATCGAGTTCGTGAATGATACGTCGGACACGCCTCGGATCGCGCTGTGCGACAAACGAGCCCTGCAACTCTACCTTGTTGAAGACGGGGTTGTCCGATGCGAGGTGCCGGCAGGGCTTCAGGACGGCGGTTCCAATCGTTCCGGTGATCTGGTTCTTCTCTCGGTTTTCTTTAAAAAAGACCGATCCAGCCCCCTCCAGCCGTGTCCCAACCTGCCCGCTGGTGATTCCGTAAGTGATGGTCCCGTTGATCTGTGTGGTATGAGCGATCGTCCGGCCGGGGATCGAACACCAGATACTGCGGACGTGCACAATCTGCGAAATCTCGGTGTCGGGCGCGTCGCGGCGAAGAACAAGGTCGATGTTACCTCGATCGTCGAGATCGTAGTACGCTTCCTCGAAGTTCTCTCCGTAGCGTTTGGCCGGGCCGTCGTCCCGAAAGTCGACAAGCTCGATTCTCGTCTGTTTGGCAGCGCACCCCGTCAGGAGCAAGGCCGACAGCGCGGCCACCCCGATTGGAGCGCCTCGCCTGGGTTTCGTGGTGGGTGAATCCACCCTCGCGCACGCGGAACCGGCACCGCAGGGCATCGAGCGTCGAAATGTTGCATGGGTGATTCTCATGCCGCCGGGACGATACGACGTTCGGGGTATACCGTCAACGCTTCGGGCCGAGCGGTTGGCGCGGGGTTGACCTGAGACGTAAGCGGTTGGGGATTTCAAAAAACCTGAAAGAGCATTCGGCGGACCGACGAATCTTCGACGGGAAGAGCCGCCTGGCTTATAATCCTCTGTTTCGGCGTACATGGAAAGGACCGGAAGGGGATGACGGCTGCAGCCGGCCCGCTCGAAGAGCCGGGGCGTAACGGAGACGATCGAATCGTGGTAGATGATCAGAATAGGAACGTATGGCGTCTCGGTGTGGTCTCGTATCTCAACGCGAGACCACTGATCGCCGGTCTGGACCTGGATGAGTCCGTAAAGATGTTGCTCGACGTACCGGCGCGATTGGCGAACATGCTGGACGCCGATGAAGTCGACGTCGCACTCGTGCCGGTTGTCGATTTGCTGGGCGAGGGTCGCGACTGGCAGGTGGTCTCCGACGCCTGCATCGGGTGTGATGGCGAGACGTTGACCGTGCGCGTCTTCTCACGTGCCGCGCCGGCGCAAGTCCGCCGTTTGTACGTCGATGGCGATTCACACACGTCGGTGGCGCTGGCCCGCGTGCTCTGGCGAGAGCGCTACGGGTGTGATCTGGAGGTGGCGCCTTTTGGCGGCCTTGAGCCCGCCGACGAAACCGAGGGCGTATTGCTGATTGGCGACAAGGTCGTCAACCACTCCCTGATACACTGCGATGTTGAAACGGATCTTGGCGCGGCCTGGAAATCGCTGACGGCATTGCCGTTCGTTTTTGCGGTTTGGGCTTCGCCGTGTTCACGGGAGGTGGACGGACTCGCTGCCCGCCTCGCGTCGGCGCGCGATCGGGGCGTCGAGTCGGCTCACGCAATTGCGGCTGACCTGGGACCGGGTCTGGGATGGCCGGTGGCGTTGGCCCAGCGCTACTTGACATCTCGTTTGAAGTTTACGCTTGGCGAGCGCCAGCGAATGGGCATGGCGAAGTTTTTTGAACTTGCGCGCGCGGGTGGCGTGTTACCGACCGGTCGGGAGTTGGTGTTCGCATGACGGCTGCGGCCACACCGATTTCCCCGGGAACGACGCCGCGCCTGTCTGACGCGGAAGCGCTCGAGCTGTACAAGGAATGCTCGATCCACGAGTTGGGTCGCCGTGCGCACGCGATCACGATGCGGCTGCATCCCGAGTCCTATCGAACCTACGTTGTCGATCGAAACATCAACTACGCCAACTTCTGCACCGCCCGGTGCATCTTCTGCAACTTCAAGGCTGATCCGCCCGGAATGGACAGCGGTCGGAAGGACCTTCCCGGCGGATACGTGCTTTCCTTCGAACAGATCGGCCGAAAGATCGACGAACTCATCGCGATCGGTGGGACCCAGGTGCTCCTGCAGGGGGGGTTGGTTCCCGCGGAGATTCTACCGTTTCAGTGGTATCTCGATCTGATGCGGTTCATCAAGCGCGTGTACCCGGGCATTCACATTCACGCGTTCAGCCCGCCTGAGATTCACGCGTTCCACGAGATGTTCCAGATGACGGTGCCGGACATTCTGCGACGGTTACAGGATGCAGGACTTGACTCGATTCCCGGCGGAGGCGCCGAGATTCTGGCGGATCGCGTTCGCGAGAAGATCGCACAAGGCAAGACCACAACCGATCAGTACTTGGGTGTAATGCGCGAAGCGCACAAGATCGGAATGCGAACGAGCATCACCATGATGTTCGGCCATGTCGAGACGGTTGAGGAACGCATCGAACACTTGCGACGCGTTCGCGAACTCCAGGACGAGACCGGCGGTTTCACCGCGTTTATCAGTTGGACGTTTCAGCCCGGTGGGACGCCGCTGGGCCGGATGCAACCTCTGCCAGCCGACCAGGACGGTCTCCCGGACGGGCGACATCTCTGTCTCGCCGACGCTACCGAGTACCTGAGAATGTGCGCTCTCGCGCGAATCTACCTCGACAACATCGCGAGCATCCAGTCAAGTTGGGTAACGCAGGGCGTACGGGTAGGTCAACTTGCACTTTTTTTCGGTGCAAACGACATGGGCTCCGTCATGATGGAAGAGAACGTCGTCTCATCCGCAGGAGCGACCTATCGCCTTACAGAACAAGAGATTAGGGATGCCATCTCCGATGCGGGCTGGATTCCGAAGAAACGCAATTTCCATTACCGGCTTGTCGACTGAGTCCGGAGGGTGGGCGAGCCCGATTCGGCAGCACGCCTTTCCATTTTCCGAGCACACGTACCGATCCAAGTTCTCTGTTTTTGGGTGGCGTCAGAGTGGGTCGATCTGTTACAATGCGCTCTGTTTTGATTCGGCGGAGGCGTTGGTCGATGCGGGACGGATGGCCAACGGGAAGGGATGCGGCGTAGTTGACCGATCATATCTTCGGCTGCGCTGGGGGTGCCCCCACCCGATGTCGCATGGATGAAGACGCCCGGTTCAGGAGCCGCGCTTTCAGGCGAATGACGGGGAGAAGGAGGAGGCAAGCCCACATGCACATCAGTATGGTCGTCCAAGAAACAGCGTTCCTGGGCGTGTCATCGAGTCGATCGCGATCGCGCTCGCGTCGCCGTCAGCGAGACGGGACCGCCACCCGGCCGAGAGCGACATAGGCAGAGTCTCTGACGAGGACCACGATGAACTGGGATGCCATCTGGAGTCGCGCTCGAGCCGACTTGGTCCTTGTGACGGACCGGGGCGACGAGGTGCGCACGCTCTGGGAGCACGCCTCACGTGTGGCTGAAAACGCGCGGCGAATCGCCGCGCTCCCGGATGTCCAAGCTACCTCGCTGGATGAATCGGCACTGGTCGCCGCGGCGCTCTATCATGACGCAGGTGCGCTCGAGCGCTCCCGCGAGGGTGGCATCATCTCTGATGAGATCATGCTCAAGCCACTCTCACCAGCAGAACGAGAAGACGGCGCGTCGCTCATGCAGAAGAGTCTCAAGACCGTGCTTCCGGCCGAGTCATTGGCCCGTGCGACGCACGCGGTCAAGAGCCTCGGCAATCGTAAGATTGAATCGATCGAGGGTGTCGTCGTTGCAGAGGCGGACTGCCTTGACGAATTCGGGGCGTTGTCGCTTTGGACGATGGTCCGCAGAGGGGCGGCGGAGGGTCGGGGGATTCAGGCTGCGATCGACACATGGCACCGCCAGAAGGAATACCGTTTCTGGGAGGCCCGCTTGAAGGACTCGTTCCGTTTCCCGGCCGTTCGGATGGTGGCCCAGAGACGACTCGCCGTCTTCGCCGATCTGATGAACCAACTCGCCAGGCAGCACGCCGGTGACGACGTACGGTTTGACGCCGTACCGAACATCGAAGATCGTACCGCTGAATCGCCACGTCCATCGCCGTGATCCCAAGCGAGGATGTATCTTCATCTTGATCGATGTTCGCGCGCCGCCGAGAGGGCCTGGGTCCAGCGAATGCACGGGTCGAACCGCAGGGAAGGTCGGTCAGCCGGTTTGCCGCAAACGCCGTTGTCCGACCGCAGCGCAGGTCAGAAACCCGAACAGAATGAGCGTTGATGGTTCCGGGACGATCACGACGCTGTCAATGACGAGTTCCTGGCCGCCAACGAGAAACGCGTCGATCCGCCGGCCGGAATCGGCCGTCAGCGTGACGGTGTTGTCGGCCACGCTTGCGTGAATCCCCGGAGCGATCATGGGAGGAAGCGCGTACAGCGAGAACTGCTCGAAAAGTGTCAGATCATTGACACTAAAATTCGTCCAGCCGCCGAACTCCGCGAATTCGAAGGTCACCTCAGTGACGTCGAAGTTCAAACCGCCAAACTCGAATCGGAGGCTGATGTTGTTGAGTTCGATAGGCGTACTCTCGAAGTACGCCGCATATCGGCCGCCGACTTCGACCTGGAAGAAGTCCACGGCCGATCCGATGTGGAAGAGTTCGAGCGACACCACGATACCCTCCGGTGTCGTCAGCATCGTATCTCCCGTAGCATCTCCCTGGGACACTCCAAATACGGTTCCAAGTGGAATGCTGCTCTCTTCGAAATCAATGATGATCGATGCGCGCGCTGAAGAGCCGACCAAGAGGATCGCGATGATGAGTGTGCGGAGCACCCCGAGTTGCTTCACGACTCTTTCCCCAATCCAGCGGGCTTTCGACTCCTTTCGTTTCCCGTCTGCGCTACAATGCCTGAACACACCGCAAGGAAACGCCGCTCCGTCCGCCGTTCCTCGCGTCGTAGAGCCGTCCTCTTCGCCGAGCGACTCCACAAGGCGCGACAAGTCGTACACTCTGCACGTCCAGAGTATACCTGCCACCCAATATACCACCTTGTGCTCAGGCGGGCAACGTCACGGTGGAGGCGAGCAGCCGTGCGAAACTGCAATTCCGACGACTTATCGCGCGTTGCTGCACCCAAAAGCCATCCGTGTGGACCCTGATGTGGTCCGGCAAATGCGGTCACGACGTTCTTCCAGGCGGACGAATCCGCAGGGGGGCGGAGGCGATGCCGGAATTTCGATCTCGCGGGATCCGTGGACATCCGTAAGCGCTCACCAGTCTACTCGGTGATTGGTTTGTTCGATGTTGCACGCCACAGATGGTACAGAGGTCCACCTGGTCTTCTTGCCGGTCGTTGGGAGATTCGCTAGAGTGAAAAAAAGCGTTTCGGCCACCGGTCTGAGCAAGGTGGGCAAGCTGCAGTCCCTTTCGGCCCACCCTCAGTCGAGCGATCTTGTCGGAGGTGATAGAGATGCGACCCACGTTAAGACGAAGAATGCGCCACAACGGACCCCGTGTTGGGCAGCCTTGGAAGGCGGAAGGTCTGCCATTGTTGTTCGTGGCGGCGATGATCTCCACGACGTACGCGCAAACGCCGTGTACTCAGCCTGGACCAAGCGACCCGGCTTGCGACGACGGTAACGCCTGCACCAATGACGACTGTGTCCCGGTTGTCACGGGCTTCTTTTGCATGAACACCTCGAACTGCCACGACGGCCACTTCTGCAACGGTTCTGAAGCGTTTGCTCAGACCCCTTGGGTTGTTCAGGGACTCCCTTCGGCAGCTGCATCCCGGGGGTGGATATCGTCTGTCCACCCGGCGAGTTCTGCGTCGAACTCGGTGCGGGGACCTGTGTGTCGTGCAACGACAATCCAGCGATCGGACCGATCGTCGGGTGCAGCGACGCGAACCCGTGTACCGATGAAGTTTGCGTCAACGGGGCGTGCGAGTTTCCCCTCAACGCCGATCCCTGCGACGACAACAATTCCTGTACAACGGGCGATGTTTGTGTGAACGGCAGTTGCACAGGACTTGCCGCAGACTGCGGGCCGATGTTCTGTTTCGGCGGTCCTGACGATGGTGCGGGCTGCCAATCGGATCTCGACTGTCAGGGGCAGTCCGGTTCCTGCCAAGCGAGCGTCTGTGTCAGTGGGATCGATCTGGGTTCGAGTTGCCAGGTCGACGCGAATTGTCGTTTCTGCTCTTCGGTTTGCGTTGGCGGTGCCGACGACGGCGCCCCCTGCGATCTCGAAACCGACTGCGCGGCGCCGGGCATCTGTACCACGTGCAAGTCGGGCGTGTGCGATCCCTCGACGGGCCTTTGCGATTTTCAGCCCGCGGCGAACGACGGTTCCTGTACCGATCTCGATCGCTGTACAGCGGTAGACACGTGCCAAGGTGGCCTTTGCCTCGGCGGTCCACTGCCGGAGGGTTGTATCGACGTCCGGTTCGTGAGGAGACCGCAGTATCAGTCCATCGCGGTGGGCGACATTTTCCCGATCGAAGTCTGGGTCCAGGCGAACAACTGCGGCGCGCTGGCCAGCAACCCGTGCGGGCCGGGTCGGTGGCCGATCAACTCCGTGCGCGTTCCGTTCTCTTGGGATCCCAACGTTCTCGAACTGCTGGGCAACAAGCTGTGCTCCGGCGGCGTAAACGATGGCGAACCCTGTACATCGGACAACGACTGTGAACCGGTGGGCGCGGGCTTTTGCGTCGACATTTGCGACAACACGCCGAACTGCGACAGCCTGGAATGCACGTCATCGACGTACGACTGGAGCGGGACAACCTTCCAAAACGACTGCGGCGGCGACTTGATCAACGCGGACTGCGGCCCGGACACATGTTGTGATCCGTTTACCGGTCTCCCGTTCAATGATGGAACGGCGACGGTGAACGCTCTGGCTGCCGATTCTTTGCCCCGGTAAACCGGCCTGTGTGACCACCTCCGGGCTGCACGTTCTCGACCTTCATTTTCGAGCGATCGCGCCAACGTCCGGGCTGACGCCGCCGACGGAATTGGCGCCGGAGCAGTGCCTCGTGCAGACGCGGGCTTTGGTGGCATCGGGGGCCGTTTCCGGTCTGGAAGTTACGGGGGAAATCTTGGCGCCCGTGGATGTTGCCGTGACATGCGTCAACACCTCCGATTGCCCGCCGGGCGGTGCGTGCATCGGCGGTGAGTGTCTTGCCTGCGCGACACCGACCGCGAAAGCGATTGGGTCACGGTATCTGGAGATCACGCCGAACCCGGGTCCGGATCCCGTGGGAATTCTCATCACGGGAATCGATCCGGAAGTAGCATGCGTGTCGGGCCACGTGGATGATAACGGTTTGCTGGGTGGTGCCGGCACGATCTTCCAGCCACCCGCAGCTTGGGGCAATGTGACCGCTCGCGGCGAAAGCCTGGTGGCAGGAATGGAATACCAGGTGCAGACGGACTGCAACCCGGCGCAGCCGGGTGTCAGCCTGTCGGACCCGGTGTCTGTGACGCTGTGGATGCACGGCGACACGAATAACGACCTAGGGGTGACGATTCTCGACATCATGCGCGGAATCGATGGCTTTCGAAGCGTTCTGCACCTACCCGTGGTGCCGTGTACAACCGATGCCGACTGTGCGACGCAAGGTCCGAACTTCAGGTGTGATACCGCCTTTTCGCTGTGTCTTCAGGTTCGCCTAGAGAACGTGGAGATTCGTGGCGCCTCCACCGCTTGCGAGCCAGATACGGTGGTCTCGATTCTTGACATTGTGGCTCTTGTCGATGCATTCCGTGGTGTTCCCAGCGAGTGCCTGGGACAGTGCGGGCTATGACGATCAGGTCTGAGTGTTCAGCCTTGGGACTCCGCAGCATCATCGGCAGGATCCGCGAATGGGGCGACGCTTTTCGTTGTCGAGCGAAACTGAACATATGGGCCTCCGCTGTTCAGGATGGCATGAACTCGGACGTTGCCGCCTGAATCTGGCGCAAAGCGCGTCTTGCCTTTCCGTGGTTTATGGTCCTACAGTTGACCGGGGCATCAGGCGTGTATGCGCGCGGGCGGTCCGCCCGAGGGGCTGGCGCGCCTGAGGTCCGATAGTTTTTTCCGAAAGATTGTTGTTTTCGGTCTGCGTTTCGTCTAGACTGGCGCCTGAGCGGGAAGAGGGAAAAGATGCGTTCGCAAGCAGTTTGGCTTATCTTTTCTGGGGCCTTGCGGCGGGGTACCGTGCAAACTGGGGTACCTGGCTTGAAAGAACTGCCGGGGTGGCGGTAGGTGCGTTGGCTGCATCTCTTGGGCAATCGCGAAGGTGCGCGGTCTATGAAGGGGGTCACGAAGATGTTGACGGTTTTGAGAGCGTTTCGGGCCGAGGTATCGGGCGCGCGCAGCGGTGCCGGTCGCGGGATACGGCTTGTGCTGTTACTCGCGGCGATCGCGGTGTGCGCCACGCAACGGTCCGTCGTGGCGCAATGTGGCGTCGGCGGCATTTACCAGGGGCAGTGTGTCCAGTTCGAGTGGCGACCCGCCCAGCTGGAGGTATTCGTCGGGGAAACGGTTGAGCTTGACCTCTACGTCAAGTCCGTCAACGCGTTCGACCAACCTGTCCAGGGCATCGGCGCGGTGCTGAACTGGGACTCGGGATCTCTCGAGCTGCTGGGCAACAAAGCGTGCATAGGGGGTAGCGGAGAAGGGCAGGTTTGCGTCCAGGATGCCGATTGCCCAGGTCCGGACATCTGTGATATGCCGGGCGGTACGGCGTGCTACACTGATCTCGATTGCCCGCCCGGAATCAGGTGCCCGATTTCCTGCGCTGGTGTTTGCACCGCGACGTCAGCGACCACTTGTGATATGCCGGGCGGTACGGCGTGTTCCAGTGATCTCGATTGCCCGCCCGGAGTCAAGTGCCCGATTTGTTTCTCGTGCCCGGCGGATCAGCTCGCGGGAACTCCGTCGAGCTACAACTGGGTCCAGTCCGGTTTTCCGAACGATGCACAGCTCGACGGCCTGAACGCGGATTGCGGTCCGGGTACGTTCTGTAGCCCTCACACAGGCTCGCCGTTCAACGACGGCGATGCCTTTTTTCAGGCATTCAAGCAGGTGATGTGCGATCTGGAGATCGCACCCCCTCCGATGGCTACGCCGGACGGTCTCTGGGTCACGCGGTTCCGCTTTCTGGCGACCGCCGCCGGTTCCGCTCAGGTGTCGCTGGCCGACGACGGCGCGCCGTGTGCGAGTATGTCGAAGATGTGCTTCGGCGGAGACCCCGCGACGGATGGACAGCCCTGCAATGTCGAGTCGGATTGCCTCGGCCAGCGATTCTGCCAGACGAATGGTCTACCGCCCTGTACGACCGACGCCGATTGTACTCCGGGCGTTAGCTGTCAGGTGTACTGCAAAGCGTGCGAGCCGCAGTTTTGCTGCACGACGGACTCGGCGTGCTCCGTTTGCTCGTTCGCAGAAACGCGTGTCGTAGGGGGGACCGGCAGCGCATTTGTCGTGACCGCTCCACCCAGCGCCAACAACCCCGCGCTGATTACGGTGACCGACTGCTATCCGCCCACGGTCGTTGCGGTGGGTTCTCGGTATGTAGCCATCCTACCTGAGCCCCGGGTAGAGCCGGTCGGACTTCTCATCACCGGCGTCGATCCGGAAGTCTCTTGTGTATCGGGGCACGTCGACGCCAACGGCCTGTTGGGTGGTACGGCGCCTGCTTTCCAGACGTCGGCCACGTGGGGAACGGCCTTGGCTCGTGGTGAAGGCCTCGTCTCGGGGAAAACGTACCAGGTTCAAACGGACTGCAACCAGGCGCAACCGGGCACCAGCCTCTCGGATCCTGTGCTGGTAACGCTTTGGAACTATGGTGATGCGGATAACGACCTATCGGTGACAATCCTCGACATCACCAGTGCCATCGACGGTTTTCGTAACGTCCTGTACTTGCCTGCGGTATCGTGTGCAACCGACGCCGACTGTGCGACACAAGGCCCGAACTTTATCTGCGACACCGGGGTCTCGCTGTGCCTGCAAGTTCGCCCGGAAAACGTGGACATCCGGGGGGCGACCGTTACCTGCGAACCGGATACCGTGGTCTCGATACTTGACATTGTGGCGTTTGTCGATGTGTTCCGTGGTACGGCGAACGCGTGCACGGGGCCGTGTGTGCCATAGTGATGTTGTCTCGTCGCTTGCCGGGTGAACCGGCCCGCGCGTTTTTGGGGGGCGGCGAGTAGAGAGAACGTGCCCAGGGGAGTGCGTTCTCCGCTGAGGAAGGAAGATGAATGAGATCTACACGTAGGGGTATTCTGGTCTTGGCCTTTTCGGCTTTGGCTGCACACGGTGCTGACTTGTCGTTCGTGGCAGTTGGCCCGACGACGATCAGCGCCGGACAAACTGTGCGCATCGAAGTTCTTGTCAACGGCATCGCGCTGCCGGATGCGCTGCGCGGCTATCAGGCGACGATGGAGATTGTTCCGGCCAACGGAACGGTCGGGTCGCTCGGTCTGGTCGATCCGGTGACGCCCGATCCCAACAACAACAGCATTCGTGTCGACACGTCGCGAATGGACTGGGTCTTTGCCACGGTTCCCGGGTCGACCTTTGCGGTCGCGAATCCGTTAAAGCTTCAGATCGGCGCAACGGTGTTCGATCCCGGGCATTCCGTCACGGTTGGTGCATCGGCGTACTGTGGCGAGTATGTGCTGACGCCTTCGGCCGATGCACTCGGCGACTTTCAGATCAACTTTCAGTTGCTGGATCCACAGGCGCCGCAAGCATTGCCGACGTTTTTGCTCCATCAGGACGGAACCTTCATTTCGTTTGTCGACACCGGGCTGACCGTGACCGTTGTTCCACCTTCGGTCGAGCCGCCCAACAACGACTGCGTCAACCGCACGCCGCTGAGCGAAGGCGTTACAGCACTTGATACGGAGAACGCGACAACGGATGGCGTACCGCTCGACGTGACCTGCGATGAGGGCAATGGCGTGGCGATGGGCCAGGACGTCTGGTTTGACTACATCGCTTCGTGCACCGGTATCGCCACGCTTGACACCTGCGGCAATGCGAACTTCGACACGTGGCTGGCCGTATATGGGGACGGATCGTCGACCTGTTCATGCCCCGCGGACAATACCGGTCTACTGTCGTGTAGCGACAACGCGGCTGGATGTGCTTTAGGCACCTCGAGAGTGTCGCTGGCTGTTACGCAGGGAAGCTGCTACACGATCCGCGCCGGTGGTGCGGGAGTGGCTGAGGGTCTTGGCAGCCTTTCGCTCACTTGCGCGCCGGACTTGTGCGCCAACGCTGTACTGCTGTCCGCGGGTTCCACAACGCCGGGAACCACCGAGAATACTTCCGTGAACGACGCCATCGGTCCGGATTGCGGAACCGGGCCCGTAACCTCGCCGGGTGTGTGGTACAAAGTGTCGGGTACCGGAGGATTGATGACGGTATCGCTCCGGTCCGGCGCCACATTCAATACGCGGTTGACCGTCTATGAGGGCGGTTGCGGCGCACTTTCCTGTGTCGGCGATGCGGATGTCCTTGGTAACGGAAATGAGAGTATCAGCTGGTGTTCCGCCCCGGGAACCGAGTACTTGGTTCTCGTTCACGGTTCCGGCGGGGCAACCGGCGCCTTCAGTCTCGACGTCAGTTCTCGAGGTTGCGGCGATGGAGACGCGTGTACCGACGATTCCTGCAGTGCCGGCCTGTGCCTGCACGTACTGAATTTCGACGACGTGACTTTTTGTTGTGAACCGGCGACGCGCGCATTGACGGCAATCGATGACGGTAACCCCTGCACGGACGACGTCTGCAACGCTGTGACGGGTGTCGTCAGCCATCCTGCCCGACCCAGTGCGGTCGAACCCGCCTGTGATGATGCCCTGACCTGTACGCTGGATGAATGTCAGGGCGGACTCTGCACCAACACTGACATCAACACGATTCCCTGTACGCAGGACGCCCAATGCCCTGGCGACACGATCTGCGGCGATGGTACCGGGGACACGCAGGCAGGATTCTGCCACTGTGTCGTCGGACCTCCGCTCGAACTGATCGTCGATCCGGGATCCCTTCCGGTTTCCAGCTGCTTCGCAGCGCCCAATGAGATCGTAACCGTGCGCGTCGTGTTGGGGGCGGCGGAGCGAAACATCGTAGGCATTCAGTTCTTCGTCGAATACGATGCGGCGACCCTCGAATTCGTGAACGTTACCCCGGGTGCGACCGTCGATCCGGCCTCACCATTTGCGTTGGAGTTCAATCGAAACGTAGATCCTTTCGGGGGGACCATTGACTATGTCGTGGCCGCGAATTTCGGTCAGCCGACGATGGGGCCCGCCACGGCTGCCGTGATCACGTTCAGGACCGTGGCTGAGTGCTCGTCCTACGTACGGTTCCGCCCCATCGGACCGAGCGGTCAGGTCAACAAGCTCAGCGCGGAAGGAGGCGTGGAGATCGACCCGACGCTGGTCGATGCTCCCGTACTCATCATCGATGGTGCACCGCCGACGCTGAGCGCGTGCCCGGTGTCGGCCGTTGTCAGTGCGGATCCGGGCCTGTTTGCCTCCGCGGTTTCGTGGAACTCGTTGTCCGCGTCGGACACCTGCGACGGCGCCGTGACGGCGCTTGCGTGTAACCCGCCAAGCGGCTCGGTCTTTTCCGCGGGGACAACGCCGGTGACTTGCCTCGCCGCGGATTCCTGCGGCTTGACAGATCAGTGTTCGTTCAACATCACCGTGGAACCTTCGCTGCTTACAGCGGACCTTGAGTTGTCTTCTACGGTTGCCGCGGGGCCGTTTTTGCGTTGTATCACGTTCGACCTCTGGGATTGCGCGGCGCCGGGCGGCGCGATCCACGCCAGCGTCTCCGAAACGGTGTCGTTCGTGAATGGCGTCGGTTCGGTCGTCGATTTACCGATACCAGGTGGTCAATGGTCCTGCCTTTCGGCACGGGACGATCTTCACACACTACGATCGACCGCGACGGACTTCGGAACGATCGACGGGCGGTCCTATACGGCTACGTTTGTCGGTTCGCGTTCTACGGGCGGGCATTGGTTGCTCGGTGGCAATCTGAACGGCGACAACTACATTGACATTCTGGATTTCGGTGTCTTCTTCTCGTTCTTCTTGACGCAAGCGACGCCGAATGCGCCATGCGGTGCGATCGGGCCAGATCCGAACATCAACGGCGACGCGGTTGTCGACCTGCTGGACTTGGTCTTCATTGCCGGGAACAGCCTCCAGTCTAGCGAACCGAGCTGCTGTGCGCCGGGCGGTGTGGCCGCGTTTGGGGACGAAGGTCCGGTGTTGTCGATTACCGTTCCTGAGCTTCGCGCCAGAGGTCTCGGGCATCTGATTGCCGCCGACGTCAATCGAGACGGGGTACTCGATAGAGCAGATGTCGTCGCGCTCATACAGGATGGGCCACCTTCGGGCAGTCAAACTTCGCTCCGCGAGCTGCTCCAGAACGGAGCAGGCGGGCAGGTTCGCGCCAGGGACAGAGCGCCGCGTCGGTAGGCGCCAAAACGGCGGGGCTGAGCGGTTTTTTGTTGCGAGTGGGGTCCCGTGTGATAGCGCCGTCTGATGGCCGATAACATCGGCACTGGCGCGCCTTGCGTGTGCTTACAGGGGGAGAGAGTTCCCGTCAGCGTTTCCGTGGATCTGTGCCGTTCATTATGGGAGCACTGTACACTCAGACTTGAGGGAAAACAAGTCCAAATGTACGTGCTCGGTCATTGATCTATGCGGCCGTGCGCGGTATATTCGCACTTGAGTGCCGCCCAGGTGGAGGGAGCAAGGGTCTGCGGTGGGGCGCTGGGCATACGGCGCCGGACCCGAACAGGGGTACTGCGGGGTCTCACGACGGGCCTGTCATGTGTGCCGGTTTTGGCCGGCCGTTTGAGCTGTAAGTGGACCCGGCTGGCAGGCAGCGATTCAGGGTGCTTAGCCTGGAGGCGGAAACGAACGCGACGGGATCGGGGAAGGTAGCGTCCCGTCGGGGTCCACGAGGGAGGGATGATCCGAACGTTCAGCGCGGAGGCGGCGTTGGACGTCTGCGGTCAGCAAAGGAGCACGGGGATGGAGCAACCGATGTCGCGGGCTTGAGGAAACGACGTCGGGTCCACCAGGGGGTACATGCAAACAACGTTCATGACTTCCAAGCGTTCTACATTTGACCGAGTGAGCTTCAACCACTCCTCGGCGAAGTCGCGTGCGCGCGGGCTGGGTTTCCGCGTTCACGGCGGTCGGGGCCATCGCCGGGTCGTGCGGCCTTCAAGACGATGCGACTTGTCAGACTGTCGGACCAACGGTGATTATCGCGCCTCGACTGACGCGGCAATGAGATGGCATGTGCCGGACCGTCGCCGCCCAGGCCGGAGACGTGACATGGACACATTTTATCGGAGGTGGCGGCCTGCGTGCATCATGCCGCGACTAGGGGCGATCTATGGCCTGACTCGTCAATGTGGTGGGCCTAGAATATCAGACACGGAGTACCAGGGCGGAAGCCGTTCGTGCGTTCCGCTCAGCGTGGGAGATCAGTGATGAGAAGGAAAGAAGTCTTAGTACTCGCTGGAATGGCTGCGTTAGTCGTAGCCATGGGTGCTGCTCCGGTCAGTGCCGTCGACGACCTCATGCTCAACGTCGACGCCGGTACGGTGTGCGTTTCGACCGGGCAGACGGTGACCGTCACGCTGGACGTGGCCAACCTCTCGGCGGCCGTCAACGGCGTGCAGGTTCTGCTCAACTACGACGACACGCTGCTGACGTTGGTCGACATCGTGCCCACGGATCTTGGTCTGTCGCCACCGGCGGCGGGCTGGGTGGAGGTGTCTCAAACGGACACTGCGGGAGACGTCAACTGGGCTGCCGTCATCAACGGCGGTTCCATCATCCTTCCTCATACGATTGCCACAGCGACGTTCACGGCGATCGCGGACGGTACGGCCGGTGTGTCGTTTCGAGCCGATGCTGCGCCCTTCCTCACGAAGCTCACGCGTGCGTCCGACAACGCAACGATTTTTCCGGCCAAGACCGACTCCGGTGGCGTATTCATCGGTCCACCGGATTGCACGATCACAGGGGAAGACGCTGTCTGCGACGGTACGTCGGGGCATGTCGCGTCCGTGCCGGACGCCGGTGTGGGCTCAACGTATGCTTGGACGGTAACCGGGGGCACGATTGACAGCGGTCAGGGAACGACTTCCATCAGTTATACGGCGTCGGATCCCGCGACGGTGACCATCGACGTCATCGTGACCGACCCGGACGGTTGCAGCAGCAGCTGCCAGAAAATCGTCTCCGTCAACGCCAATCCGGACTGCACGATTACGGCTGCGAATTCGGTCTGTGCGAACTCGACCGGTAACCCCGCCGGCGTAGCCGATGCCGGTGTCGGCGCGAACTACGTTTGGACGGTGACAGGCGGCATCATCACGTTAGGTCAAGGGACGCCGAACCTCACCTTCAGCGCCGGTAGCGGCCCGAACGTGACGATCGACGTTACCGTGACCGATGCGAACGGATGTGTGAGTACGTGCCAAAAGATCATCTCCGTAGCCGCTCCGGACTGCACCATTACGGCAGAGGACGCGGTTTGCGACGGATCGGCCGGACATATCGCCGCCGTTCCAGACGCTGGCGTCGGAGCAACCTACACATGGACGGTGACCGGCGGAACGATTACCGCCGGACAGGGAACCACCTCAATGACCTATACGGCCGGGGCGGGTGCCACAGTTACGATTGATGTGACGGTGGTCGGCGGCGCCGGATGTCAAAGTACCTGCCAGAAGATTGTGACCGTCAACGCCAATCCGGATGCGACGATCACGGCGGCGGCGGCGGTTTGTGACGGGTCGACAGGCAACGCAGCCTCCGTCTTGGATGCCGGCGTTGGTGCCACCTATGCGTGGACGGTCACCGGCGGAACGATTGACAGCGGTCTGGGAACAAGTGCGATTAGCTACACCGCGACGAATCCGGCGACGGTAACGATTGACGTGACCGTCACGGATGCCAACGGTTGCGTCAGTAGTTCGCAAAACGTGGTGACGGTCAATGCGAATCCGGATGCCACGATCACGACGGCGGCTGCGGTTTGCGACGGAACCTCCGGTCATGCGGCGTCGGTATTGGACGCCGGCGTCGGCGCCACGTACGCTTGGACCGTAACGGGCGGCACCATTGACTCGGGGCAGGGGTCGACGGCGATCAGCTATACCGCAACCGACCCGACGACCGTGACGATCGACGTCACCGTGACGGACGGGAATGGATGTGTGAGCAGCTCGCAGAGCCTGGCGTCGGTCAATGCAAATCCGGATTGCACGATCACCGCGGCGACTCAGGTTTGTGACAGTTCGACCGGGAATACCGCTTCAGTACCGGATGCCGGCGTGGGTGCGACGTATAGCTGGACCGTGACGGGTGGAACCATCGAGGGCATTCCGCCTTTCGGAAACGCCATCACCTATACCGCTGGTGTGGGTCCGACGGTGACGATCGATGTGACGGTCACCGACGCCAACGGCTGTGTCAGCACCTGCCAGAAAATCGTGACGGTTGCGACAAATCCGACCTGCACCATCACCGCAGATGCGGCGGTGTGCGACAGCTCCACGGGCAACATTGCCTCGACGACGGATCTCGGCGTCGGAGCGACGTATGTCTGGACGGTGACCGGGGGAACGGTTACGGCCGGTGCCGGAACCTCATCCATCACCTACACCGCCGGATCGGGCCTGAATGTGACGCTCGACCTGACCGTGACGGATGCCAGCGGCTGCGTCAGCACCTGCCAGAGCGTGGTGACGATCAACGCCAATCCTGACGCGACCATCACCACAGCCGCGGCGGTCTGTGATGGAACCTCGGGGAACGCCGCTTCGGTCATCGATGCCGGCGTGGGTTCGACCTATGCGTGGACCGTGACGGGCGGAACGATTGAAGACACCCCTCCCTTCACAAATGCCATTACGTTCACGGCAGGCGCCGGCCCAACCTTGACCATAGACGTAACCGTGACCGACCCGAACGGTTGTGTCAGCAGTTCGCAGAGCATCGTAACCGTGAATGCCAACCCGGATGCGACGATCACGACGGCAGCGGCCGTTTGTGACGGGTCGACCGGGAACGCCGCGTCGGTCACCGATGCCGGCGTCGGATCGACCTATGCCTGGACCGTGACGGGCGGGACACTGGAGAGCATCCCACCTCTCACAAATGCGATTACGTACACCGCCGGTGCGGGCCCGACCGTAACGATCGACGTTACGGTGACGGACGCCAACGGTTGTGTCAGCAGTTCGCAGAGCATCGTGACGGTGAACGCGAATCCGGATGCGACGATCACAACGGCCTCGGCGGTTTGTGACGGGTCGTCCGGAAACGCGGCGTCCGTGCTGGATGCCGGCGTCGGCGCGACATATGCCTGGACGGTGACGGGGGGGACGATTGAGAGCATTCCGCCATTCACCGACTCGATCGCTTACACGGCGGGGGTAGGTCCCACCGTGACCGTCGACGTTACGGTGACGGATGGCAACGGCTGCGTCAGCAGTTCTCAGACGATCGTGACCGTCAATGCGAATCCGCCCTGTACCATCACGGCGGATGCTGCCGTTTGTGCCGACACGGGTGCGCACACCGCGTTCGTGTCCGATGCCGGCGTCGGCGCCAGTTATGTCTGGACCGTGACCGGCGGAACGCTCGACACAGGAGCGGGTACCACATCGATCACCTACACGTCCGGAGCGGGTCCGACGGTGACGCTCGACGTAACCACCACGGATGCCAACGGATGCGTGACGAGTTGCCAGTGGGTAGTGACGGTCAACACGAACCCGGATTGCACGATCTCGGCGAACGACCTCGTTTGTTCGGGCTTCAGCGGCAACGTCGCGTCGGTTCCGGACGCAGGCGTGGGAGCGACATATAACTGGACCGTGACCGGCGGAGCCCTGAACAGCGGCCAGGGAACGACATCGATTACCTACACCGCGGGAACGGGAACCTCGCTCACGATCGACGTGACCGTAACCGACGCCAACGGCTGCGTGAGCAGTTGTCAGAAGGTCGTAACGGTCAACGCGCCGGACTGTACCATCCTCGGTGCCGATGACGTGTGTTTCCAGACGACGAACAACTTCGCGTTCGTTTCGGATGCCGGCGTTGGGGCGACCTACATCTGGACCGTGACCGGCGGAACGCTGACGAGCGGCCAAGGTAGCAGTTCGATCACCTACACAGCCGGTTCAGGTTTGACGGTGACGCTGGATGTCGCGATCACCAACACCAACGGTTGCGTCAGTAACTGTCAGAAGATCGTCAACATCATCCAGCCGAGCATCGACGTTACGCTTCAGTTGGAAGCGGTGTCGGCTGCGGTGACCCGTGATGTGACTTTCGTTATCACCGATTGTCCGGGAACGACGGACACGCGCGTCCTACCGGTCACGACGGATGCGACCGGAGTCGGAACCGTGAGCATTACCAGTACGAGCCCGAGCGCGGCGTGGGTGAGTGCCCAGGAAGGGCACACACTCAAGCGGCTGGCGTCCGTTACCTATGGTGTTTGCAGTGTCGCGACCGTGACGCTGACCGGGGCAAACCAGCTGGAGGCGGGTGATTTCCACACGGGCACCGTGCCTCAGGACAATCTGTGCGACATCACCGACTTCTCGATTCTGGCGAGCCGGTGGAATGTCCCGATCGGTGCGAACCTGACCACCGGTGCCGATGCGACCGGTGACGGGCAGCAGGACTCGCTTGACTTCGGTGCGATTCAGGCGAACTTCTTCAAGGTGGGTGATGCGGACGCCGCGTGCGTTGCCGCCGGTGAGAGCATCGGCCTGCGCCCGGTAGACGGGGCACCGATTGCTGTCGGACCAGCGCGGGCGGCGATGCAAGCCAGCGTATCCGTCGCAAGCCTCGATATTCCCGACGCAGAGCGCGCCGACCTGAATCGAGATGGCGTGATTGACGTCCGGGACATTCGTGCGTTCGCGCAGCAGAACGGTCTTGAGCTGTCGCAGAGCTTCGAACGCCGGCTGGACCGATTGACGCCCGGCAAGGTGCGAATGGAGCGACGGAGATAGAACGAAGCGGTAGCAGGGGGTGAGCGCCGCGGCGGAGTTGTCCGAAGGTTGAGCCCGCGGGTTTGAAACCCGTCGCGGGGCGCGCAGGTTGGAATGGGGTGCGTCGGCGGATCGGCCAGCCGGTCCGTCGTGGTGATAGGCCTGTGCTTGTTGGGGGGTAGACGGGATGAGGATCCGAACGGTCGCCGCCATGGCGGTGGTGACCCTATGGATGGGTATGATGGCAACCTCACGGGCAGCAGCGGCGGTAAACCTCGAGTTGAGGCCCAGCCTGCAGTCCGTCGCCCCCGGTATGCCCGTCGAGATTACGCTTGTGGCCTTCTGGGATGGCTTCGGTGAATCCGAGTTCACGATTGTCGACGCAGCATTGACTTGGGACCCGACCGTGCTCGCACTCGAAGGTCCGGCGGTCCCAACGGGTGCACATACTTGGAGCTTTATGTTCGGGTTTCTCCTGGACAGTCTGCGCGACGGGTTGAACGCTGACTGCGGTTCGGATCTGTACTGTGATCCGTTCACTGAAGCGCCGTTCAATGATGGTGATGCCTTTTTTCAGGCATCGTCGTTCAGCAAGGCTGGGGCGACCGAGGGAGGTCTTCCGATCGCGACGTTCAAGTTCAGAGCGCTCGTGGAGACGCCTTTAACGGCCGTCGTGATCGAGGAGATGCTGGGCCTGTCCCCGTCGAGTACGAAAGTCATGAACGGCCTTCACGCCAACGGTCTTACCGACGTGACTGGGACCTTGCAGGACGCGGACATCACGATTGCGGCGCCACCAACGTTGAGTGTCGCCGATGTGACGGTGGCCGTCGGCCGCACAGCCTACGTGGTCGTCTCCGGCGGCATCCGAAATGACAACGTGCTCGGAATCGAGGTCTTGCTCGAGTTGGTTCCGCGGGCCGAGTCCATCGGAGCGGTGGAGTTCACGGTCGCTGACGACATCTTGCAGTTCGACGACCCGTGGCCTGTGGTGGGGACGTTTCAGGCGTTCGACATCGACCTTTCGGGATCGCCGCTCTTGAACGGGAGCATCGAGGATAATGGGACGTTCGTGTCCACGCCGGTTGCGTTCTCAGGCGATCTGGCGGGATATCCCCTGTTCGCGAGTGCTGATGCCGAGGGTGTCTGGGATGTGGTGCTTTCGACGACCGAAGGTGAGAGTCGGTGGTCTTTGCAGACCGTTACACCAACGGAGTTGGATCATGGAACAGTAAGCGTGGTCGACCTCGGTGACGGGGATGGCAGTGGCCGAATCGACCTGCGAGACGCTGCCGAGTTCCAGGCCTGTTACACCGGGTTCGCCGTTCCAGCGGCGCAGCCGGCGTATTCGCTCGAGCCGGCATTGCGCTGCAGTGTGTATGATTTTGACGACGACGGCGACCTCGACGAGGACGACCATCGTGCGTTCTTCATGGCAATGTCGGGGCCGATACCGTGAGACTTCGGATCCCGACATGCGTGCTTTGCGAGTTTCCTCGGGTAATGGGGAAGGGGCGTAGCTGATGGCAGAATATCGGAGGATACCATCAATCATCGCCATCGTCGTAGCACTTGCGACCGGGTCCGGTGCGCTGGGCGTCGATGACCTTGCGCTGAATGTGGTGCCCGGTTCCGAGAACGTCATGCCCGGCGATACCGTGACCGTGACACTGGACGTGGCCAATCTGGCTGCGCCGGTGAACGGTGTCCAGGCGTTGATGCAATATGATCCGACGATCCTCTCGTTGTCGTCGGTCGTTCCGGCCAATCTCGGAGTCGGCGGCTGGGTCGAAGTACACTTGACGGATGTGAATGGCGACGTCACCTATGCCGTCGTCATCAACGGCGGTTCGACGTTTGCGACCGGGACCGTCGCCACGCTGATCTTCGTCGCGGTTGGCGAAGGTGCAGCCGGCGTCACCTTCCGCGCGGAGGTTCCACCGTTCCAGACGAAACTCACGGTGGCCACGGACAACCACACCGTGCTGCCGACCACGACGGATTCGCAGCTCATAACGAGTACGTGCAGCGACGGATTGTTCTGCAATGGACTGGAGCCGTTTATCGGCGGCGCCTGTCAGGCGGGCACCGCGCCGGATTGCACGGTCCTCACGGATCAGTGTAATAGCGGCGTCTGCAACGAGACCCTAGACCTCTGCGAGGCCATTCCGTCGAATGAGGGGCTGGCGTGTGATGACAACGATCTTTGTACGGTCGGCGACACGTGTACCGCGGGCGTGTGTGTGACCACGCCGGTGGATTGCTCCTCTCTGGATGACCCGTGCAACATCGGAACGTGCAACGCCGTGTCGGGTCTGTGTGAAGCCATCCCGACGAATGAAGGCGGGTCGTGTGACGATACCGTGTTCTGCAACGGCGTCGATACCTGCAGTTCGGGCGTGTGCGTTTCCAGCGGCGACCCCTGTGTTCCACTTCTCTGCGACGATGTAGTGGACGCTTGTCTTGCGCCGCTTCGGGTGACCAATCTCGAGGTGTTCTACGCCGGCCGGTTCCTGGACCAGGCGGATACGAGCAAGAACTTCTTGGCAGCCGGTTCGACGGCAACGCTGGCAAACCTGACAAACTACATGCGCGGCATCACCGGCATACGGGTGACGTTTGACGGTATCGTTTCCTTCGGGGCGACCCCCGAGGCGGCGTTTGGGTTTGAGTGGACAACGGGAACGGGAACGGTGTTCTCGCCGGTCGACAACGCTCCGACGGCGGTCGTCGTGATACCGGCGGTCGTCGGTCTGGATACCGTCGTCACGATCGTCTTGGCGGATGATCATGTGAGGCGGCGATGGCTGAAGGTGACGATCGATGCGACGCAGGTCACGGCGAGCGGTGTCCAGCTAGATGGCGAAGTCTCCGGTAACCCCGTCGTGCTGCCGAGTGGTGACAACGTTCCCGGTGGTAACACCGTCTTCTTCCTGGGAAACATCACGGGCGACGTTGACGGTGATCGCAAGACGCGGCTCGGTGATGTGGGACTGACACGCGCAGAAGTGAACCCGTTCCTGGCCGTGCCGATTACAAGTGTCTTTGACGTCGACAAGGACGGCCGGGTGCGACTCAGCGACGTAGGAGAGGCACGGGCGGATGTGAACCCGTTCTACACGGTGCCGTTGATTTCACCATGACCGTAGAACGTCGAAAAGCGAGAGTGGAAGGGATGAGGCACAACAATCGATGCAGCGATGGTTTGGGTGGCGGGAATTCCCCGCGCTTCAATCTGCTGCGTCGTCGCGGTTTGGTGGGGAATTCGTAATGTTGCGACGGATCGTGGCGACAATCTTACTTGTGGCGTTCGTTGGCACTTCTCAGCTTGATGGTGCCACGTTGACCGCGGGGTCGGTGGCGCTGCAGCCCGGCACGACGGCAACGCTTGTCGTTTCCGGCGACATTGCGGGCGAGTCGGCGTTCGGTGTCACGCTCATGGTCGAGATCGTACCCCGGGCGGGCACGACGGGCACCGTGACGTTCACACCGGCTGCGCTTCCCATAGATGTTGATATCGCTCAGATGGGCGATCCGTGGCCCGGGGCGGGTATATTCACGGCTCTCGATACGGATGCCAGCGGATCCACCGCACTCAACGGTTCCGTCGACGACAATGGCACCTTCGTTCCCGGGGCGCTCACGTTCAGTGGTTCCCTGACCGGTTTCCCGATCGTCGCGAGCGCGGATGCGCTGGGCGTGTGGGATGTGGTTCTTTCCACCTCACTCGGCGATAGCGCTTGGGAGGGAACGGCGACCACGATCCTGCTGGCCGGCACGATTACCGTATTCCAGGGTGAGTGCTTCGTAAACGCGGACTGTACCGATAGTGTCGGCTGCACCGATGACACTTGCGTCGCTGGGACGTGCGTCTACACGCCCAATAACGCAAATTGTATCGATGATGGTCTGTTCTGCACGGGGGCCGAAGTCTGTAACGCCACAGTAGACTGCACCTCCAGTGGCGATCCCTGCCTCGCGAGTGAATTCTGCAACGACACAACAGACACGTGTGATCAATGCACGGTGGCGGGTGACTGCGACGATAGCGTCGCCTGTACGGATGACACCTGCGCCGCAGGAAGCTGCGTCAACACGCCGAACGATGCCAATTGCCCTGGAGACGGTCTTTTCTGTAACGGTGCGGAAGTCTGTGATGCCGTCTTGTCCTGTGTCTCGCCGGGAGACCCCTGCGCCGTTGGGGCCGTGTGCGACGAAACGAATGACATCTGCACGTCATGTGTCGCGCCCGTCGACTGTGATGATGGAAACGTCTGTACCGACGATACCTGCAACGTCGGCGTGTGTGAATACACCGACAACACCGCGGCGTGCGATGATGGCCTCTTCTGTACAGTGACCGATGTGTGCAGCGCGGGAGCTTGTGCCGGAGTCGGGGATCCTTGTCCAGGACAGGTCTGCGATGACGTGCTCAATGCGTGTGTGGGTGCGTCGGCGTCACTGACCGTCGAGAGTATGATCGTTGCCGCCGGTGCTACCGAGAATCTCGTCGTGGCCGGCCAGATCGCCGGCTTCGATACCTACGGAGTGAGTCTGTTCGTCGAATTGACACCACGAGCAGGGAACACCGGGACGATGGCGTTCACCGTGGCACCGCCGAGTGATATTGCCCAGATGGATGACCCGTGGCCCGGGCTCGGAACCTTCAGTACCTTTGACACGGACGCCACGGCGTCGACACTTCTGAACGGATCGATCGACGACAATGGGACCTTTGTGGCAGGGCCGATCAACTTCGGCGGCCGCTTGGTGGCCTTCCCGCTCGTCGCCAGTGGCGATGCGGGGGGGACTTGGGATGTCGCGCTCGCGACTTCGGCGGGTAACAGTAGCTGGGAAGGCGTCACCACGACGCTTGCAGCGGGTACGATCACGATCAAGCCGCCCGTCAGCATTTCGGTCAACAGCTTCGCAATGCCTCCCAGCGCGACCGCGAATCTCGTGGTATCCGGCGAAGTGCAGGGAATGTCGACGTTTGGCGTGTCGGTCATGGCAGAGTTGATCCCAAGAGCGGGTGCCGTCGGTACGCTGAGTTTTACATCTGCGCCGCCGGTCGACGTGGCTCAACTCGCTGATCCCTGGCCCGGAGCGGGCTCCTTCACCGCTTTCGATACGGATCTTACCGCCTCGACGCTGCTCAATGGTAGCGTCGATGACAACGGTTCGTTTATTCCTGCGCCGTTGACGTTCCTCGGAGACCTATCGGCGTTTCCGGTGATCGCCAGCGCGGATGCGAACGGCATCTGGGACGTGTCGCTCAATACCACTGCCGGACTAAGTGCGTGGGAGAATCTGACGAGCGTATTGTTCGAAGGAACGATCACAGTCACCGTGGGCGCATGCGTTCTTGACGCGGAGTGCAACGATGCCAATAGCTGTACGACGGACCTGTGCAACGCCGGTGTCTGCGAGTACGCGGCGGTCGTCGGCGCTTGCGATGATGGCGATCCCTGTAACGTCGGCGAAACCTGCATGGGGAGCGTTTGCCAAGGGGCCGTTCCCGTCGATTGTTCCACCGCGGGAGACCAGTGTAATACCGCATCGTGTGATTCTCTTGGCGTGGAGGGCAACTGCGGCGTGCTGACGCCCGTGCTCGATGGAACCGCCTGCGTCGACCTGGACGTCTGCAACGTAGGCGAGACGTGCCAAGCCGGCACCTGCACCGGCGGGGGACCCGTCGACTGTTCCACCTCAGGAAACGAGTGCAATACCGCGGCGTGCGATGCTGCGGGTGCGGAAGGCAACTGCAGCGTGTTGACGCCCGTGTTGGATGGTACCCCCTGCGTGGGGACCGCTGTCTGTACCGTCAACGAAGCGTGCCTGGCCGGCGTCTGCAGCGGAGGGGGCCCGGTAGACTGCGCAACCGCCGGCGATTCCTGCAATACCGCTTCCTGTGACCCCGTCGGAACCGTCGAGGGTAACTGCGATACGATGACGCCGTTTCTTGATGGAACGCCCTGCGTTGACGGTGATCCGTGTAATGTGTCTGAGGCGTGCCAACTCGGTGTGTGTACCGGAGGCGGCCCGGTGGATTGTATCGCCGCGGGAACACAATGTTCGCCCGCGTCGTGTGATCCCGTGGGACTCGAAGGAAACTGCACGGTCATAACACAACTCCCGGATGGTACCGGCTGTGATGATGCCCTGTTCTGTACGGTGACCGACACCTGTGCCACGGGCATCTGTACCGGGGTGGGCGATCCCTGCACGGCGCTCGTTCTTGTGTGCGATGAAGGTATTGACTCTTGCGTGGACTGCGTGGTGGACGCGGATTGCGATGACGCAAATCCCTGCACCGATGACGCATGCGTCTCGCGCACTTGTGTAAATACTAATCACTCCCGCACCTGCGATGACGCTGATGCGTGCACGATCGGAGATATGTGTTCGCTCGGTGCGTGCGTGCCCGGAACGCCTGTTGATTGCTCCGGTGCCGGTGATCAGTGCAACACCGCAACCTGCGATCCGGTCGGTCTTGCAGCAAACTGCGCTGTTCTCACACCCGTGGCCAACGGAACGGTATGTGACGATGTCGACGCCTGCACGATCAACGATGACTGTCAGGCGGGAATCTGTGCCGGGGCACCGAAGGACTGCTCCGCTTTCACCGACCCATGTAATGTCGGGTCCTGCAACAGCTTGAACGGTGTCTGTTTTGCGTCGCCCGCCAACGAAGGTAGCCCGTGCGACGACGGACTTGTCTGCACGACGAATGACGCGTGTGCGTCGGGAACCTGTACGGGAACTCTCTCCGGCACGCCGGTCGTTCATCTGACTTGGTCGCCCCTGAACCAGGTGGTTCAGGTAGGCCAAACCGTTCGCGTCGACCTGATCGCTCAGTCCGGAGCGTGTGTGACCCATCCCGCGGCATCCATCGAAGTGATTCTGCAATGGAATCCGGCGGTCCTGTCGTTGATGGGACGGGTCGATACCGGACCGTTCAACTGGCTGAGTTCAGGG
>JAJDDV010000207.1 GCA_029260135.1 Phycisphaerae bacterium | reverse complement strand
TACCGCGACCGCCAGGGAGCGTGTAGCGCCGTCCTTCATGGGCGGCGCCAGGCGCCATGCCAACCGCCGCCGCGCCCGCGCAACGCTGAAGACCTTGACGTTCGTACGACGCCGGAGGCGTCGAAGAACATAGCCCAGGGTAAGCGAAACGGCGAAGCCGATTCGCGCCACCCTGGGACCGGGGCCACATAGAATGAACACAACCCCGGAGGGGTTGGAGAAGGCGAACAGCCTACGCATTCCCGTTCCAACACCAATCCGCAGCCGGCGACCCGATCTGGCACCTCCTCATTTCCTGCTCCGATTCTTTCGGAATCACTTTTTCGTCGTCCTCTGCCCCCGCTCCGGAGCCCTTCCCGACGAAGTCGGGGTCGCTTATTCCCCTTTCCCCTGCGTCGCTTCGTGGCTCCGTCGCTTCGTCGCTTCTTCCTCCGTCCCTTCTTCCTCTGTCCCTCCGTCGCCCGTTCGGTCGATACGAATTCATCGCGCGAGTCCCGCATGTTGACGTCGCGCGCGATTGTCCGTAGAAGTCGAAGCAGCTAGAGAAACCCCATGCAGTTCTGGGCACTCATCGTTGACAGCTTTCGCGAATCACTCGATCGCAAGATCTTCTGGGTCCTGATCGCGATCACACTGATCATCGTCGCGGTATTGGCCAGCGTCTCTTTCGGAGAGAATCACGTCAGTTTTCTGCTGGGCCTCTGGGAGGTCGAGTCCGACCATTACAGCCCTGCCTCCGACGACGGCCGATCCCACATCATCGGCCTGGCCGTCTACATGTTGACCTTCGCGCTCCTTGGCTGGGCCGGCGTCATCCTGATGATCATCGCGACGGCCGGCATGGTCCCGCGCATGATGGAACACGGCGCGATCGACGTTCTGCTCTCGAAACCGATCAGTCGCCCAAGGCTTTTCTTGCTCAAGTATCTCGCGGGGCTGGTCTTCGTCTTCTTACAGGCCACCATCTTCGTGACGCTGGTCTTCCTCGTCATGGGCCTTCGGTGGGGGGTGTGGGTCCCGGGCTACTTGCTCTCGATTCCACTGCTGGTCGTGCTCTTCAGTTACATTTACTGCGTCTCCGTCCTCGTTGCGGTCAAGACGCGCAGCACCCCGGCCGCCATTTTGCTAAGCCTGGCCGCGTGGTTCGTCTTCGCCTCGCCGACCAACGCGTTGCAGCTCTTCGAGACGTTTCCCGCGTTCAAGGAGCAGACGCGCCTCTACCAGAGCATGCACGTCCTTCGCTGGGTCTTCCCAAAGACCGCTGAGATTCCCTACTTCGCGGCCAGGTGGTCGACCGCGGGAACGAGCATCGACATGTTTCCTGAATCGGTGATGGAAACGGGTAATCCGACCGACTGGGAGCAGATTCAAAGGGCGCGCGAACTCGAAGAGCAAGAGCTGGAAAAGGACCCTTGGACCTCGATCGGCAGCTCGCTCGTCTTCGAGTCCGTCATCGTCTTCTGGGCGATGGTAAGCTTCACACGCAAGGACTATTGACTCACACGCCGACCAAGATTCTCTACGTCATCACCGACCTCGAGCGGGGCGGCGTACCTCTGCACCTGCACCGCCTGGCCTGCGCCGTTCGTGATCGCGGTTTTCTGCCGCAGGTCGTTTCCCTGGCCTTGCCCGGCGAGGTCGGCGACATGCTGCAAGATGACGGCATCGACGTACACACCTGTGGCGCACGTAGTCCGTGGGACCTGCGCGTTGTATTGCGCCTCGCCCGGCTCATCGAACAGCACGCGCCCGACATCGTCCATTCCGTGCTCTTCCACGCCAACATCGCCGCCCGGTTCGCCGCGCTCGAAGCCCGTTTCCCCGCCTCACGCCTCCTGTGCGAGCTTCAGACCGTCGAGGTCGAACGCACCTGGCACCTGGCCGTCGATCGTTGGACCCATCGCCTCTGCAGATGCACGATCGGCAACTCGCCCTCCGTCATTGGGCACCTCGCCACCCATGCACACATCCCCAGCAATCGCTTGGCACTGGTGCGTGGCGGCATTGACCCCGCGCCGTTTCAAGCCGCAAAGCCCCTCGATCGCGGTGCCCTGGGCCTTCCCTCTGATGCGCGCGTCATCCTCTGGGTCGGCCGGCTCGATCCCGTCAAAGGTCTCGATAACTTGATCACAAGTGTCAAGCAAGTGGCACACCTGACCCCACCGGTACACCTCCTGATCGCCGGCCACGGCCCGGAACAACACCGCTTGTCCGAGATGGTCAGCGCCTCGGGACTTTCCACTCGAGTTCATCTTCTCGGGCCCCGTACGGATATTCCATCGCTGATGAAGATGGCCGACGTGTTTGCGTTTCCGTCGCGAACGGAAGGTCTTCCCAACGCGCTTCTCGAGGCGATGGCCGCGGAGTGTGCGATTGTCACGACCGACGTGCCGGGGTGTCGGGACTTGATCGAGGACGGTGTGACCGGGCGATTGGTGTCATATGGTGACACTTCCGGTCTGGCCGGCGCCATCCAGGAGCTTCTTGATGAGCCGGCGACGGCCCGGCGGTTGGGGGATGGGGCGGCGGCAAGCGTTGGGCGCCGGTGGTCGATCGCGCAGACGATCGACGGTTACGTCGAACAGTACGCGCTGGCGCGAACACATTCCTAACATCGTTGGTCCGGCGACGGCGTTGGTGCGTTGTGTCGTCGGCTGCTGTTACCCACAACATGTCGAGGTCCGTCGGGTCCAACATCACAATCCACTGGGTCTCTAACAAATTATCTGACTTTCTGCTTGCGTGCGGTGGTTCGGTGTGGTACATAGTGTCGATATATCCCACAAAGTGGGGCATCGAGCACTCGGCAAAATGCGGATTTTCACAGGTCAATATGACCGAACGATCGACGCCAAGAACCGGATTCAGTTGCCATCGCAGCTTCGCGCTGCGATCGACCCGAAGAAGGAGGGCGAAGGTCTCTACATTACGCTCGGCGAATTCCGCGGAACGTTGTCGGTGTATACGGAGCGTGGATTCGAGGAGCGTGCGACTCGCCTCGAGACGGAGTTCATGCCGGGTCCGGAATCGCGCCGTTTCGAGCTTCAGTACTACTCGCTGGCATCGCACGTCGAGATGGACAAGCAAGGTCGGATCTTGCTGCCCGATCGGCTCCGTCAGAAGGCCAAGCTCGAGGAGTCGGTCTTCCTGGTGGGGCAGAAGTACCGGATCGACGTTTGGAATCGAGAGGCGTTCGATCGATCTCTGGGGGTCGATTGGGAGGGAGAAGACTGGCCTGATTGGCAGGGTTTCCTTCGTATGAGGCCCGCGGAATCTGATTGAGCCTCTGACAGAGTCGTGTGCGAGGCGGAAGGAGCCGCTGTTCGCAGCGAGTGGAAGTCTGACAGGGATGTCGGTTTCGAAGGCAGGAGGCGGTTTGGGCCTGGCGCGGCTGCAAGGCGTTTTCCTGCGGCGCGGGGAGGTGTGAAGATGATCAGGGCGTTTGGGCGTCTTGGTGGCTGCACGTTGCAGTAAGGCTGACGGAAGGAATCGATCTGAGATCAGCTTCGCCTGTGGCGAAGGAAGCGAAGGGAATCGCCACGCCACAGGAATCGGTCGACGTCGAATGAGAATCGACGGCATGGTGGCCTGCCCGGATCGCGACCGGCGGTTTCGTCGGGCCTGCTCGCTATGGGTGATGGAGCGGACCGCGTTTGATTCTCACGGACTGGTCGCAGGGAAATCTGCGGTGAGTTCGGTCGGCTGGGTTTCGGTGGGTGCGTCGCCAGGGAGGCGTGACGCCCCACCTTTCTTTCCGTCCAACAACCGAGGTGAAGGTGGAAGACCCTTTGGGTCACACGCCCGTTCTTCCGCGTGAAGTGAGCGAACTTCTGGCTGTCGGCCCTGGTGAGGTTGTCGTCGATGCGACGATCGGATCGGGCGGTCATGCTCGGCTTTTTGCTGAGGCTTTGGGTGCGGGCGGGACGCTGATCGGTCTCGACGTTGACCCGCAGAGTCTGGCGACGGCGCGGTCGGCGTTGAGCGGCGCGTCTTGCCGCGTCGAGCTGCGCCACGCAAACTTTTCGGAGATCGAGGAGGCGCTGTCGGCGATCGGCGTTGAGGCGGTCGACGTGATCCTGGCGGACCTCGGTGTCCGTTCCGCGCAGTTGGACGATCCGGATCGCGGATTGTCGTTTCTGCATGACGGACCACTGGATATGCGGCTGGACCCGCGTCTTACGACGACCGCGGCGGATCTCGTCAACCGGCTTCGGCAGCAGGCGCTAGGCGATCTTCTTTATTTCAACGCGCAGGAGACGGCCTCGCGGCGGATTGCGAAGCGGATTTGCAGCGTTCGGCGCGAAGGGCGCATTGTGACGACGGCACAGTTGTCGGAGGTGGTTTGCCGTGCCGTCGGCGTCGGTGACCCGTTGTCGCGTCGCAGCAAAATACACCCGGCGACTCGCACGTTTCAGGCGTTGCGGATGGCCGTAAACGAGGAGATCCAGAGTCTGGAGGCGTTGCTCGAGGTTGCACCGCGTCTGTTGAAGCCCGGCGGACGGATCGGTGTCATTGCCTTTCACAGCGGCGAGGACAGGCCGGTGAAGATGGATTTTCGGAGGCGAAAGAAGGAAAAGATCTACGGTGTTTTGACGGCGAAACCGGTTGTTGCGGGAGCGGAGGAACGACAGTCGAATCCGCGCAGCCGCAGTGCGAAGTTTCGGGTCGCCGTTCGACTCACCGTGGATGAGCGTGGACCTGACGGTTTGGATTGAGTCGGGTCAAGAAAGGACTGTGAATGCGTCGGGCTCGAGGAGGCAGTGGAACGATGGCGCCGGAAACCAGAATTGGGTTGGTTGTCGGACTTGCGTTCATCATTTGTTTTGCGGTCATCCTCGCGAATCGCGGTCGACGGCCTGTCGAGTCGGACTATCGCGATCGCCTGGGGGGGCGAGATGTCGCCACGCGACCTTTGCACGAACTTGGATCGGAGATCGACGCGGAGGGACGAGGCGAGCCCGTGTCGTTGCCTGGTTCCGGGCGTATGACGGCAGCGAGTTCACCCACTTCGTCGCCTGTTCGGATCGATACCTCCGTGCGTGGGGCGCCGGATGACGCGCGGCGAGATCCGGTCGGTCGGAATGACCGTTCGGGTCTGGCGAGCCGCGCGTCGATGGGTAGTGGACAGGCGTTGCTCGCAGAGAACACGACACCTCCAGCGCCGCGACGAGTGGATGCCCCGGATTCTGCGGTCACTTCGGTCGACAGGGGGGCCGCGCGTTCTGAAACGAAGACACTCTCATCCCCCACGGGATCCACCGGGTTTGCTGTTCGGTCGAACGGCATGGAGGCCGGTCGCCCGTTGCCGAATCCGTATCCGGTGCGGACGGATGAGGGACGAGGATCGAAGCGCCGATTGGATCGTGGGGCGACGCGGAACGTCTCGCAACGTTCGTTGGACCGACCGCCTGCGGGGGCGGCGACGCACGGGCGCATCTTGCGGCGTCATACGGTGGCCAAGGGCGACACACTTTCGAAGATCGCGCAACAATATTACGGATCTCGATCGCAGCGGATCGTCACCGCGATCTTCGAGGCCAACCGCGGTGTTCTGTCGAGTCCGGATACGCTGCGCATCGGAGTGTCGCTGGTGTTGCCGGATGTTGTGGGGCGTAGGCTTCGTTCTGCGAATGCGGCGTCGGTCGCGGTGCCGAAGTCTTCCGGTGCGATTCTGACGAATGGAAGGGGTTTTCGTTGGTATCAGATCAAGAAGAGTGATCGCTACATCAGCATCGCCCGCCGAGAGCTCGGCGACGCGAGCCGCTGGCAGGAGATCTTCGAGCTGAACAAGGACAAGTTCCCTGATCCCGGCCGCATTCGCGAAGGGGTCCGCATCAAGCTACCGCCGGCGTCGGCGCGAGAGGGGGTGTAGGCGTGCGAGGAGGTCGAGCCTCAATCGTTGCGCTCGCGATGGCCGCACTAGCCCTGGCTGTGGTGGGCCTACGCGCGGAACAGACGCGGCGCGCGGCGAAGGTGCTGTCCCTGGAATCGCGTTGGGTTCAACTCCGGCGTGATCAATGGTCGATGCAGGCCCGCGCCGCTCGTTTGCGGACGCCGGATCGGCTTCACACCCGCCTCGGATCGGCCGACCCGTTGCTTCGGTCGCCGGGCTCGACCGCGGGATCGGATCCTTCGATGCGATTGGCTTTCCGCTCTGGGATGGAGTGACGCGGTTATGGCATTTCTTGCCGCGTCAGTGGATCAATGGCAACGGCGCCGCGGTGCGGCGGTTCTGGTGGGCATCGTCCTGGTTCTGGGCTTGCTGGGTGGGCGGCTGATCCAGATCAACACGACGCTTCGGCGCGGTCTGACGGCGATCGCGGCGCGTCAGCAGAAAGGCATTTCAACTCTCCCTGCCAGGCGTGGGATGATCTTCGATGCGCGCGGTAGGGTGGTTGCACTGAGTCGACAGGTCTCCGACGTGTTCGTGGATCCGAGTCTGGTTGAGGACGTGGGCGCGTTAGCGGCTGAGGTGGCGGCGCGAACGAACGTCCCGGTCGCAGACATCATCAAGAAGATCGAAGGCAAGCGGGGCTCGCGTTTCGTCGTGATCGCATCGGGTGTGGACGAAATCTGCGCGGAGGCGATTCGAGCGATGCGTCATCGCGCGGTCGGTTTGACGAATCGTGCGGTACGAGACTATCCGCTGGGCCGGTCGATGGCGCACGCGCTTGGTTGGGTTGGGCGTGACGGTCACGGACTGGAGGGGGTCGAGCTGGCGTACGACGGGCACATGAGCGGAGAGGCGGGTCGTCGAGCGACGATCCGTGATGTTCGGCGTCGCGCGATGCGACAACTGGGATCTTCGACTGTTCCTCCGGCCGATGGCGGTCATGTGGTTTTGACGCTGGATGCGGAGATCCAGCGAATCACGGAGGATGCGCTGGCGGATGGGGCGGGTGCGTATGAGGCGCAGTCGGGCGTAGCGGTCGTGTTGTCGCCGAACGACGGCGATGTGCTTGCGATGGCGTGCTGGCCGACGTTTGATCCGGGTGAGCCGGCGACGAAAGAGTCGCTGGCGATTCGTCGTAACCGTTTGCTGACGGATCCTGTCGAGCCGGGGAGCACGTTCAAGCCGATCGTTGGATGCGGTGCGCTGGATGGAGCGTTTATTTCTCCGTCGGAGAAGATCGACTGTCACCAGGGTGTTCATTACTTCGGGTCACGGCGGGTCAAAGATACGAAGCCCAATGGGCTCATGGATTTGAAGGGGATCATTGCGCGGAGCAGTAACATCGGGATGGCGTTGATCGGACAGCGCATGGGGAATGAGGGTCTTCACGAGACGATTCGGCGGTTCGGGTTCGGCGAGCGAACGGGCGTGGGTGGGCGAGCGGAGAGCGCGGGCGTGGTGTATCCGCTTCGTCGGTGGGACAGCTACTCGACGGTGTCGATTCCGTTCGGGTATGAAGTTCTTGTTACGCCGTTGCAGCTTGCGCGGGCGTTTGCCGCGATCGTCAACGACGGGATTCTCGTGAAGCCGCGTCTGGTCAAGGCGTTGCTGAGTGCGGATGGTGAAGTGGTCGAATCGATCGCGGGTGGCGAGGTTGTGCGTCGCGTGACGTCGTCGGCTTCGGCCGCGTACATGTCGAAGGAAGTTCTCGTGGCGGTGGTTGAGGAGGGCGGCGGTCGACGTGCGAAGGCGGGTCCGTATCGGGTGTTGGGAAAGACAGGGACGGCCAAGTTGGTTGACGGCGCCTGCGGGGTGTATGAACCGGACGCGTATTTGAGTTTGTTCGTTGGTGCGGCGCCTGTTTCGACTCCTCGTCTGGTGGTGTTGGTGATGATCCGGCGTCCGAATGCGTCGAAGGGATACTACGGTGGTACTGTATCGGCGCCGGTTGTGGGTCGCATTGTCGCGGAGTCGCTGGCGTACCTGGAGGTCATTCCTGACGACCCGCCAGCGATGGCGGGCTTGTGAATTGTTGAAATTTCACACTTTCTTGTCAGGCGCAACCTGCTTGGAATGTGGTTTCCGAGATCGGGCATTGGATGACAGAGGGAGATTGGAGCCTACAATCCGATTCGTAGCATGAATCGAGGAAGCTCTGTTCTTCCGTGTTGGTCGAACCTCGTTCTTTTCCGGGGATTGCATGGAAACGGCGATACTCGACCTTCGAGCATGCTCAAGACGGGATGAACTCTCCGTGCGACAGGGCTGGACGCTTGCGGCGCTGTGGAACCTCTCCGGGTTGGGGGCGGTGGACGGGGCGTTTGCGCCGGATGTCAGGATCACGTCACTTGCTGATGACTCGCGGCGGGTGAAGCCGGGTGGGTGCTTCGTTGCGGTGCGGGGTGGCGGCGTTGACGGGCATGACTTTGTGGGTCAAGCGTGTGCGGCTGGTGCGTCGGTGATCGTCGCTGAGCGTGAGGTTTCGGTTCCGGGCGGCGTGGCACGGGTCCTTGTCAGGGACAGTCGCGGCGCGTTGGCACGGTTGGCGCCGGTGTGGTTCGGCGTGAGCGGTTGCGAGGTCGGGTCTTTTCCACTCATCGGGATCACGGGGACCAACGGCAAGACGACGGTTGCGTGGCAGTTGCGGTCGGTGCTGCGCGAGGCTGGTCATCGTGCGGCGGTGATCGGGACGATTGAATACGATCTTGTGGGTCGGCAGATGTCGGCTGCACTGACGACACCGGGGGCGCTCGAGCTCTGTCGCCATCTTGCCGAGGCGCGTGACGCCGGCGCAACGCACGGCGTGTTGGAGGTTTCGTCGCACGCTCTGGATCAGCGGCGTTGTGACGGGCTTTTGTTTCGTTCGGCGTTGTTCACCAACCTCTCCGGGGATCACCTGGATTATCACGGCAACATGGAGGCGTATGCGGACGCCAAGCGGCGATTGTTCGCGCTGTTGGAGCAGGGTGGCACGGCGGTCATCAACGTCGACGACGAGACGGGGCGCCGGTGGGCTGAGGCGCTGGATGGCCCGGTGATCACGTATGGCGTGCGTTCGAACGATGCAGACGTGACGGCGGGAGTCTTGTCGATGGATGGCGAAGGGGCGACGTTTCTGGTTCGCGGTCTTCAGGCCGAGATCACCGTTCGGTCGTCACTTGTGGGTGAGCACAACGTTTCGAACGCGGTTGCGGCGGCGGCGGTTGCGGGGTCGTTGGGGGTTTGTGTTGAAACGATCCGGGTTGGGCTGGAAGCGTTGCCGTGCGTACCGGGTCGATTGGAGCGGGTGGATTCCCGGGGATGTCCGTTCTCGGTGGTGGTGGATTACGCTCATACGGATGCGGCGTTGGCGAATTCGCTGGGTTCTTTGCGGCCGGTTACGGAGGGGCGTTTGATCTGTGTGTTCGGTTGCGGCGGTGATCGCGATCGGAGCAAGCGACCGCGTATGGCCGCGGCGGTGAGTGGCGTTGCGGATGTGGCGTATCTGACGAGCGACAATCCGCGGACGGAAGACCCTCAGCGGATTGTGGAGGATGCTCGCGTCGGGTTTGGATCGGGGGGGGCGTGTCAGGTGCGCGTGGAGGTTGACCGGCGTGCGGCGATTGCTCGGGCGATTGGGGAAGCGTTGCCGGGCGATACGGTTCTGATTGCCGGGAAGGGGCACGAGACGTTTCAACTGGTCGGCGACGAGGTTCGGCCGTTCGATGATGCCGCGGTTGCGCGTGGGTTTCTTGCGCAGCGGAGTGTCATGGAGGGCGCATTGTGATTGCGATGCGACTGAGAGAGATTGCGGCGGCGGTTGGCGCACCGTTCGATCCGCGCTTTGATCGCGTGATGATTCGGCGTGTGTCGACGGACTCGCGCGACGTTTCGCCGGGCGATCTTTTTGTCGCGATTCGCGGGGAGTGTTTCGACGGGCATCGGTTTGTTGCGGAGGCGATGTCGAAGGGGGCTGCGGCGTGCCTTTGCGATGAGGTCTGGAACGGTGCGGAGAAGTCGGCGGAACTGCCCGCGTCGTTTCGGTGCCTGGTGGTTCCGGAGACAGTGGCGGGGCTGGGGCGCCTGGCGGGTTACTATCGACGTCATGTGATGAACGTGGCGACGGTGGTGGTGGGTGTGACGGGGAGTAACGGAAAGACGACGACGAAGGGGATGATCGATCATGTTCTTCGGCCCTCGTTTGCGGGGCGCGCGGCGCCGAAGAATTACAACAATCATATCGGCGTACCGCTGACGTTGTTGTCGTCGGAGACGGGCGATCGGTATCTGGTGGTCGAGATCGGTACGAACTCGACGGGGGAGGTGGCTGCGCTTTCATCGCTGGCCAGGCCGGATGCGGCGGTGATCACGTCGATCGGCGAGGCGCATCTTGAAGGTCTCGGCGGGATCGACGGCGTTGCGGCCGAGAAGGCGTCGCTCTTGCACCATGTTCGATCGGATGGGCTGGTCGTTGTGAACATCGACCGCCCAGAGATTCATGCGCACCTTCCCAAGGAGGTGATGCCGCGGTTGATTACGATCGGGGCTGATCCGAGCGCGAAGTTCTGCGTTGCGGACTTGAGCGGCGATCTTCGGCGGACGGAGTTTACGCTGGACGGTCGGTTTTCGATCGAGCTGCCGTTGCCTGGGGTGCATCACGCGGCGAACGCGGCGGCCACGTTTGCGGTGGGGCGATGGTTTGGGGTGGAGCCTCAGCGGATCATCGAGCGGTTGCGGACGTTCACTCCGCCGGAAGGTCGGACGCGCGTTCACGAGCTTGACGGCGTGACGGTTGTGGATGATGCGTATAACGCGAACCCGGCGAGTATGGCGGCGGCGATCGCGGCGTTGGGGCGGATCGGTTCGGCTCGCCGTGTTTTCGTGATGGGTGACATGCTCGAGCTTGGCGAGTCTTGCGCGGACTATCACCTCGCGGCGGCGGCGTCGGCGGTGCGGGCGGGGATCGAGGTGTTGGTGTTGGTGGGGCCGGCGATGCAGGTGGCGGCGTCGTTGATTCAAGGTCAGGCGGGAGACTCGCGCGTGGTTGCGTGTGCGAGCGCGGAGGAAGCGCGTGAGCTGTTGGCGTCGGCGATCGAACCGGGTGACACGGTTTGGGTCAAGGGGTCACGCGGGATCGGGTTGGATCGGGTGGTAGTGGATTTGTGCAAGCGGTATGGCGAGCAGACGGCGGTGGCGTAGTCTTTGGTCGTGCGTTGTCGGTGGTGGTTTGGTGGTCGGGTTGAGACGGGAATTGAACTTCCGTGCTGTATCTTCTGGTTCGCGAACTTCTATCGGGTCGTCATTACGCATACGAGAACCCGCTGTTTCGGGGTACGTGCGCGGCGCTGTTCTGCTTTGTGCTGAGCCTGCTTCTGCTCCCTCGCGTGATCCGTCAGTTGATCAAGTGGAAGCTCGGGGATCGGCCGGAGTTCGACCATGCCTCATTGAACGAGTTGACGCGCGAGAAGAGCAACGTGCCGACGATGGGCGGTTTGATGATCCTCGGGTCGGTGATTCTGGCGGTTGTCCTTCTGGCGGATGTCACGAATTTCTACGTTCAGATGAGCCTGGTGTGTCTGGTGTGGCTGGGGGCATTGGGTGCGGTGGACGATTGGCTGAAACTGACGTCGGGACGGCGGAGCCGGTCTCGCGACGGATTGAAGATGTATCAGAAGCTTCTGTTCCAGGTCGGATTGGGCGTGGTTTTGGGAGCGTACATCTATCGGTATGGTCGTGGGAATTATGCGGTGGTGACTTCGCTGACGGAACCGTTGGAGCTTCCTGCGTACAAGATTCTGGCGGTTCCGTTCTACAAGTCGGGGATTCAACTGTCGGCGCTGGCGTTCATGGTGGTGACGGTTCTGGTTATGACGGGGACGTCGAACGCGGTGAATCTAACGGACGGGATGGACGGGCTGGCGTCGGGGTGCGTGGCGCTGTGCTCGGTGGTGTTTCTGGTTTTGGCGTACATCGTAGGGACGGAGACGCTGGCGGGTAAGCTGTTGTTTCCGTTCATTGCCAAGAGCGGAGAGCTGGTGGTGTTGTGCGGTGCGATCCTGGGATCTTGTTCGGGTTTTCTGTGGTACAACTGCCATCCTGCGCGCGTGTTCATGGGGGATACGGGATCGTTGCCGCTCGGTGGCGTGATCGGGTATGTGGCGGTGGTGACGCGGCAGGAGTTGATGTTGTTCATCGCAGGGGGGATCTTCGTGGTCGAGGCGTTGTCGGTGATGTCGCAGGTGGGGTACTACAAGTGGAGCGGCGGTCGGCGTTTGTTTCGGTGCGCGCCGATCCATCACCACTTTCACCTGGGCGGTTGGAGCGAATCGCAGACGGTCGTTCGGTTCTGGTTGCTCGGTGCGATGTTCGCCGGGTTTGCGTTGGCGTCGATCAAGCTGCGATAAGCGTGGGTGCGTTTGGCGGTATGGGCAAACGGGTTTTGTCACGGATGACAAACGATGGATGAAACGAAGCCGGGTTGTGGTGTGGGGGCGGACGGGTTGATCGTAACGGCCGCGGCGCTGATGGGTATCGGCATCGTCGCGGTTGCGTCGGCGAGCGCGTCGTTGGACCGGCCACTGATCGGGCCGGATTTTCTGTCGACGACGCTGGGGCGGCAGATCGTCTTCGCGACGATCGGACTCTGCGTCGCCCTGCTGACGCGATGGCTGGCGGTAGGGGCGTTTCGATCGCCGTGGATGCGGTTGTGGGGGCCACGCATCCTGTTTGCCGTGACTCTGTTGGGGTTGGCGGCGGCGCTGATTCCCGGGATCGCTGTTTCGCAAGGCGGGTCGCAACGGTGGTTGCGGTTGAGTCTCGGCGGTTTGACGACGGGCGCGCAGCCGTCAGAGCTCGCGAAGGTTGCGATGGTGTTGATGCTCGGATCGCTTCTGGCGGAGCGCGGTGCGAATCCTCGATCGCTTCGCCGATGTTTTGTGCCCGCGTCGTTGGTGATCGGCGTGACGGTTGTTCTTGTCGGGCGCGAAGATTTCGGGACGGCGGTGCTACTGGGGAGCGTCGGTGCGGGCATGCTGTTTGTGGCTGGTTGTCGGTTGCGTCATCTTGCGGCGGTCGGTGTGGTGGGCGGGATCGCGCTGACGGTCTTGCTGTTTGCGGAGCGGTATCGGATTGACCGGATTACGGCGTTTCTGAGTGGGCAGGATGATCCGAGCGGGATGGACTATCAACCGCTGCAGTCGCTGGCGACGCTGGCATCGGGGGGTTGGTCTGGGATGGGACTGGGGTTGGGTGTTCAGAAATACGGTTATCTTCCGGCGAGTCGGACGGACTTTGTGTACTCGGTGATCTGCGAAGAGATGGGGGTGCTCGGCGGCGCGCTGGTGATTGCGCTGTTCGGTGTGTTCGTCTGGCTTGGTCTGCGGACGATGTGGGCGTCTCGCACGCGCTACGAGCGATTGGTCGTTTTCGGTCTTACGGCCACGGTGGGTGTGCAGGCGGCGATGAATTTGGCGGTGGCGACGGTCGTCGCGCCGACGACGGGGATCTCGTTGCCGCTGATCTCCGCGGGCGGGAGCGGCGTGTTGACCTTCTCGCTCGCGGTGGGTTTGCTGGCGGCGGTTGCGCGTTCGAATCGAGTCGGAACGGCGGGTGCGCGCAGGGCGAAGTCGCCGTCGCACGAGTCCGCCCAACGCCGGGCGGAGACGGCGGGAGCATGGTGAGTTCGGTGCCAACGCGAGAGGTCTCACCACTTGTGGTCATTGCGGGCGGTGGCACGGGTGGGCACCTGTTTCCTGCGCTGAGTGTGGCGGAGTCGCTTCGGGAGCGCGGCGGCGAGATTCGGTTCGTGGTGTTTGGAACGCGGCGTCCGATCGATTCGCAGATTCTCGCTTCGACGGGTTGTTCGTTGGTCCAGCAGCCGCTGGTCGCGCTGCACCGTGCACCGTGGCGATGGCCTGGGATTTTGAGCGGGTATCGGCAGTCGTGCCGAATGTGCCGATCTCATTTTTCGGAGGATCGCCCGGCGATCGTGCTGGGGACAGGCGGTTTGGGTTCGGTACCGGCGGTGAGGGAGGCTGTCCGGTTGGGGATTCCGACGGCGCTTTTGAATCCTGACGCTCGTCCTGGGCGGGCGAATCGGCTCTTGGCCGGTGGCGTTGACATCGTGTTTGTCCAATGGCCCATCTCGAAGCGTTTTCTTCCACGTGCAAGGCGTGTCGAGGTGTTGGGCTGCCCGGTACGATCGCGGATCGCTGCGGCAAAGCGTGAGGACGGAATTCTTCGATTTGGGCTGGACGCGAGACGGAAGACGCTGCTTGTCACGGGGGCGTCTCAGGGTGCTCGCTCCATCAATCGGGCGGTGCTGGCCAACCTCGATTACCTTGAAGGACAAGCAGACTGGCAGGTCTTGCACCTGACGGGCGCGGCGGACCTGGAGGAGGTACGTAGGGCCTACGCAAGTCGGTCGATGCGTGCTACTGTGGTTGCGTTTACGGAGTTCATGGGCGAGGCGATGGCGGCGGCGGATGTCGTATTGGCGCGAGCGGGTGCGTCGTCGCTGGCGGAGATTACGGCGGTGGGGCGTGCGTCGATTTTGATGCCGTACCCGCATCACCGAGATCAGCATCAACTTGCGAATGCTCGCTGCCTTTCCGAATCTGAACACGGGGCGGGTGCGTGGGTTGTCGAGGATCACGTCGACCCACAGCGGAACGGTCCGGCGCTGCGACGGGTGCTTGACGCGTTGATGGGAGATGACACGCGTCGGGCTGAGATGGCGGAGGCTTGCGGGCGGCTGGGACGCTGCGATGCGGCTCATACGATTGCGGATCGGCTGGTGGAGCTGGCCGGTCTATCGCCCGGTTTGCGCCGAGATGATTCCCTGAAGGCGATTTGGGCGGAGACCCGATAGTGAAGAGATGGGCGCGGCGGGCGGATGTAGCGAGACGATCTGCCGTGGCTTATTCCATCTGCCACCCTTCTCTGTAACGATCGAGGGATCGAGATGCGCACGGACATCGACGGAGCGACCATGGCAGTAGACGGCGGCATCGCGGCGTTCTCTAGGCGCCGGGTCCATTTGATCGGCGTCGGGGGAAGCGGTATGGGCGGCGCGGCGTCGCTGCTTATGGAACTCGGGGCGGAGGTGTCGGGATCGGATCGTCTGCCGTTCGAAGGGATGGGTGGACTGGTTTCCGGGGGTGCGCGGATTGCGATCGGTCATCGCGAGGAACAACTTCCGTCCGACGTCGATCTGGTTGTCATCAGCGCGGCGATTCCTGAATCGAATCCGGAGCTGGCGGCGGCGCGAGCGCGCGGATCGTCGGTGATCAAGTATGCGGAGCTGGTCGGCCTGCTGATGTGCGGGTTCGAGCGTGGGATGGCGATCGCGGGTACGCACGGGAAGAGTACGACGTCGGCGATGTGTGCTCACCTGTGCCGGGAGGCAGGACTGGATCCGGGGTATCTGATGGGGGCGACGTCGGAGCAGCTCGGTGGGCGGTGCGCGGTGGGGAGTGGACGTCATTTCATTGTCGAGGCGTGCGAGTTTGATCGTTCGTTTCTGCAGCTTGCGCCGGAATCGGGTGCGATTCTGAACGTAGATAACGATCATCTCGATTATTATTCGGATTTGAACGACATCACGGCGGCGTTTGGGGCGTTCGCGAATCGAATCGATGCGAGTGGATTGCTGGTGTGCAACTCGGATGATCGCTGGGCTACGTCGGCGTCGTCATCGGCGCGTGCCGCGGTTCAGACCTTCGGCTTCGATGCGGGGGCCGATTGGCGCGCGCTGAACCTTCGACGCCAACAGGGGTGCTACCGCTTCGTGGTTCAGTTTCGTGGTTCACCTGTCGTGAGCAGCCGGTTGTCGCTTCCGGGCCGATATAACGTGGCCAACGCGCTGGCGGCGATCGCGCTGGCGTATCATGCCGGAGCGGCCTTCGAGACCATCGAGCAAGCGCTTCCGACGTTTGCGGGCGTTCAGCGGCGCATGACGTGGCGCGGCGAGGGTCAAGGGGTTACCATTGTTGACGACTACGCTCATCACCCGACCGAGATTCGTGTGACGATCGAAGCGGCGCGTCGCCGGTACCGTCCGAAGCGGACCTTGGTGGTTTTTCAGCCCCATCAGCACTCTCGTACGAAGCAACTGATGCAGGATTTCGCGGTCTCGTTCGGCGAGGCTGACGAGGTCATTGTCCCGGACATCTATGGCGCTCGATTGGCGTCGGATAGCGCCGAACGGAACGGAGCGGAGGAGTTGGTGCGACGCCTTCGCTGCGGCGGATCACAAGCGAGGTATCTTCCCAGCCTGAGGGCGGCGGCGGATCATGTGGTTCGGCACGTCGAGGAGGGTGACCTGGTGATGACGATGGGAGCGGGGGACGTTTGGAAGGTGGCGGATGAGTTGGTGGCGCGAATTTGCGAGCCGCATCGAGTGTGATGCGCCGATCGGGCGGAGCACCTGGTTTCGTCTCGGGGGGTGTGCGCGCTTTCTCTTTCGGCCGCAGGACGTCTCACAACTCTCATCGCTGCTTGTACGGGCAAGGCAAGAGGATGTACCGGTCAAGGTTCTGGGCAGCGGTGCCAACGTGTTGGTGAGCGATGACGGTTTCGACGGCGTTGTCGTTCGGCTGGATTCGGAGGTCTTTCGGACGACAAATCGAACCGCGGACCGTCTGGACGTTGGCGCCGGGGTCGGTTTGATGCCGCTGGCGCGCCTGTGCAGCGAGCAGGGCCTTTCGGGGTTGGAGTATCTGGCTGGGATTCCGGCGACGGTGGGCGGGGCGGTCAAGATGAACGCGGGTGGACGCTTGGGCGACCTGTCGCAGGTGGTCCGCGAGATCCGCGTGTTGGGCGATGACGGTTCGGTCGAGACCTGGGACAACCAGCGTATCGGTTTCGGGTATCGTCACAGTGAACTTGGGGATCGGATCGTACTTTCGGCACGGCTCGCGTTGCAGCCAGGCGATCCTGAGGCAGTCACGAAGACCTTCGACGAGTGCTTTGACTACAAGCGCCGCGTTCAACCGATGGCGGAGCGGTCGGCGGGGTGTGTGTTCAAGAACCCCGCGGGCGAATCCGCGGGTGCCCTGATCGACCGGGCCGGGTTGAAAGGAACGTCGTGCGGGGGCGCGCGTGTGTCGTCGCGGCACGCCAATTTCATTGTGGTGGATTCGGGCGCGACGGCGTCGGATGTACTTGGTCTGGTCGAGCGGATTCAAGAGCGGGTGCGGCGTGTTTTTGACGTCGAGTTGGCGCTGGAGATCGAGGTGTGGCGCCCCCGGCGGAGCAAGGGGACGAGCGTATGAGCCTTGCGGACCTTGGATCTGTGGGTGCCGGTCGGGCTTCGTCGCCGCCGAATCTCGCTACACTCGATGTCACCGTACTGGCGGGCGGTCCCGGGGTCGAGCGCGAGGTGAGTCTCGACAGTGGCGAGGCGGTCGGTGCGGCGCTTGGTCGCTTGGGCCATCGGGTTTCGATGCGGGACATCGGTCCGGACGACCTCTCCGCCCTCTCGCAGGAGGCGGACTTCGTCTTTATCGCGTTGCACGGCGAGTTCGGTGAGGACGGGACGGTGCAGGGTTTGCTCGATAAGCGAGATCTTCGTTACAGCGGATCCGGTGCGGAGGCGTCGCGGCTGGCGATGGACAAGGTTGCCTCGAAGCGGAGTTTTGAACGGGCGGCGGTGCCGACGCCGGCGTATGAAGTGGTGGATCGTTCACAGCTGCCGCGCTGGTCGCTGAGTCTGGAACCGCCGGTGATCGTCAAGCCCGTTGGTTCGGGGAGCAGCGTGGATACGGTCATCGCGCGGACGCCGACGGAGGTTCGCGAGACCGTTACGCGGGTGGCCACGAAGTATGGTCAAGTTCTGGTCGAGCGGTACGTGGCGGGTCCCGAGTTGACGGTCAGCGTGCTCGGTGATCGAGCGCTGCCTGTGTGTGAGATCCGACCGCAGCGCGAATTCTACGATTATCAAGCGAAGTATCTCGATGATGACACGCAGTATCTGTTCGAGATCGCCTTGCCTGCGGCGCTACTGCGATGCGTGCAGCGCCTGAGCCTTGCCGCGCATCAGGCGCTGGGGTGTTCGGTTTTCTCTCGAGTGGATTGGATGGTCGATCGGGAGACGCTGGAGCCGTTTGCGCTCGAGGTCAATACGATTCCCGGGTTTACGAGTCACTCGCTCTTTCCCAAGGCGGCGGCGAGGATCGGGCTGAGCTTCGACCAGTTTTGTCAGCGGATTATCGAACTCTCGTGGAATCGTGGATGACGGGGAATGGCCCGAAAGAAGAAGACAACGAGGAAGAAGGGGCGTCGCGTTGAACGGTGGGCATGGTGGGCGTCGCTTGATGCGGGGCAACGGCGAGGAATCGTTCGTCGTGGTGGCCTCGTCTGCCTTCTGCTTGTGATCGTTGCGGGTGCGGGGTACCTCGGGTCGCAACTCGATGCGCATGTCGGTCGGCAATTGCGCGATTCCGTCGGGCGAAGTGAGGTTGTCTTTGCAGATCTTCCGGCATCCCTGGAGCGTCTCGCTCGGCATGACCTGTCGAGTTCCGTTTCGGACCTGCTGGATCATGATTGGCTTGACGATACGCTCTGCCAGCAGATTTCCGAGCGTCTTTCGACCGTCGGGTGGGTGGCTGAGGTTCGATCGGTGAAGCGAAACAGCGTGGGTACGTTCGAGGCACGGGCGCGTTATCGCGTTCCCATCGCGCTGGTCGAGCAGGATCGCGATTGTCTGATGGTGGATGCGGAGGGCGTTACGCTTCCCGGTCGATACCTGGGCTCGCAGGCGTGGAAGCTGATTCGTGGCGTTCACAGTCCGGCGCCGGTAGCGGGAGCGGTGTGGGAGGGACTGGATATCCGTGCGGGGCTGGATGTGGTCGAGGCGATTTCGCGCGAGGCGTTCGAAGATCAGGTCTTCGGTGTGCTCGTCGAGAACGTTCGGGGTCGACTCGACGCGTCGGCAAGCCACGTCGAGTTGGTGACCGATCGTGAAGGCGGCCGGATTCGCTGGGGATCGGCGCCGGGCTTCGAGCTCGAGGAGAACACGATCGGTCAGAAAGTGGCGATCCTTCGCGACAACTATCGGAGGACGGGCCGGCTGGATGCCGACCACCCCGTGATCGACGTGTCGACCTTTCCGGACCGTTTTACCATTCCCGGCTAGGGCAGACCGGGGCGTTTCGCTACGGTTGAACGTGCCGTGGTTCCGCGCGATTATCTGGCGACAGTGATTCACGGCAGTCGGAGGAGTGCGGGTATTATCGGACATCGCCGAAAGTGCGGCGTATTCGCGTTTGTGTCGTTCGATTGACGTAATATTACATCCGCATCACCGAATAGCGGGTAGAATCCGCTGTTTAGGGACGAGAATGAGATGACCGGAATAGAATCCATCTTGGAACAGATTCGCCTGTTTGCCGTTCAGCATGCGCCGAGCGAAATGTTGACCGACGCTGTTCCGTTTGCGTTGATTTGCCTGGTTGCGGGAACGGGTCTGAGCGTTCTGGGGGCGAAGCTTTCGCGGTTCGGTCTGACGTGCGGGTTTGTGCTGCTGGGTGGTGCAGCCGGCGCGTTTGCGGGTCGTGGGCTGGGGTTTCCGGTACCTGTTTGCGGGCTTGGTGGCGCGCTGATGGGTGGGGTGATCGGTTACCAGACGTTCCGGCTGTGGGTTGGGCTTGCGGCGGCGCTGGTGTTTTCGGCCGTGGCGCTCGGGTTGTTCGGGTATAAGCAGATCGTGCCGCACGTACCGGAGTTCAACCAGATGGTGGCGGTTCCGGCGGCGGGCGGTAGTTCTTTCGAGTTGCCGTCTCCCGAGCAGCAGCAGGCTTATCGGGACCGGACGCCGCGGCAATGGGTCGAGGAGTTCTGGTCGTTTGTCGGACAGAAGGATGCGAGCGTTCCGCGAGAAGGTCGTGCGTTGGCGCTGGCGGCGCTTCTTACCGGTCTTTGCCTTGGCGTGATGGCCGTGCGGACGGCGCTGATTCTGTCGACGTCGCTTCTGGGCACCGGTCTTGTGGCGACATCTCTTGCGACGTTCTTGACGAATTCGGTTCCCGCGTCCTGTAGTGCGGTGCAACAGCACCCGATTGCCATCGGTATCGGTGTCGGCGCCTTCTTCGTGGCGTCGGTGGTGGTTCAGACCTTATTGACCCGGAAGGCCCCGAGTGGTGAAGCGGAGTCGGCCGGCAAGTCCTGACGGATATCGTACACCATAGTAGATAATGTGTCCTTTGGTGTGCGCCATGCGCACGATTGTGCCCGTGGTCCGGCGTGCGCCCAGCTAGGGTTGATCTGTGCGTAGTTCAGCGGGCTTGGGGTTCACTGATGCATGATGTGCTTCTTTTCCTGCGACAGTCCGGCGCGGCGAGTGGGTTTCCGCTGGTTGTGGCCGGTCTGAGTTTGATGGCGTTTGGGTGGCGCATGTGGAAAGTGTGCGTGATGCTGTCGTATGCGCTGATCGGCGCCGGCGCGAGCGCGCACTTTTTGGGTCCGAGTGACCACCAGTATACCGTTGCGATTGGTGCGGCGGTTGTGTTGGGGTTGCTGAGCTACTGGCCGGTCAATCTCTCGGTATCGATGTTGGGTGGTCTGATCGGGGCCGTGGCCACGATGTATTATCTGGTGCTGATGGGGTGGTCCGGCGTTCCGCTGTGGAGTGCCGGAGCGGCTGCGATGCTCAGCGCGACGGGTTACGGTTTCCTTCATCGGCAACATGTTGTCGTGTTCATGACGGCGTTGATCGGGGCGGGATTGTTGACCGCCGGTGTGACGGCGTTGCTGGTTTCCTGGCCCCACTTCTACAACATGCTGCGTACGCTCACCGATGAGAGCATCATCGTTGTGCCCTTCCTTCTTCTGGTTCCTACCTGTGCGAGCTGCTTCTATCAGTTGTCGGAAATGCGTCGCGCTCAGACGAGTATTTGACGGCATCGGTACGGCTGCGATAGAACGTTGCCCCTAACCCCCTGCGTGATGCGCGGGGGAAGGGCGACGTTTCCGTGTCGCGTGTGTTTGCGTCTTACGTAGAGCCGCGACTCGCATCGCGGGCTGAAAGTCAGCGAGATCTGCATGCATGCATCCATGGTCAGTGTGAACGTGAGCGACTTTCGATTACCGCCCAAGGACGGCTTTCGCGCGGCGTCGGCTTTGTCGTTTCGGTCCGTGGAGTTGACGACCGTCGACGGCGACTTGGCGCCCTCGGGGCTGTCATCGAGCGGTCGAAGGCACCTGAACGTCTACACGAGAGGTTTGGGATTGCGCCTGTGCGGGCTTGCGGCGGACTTGCCGGGGCTGCGATTGGCGGATCCTGCGACGGTGGATGAACGGGTGAGCCGCACGTGTGAGATTCTCGAACTTGCAGCTGACCTGGCTGTACCGGTGGTTTCCAGCGGAATCGGCGCGCTGAGGCACCCTGGATCAGGTGAAGTTCCGCCGTTGGCGCTCGAAGCGCTGAAGCGTATCGGCGCGTTCGCGGACAGCCGGGGTGTCGCCTTTGCCGTACGTCCGTCGTCGGATCCCGGGGAGGCTGTGGCGCGGGTCCTTGCGGAACTTCGCTGCCCCTCGATCCGTGTCTGTCTCGATCCGGCCGCGATGGTGATGTCGGGTGCCAACCCATTCACTGTTCTGGAGCATGTTGCCGGTGATATCGGCGTGGTGTATGCGCGGGATGGGAAGGTGGGTACGGCGGAGTGCACCGGTCAGGAGACGCCACTCGGGCAGGGTGAGGTCGACCTTGTTGGCGTGCTCGGGGCCGTCGAAGCGGCGGAGTTCAGCGGACCGTTCGTCATTCGCTGCCTCGACTCACGGGATCCGGCAGCGGATATCGGACAGGCTCGCGCGGTCCTGGAAGGCCTCCTTCCGAGTTCTTGAAAGCCCTTTCCGCAGCGTCAGGACGTTGTCTTGGATTGCCCCGGCGCTGGGGGCTGCTGTTTTGGATCATTTCCGACGCGTCGGTGGCCGTGTTTCGGAAAGGGCGCCACACAGGCCAAAGGCTGTGTCACGAGCCGCTGCTTCGCCTTTCTTTTCCAGTCCGCAGTTCAGCGACGTTGATTCCGGGCGTGCTCATCGTGTATCCGGACCTTCGGCGTACGTCGTTCAGGGTTGCTCTGTATGAACTGTGGCTGCAATAGGGAGCATTTTAACGCAGCGGAAGCGGGTCACGATCTTGAAGGATGGTCCCGTTCGTGCTAAACTATTGTGATTGAGTTCCGCCTTGGGGGGTTCCAACGGAAACGGAGGATTGGGAAGAGCGACCACGCGATCCATCTAAGGGCATGGTGTTTGAAGCGAGCGTCAAGCCCGACGTCTTAGCGCAATGGGCTGCGCCCAGGGTTCGCTTCGCATGAGGCTTGGATGTTGGATCCGAGCTCGGCCCGTGTCGTAGTGAATGTCGCTGCGCCGCCGGCTCGCTTCCGTTTTGACGGGGATGAATGAGCTTGGCGCAGTGGATTATCGCTCTTGAATCGCACCACTTTCGGCTCGACGTCGAGAGCCGAACCGGGGAAGCGAGCGGCGCAATGGGGTTGTGGCGGTGATGAACAGGAGAAATCTCAAGACGCTTGCCGCCATGGTTGCGACAGGGCTCTTGTGTGGCGTTGTTTTCGCACAAGAGGCTCTTACGACGACGGGTACTGCGCCAATGCCGATTTCTTCGTCGTCGGGCGCGGTGCGTTTGAGTTCTCCGACGTCGACCGGCGTGTGCGCTCTTGATTCGGACTGTGACGACGGTGACGCGTGCACGAACGATGTTTGCGTTTCCAGTGTATGCACGTTTCCGCCCATCACCGGTTGTGTGAGTTGTTCGCCGACGTTGAGCTGTCCACCGATCGATCTTGTTTTTATCATGGATACGTCGGGTTCGATGCGAGACGAAGGCGCAGCACTATGCGCCAACATCGATCAGATCTTGGCGGACCTAACGTCCCAGCGGTTGTCGGCAGAGATTTCAGTCCTCGGTATCACCGAGACCCCCGCCGACGGGTTCGGTTGCTTGAGTGACAGCGTGTCTTCGCTTCTGTGCTCTTCATCGCCCTGCCATGTCAGTAGTTGTCCGTTTCCGGGGAATCCGTCGTCGTTTGAATCATGGGGTCCGGCCACGGCGATCGTGGCGGATCGTTTTGGGTGGAGGCCCGGCGCGCGTCGCATGATCGTTCCGATGGGTGACGAAGGACCGTGCAACGGTGATCAGCCCGACGGCTGCAATGATCCTGGTAGCGATCGAGACTCGATCGAAGATGCGGTTGCGATGTCCGTTCAGCACGATGTCGTCGTGTCACCGATTACCGGAACAGGTGCCGGTGCCTGCTCACGGACACTGGCTGAGGCGCTGGCGGCGGGCACCGGTGGTGTTGCCGTCCATATGTCGGATGCCGGCGCCGAGATCGCCGATGCGATCGTCCGCGTCACGCTGGGTCTGTGTGCGGCGGATGTTGCGTGCGATGACCAGAATCCGTGTACCTCCGACGACGTTTGCGTTGGGGGAGTCTGCGCGGGCACGGGCGTGCCGGGGTGTGAGTTCTGTAGCACCTCCAGCGACTGTGATGATCAGGACTTCTGCACGAACGACTCGTGCGTGGGCTCGCAGTGCGTCCATGTGTCGAATTACGACGAGGCGTCGGAGTGCTGTACGCCGGATACGGGGGATCTGGCGCTGATCGACGACAGTGATCCGTGTACGGACGATTCGTGTGATGCGGAGACGGGACAGGTTATCTACGCGCCGGCAGCGGCGGGCGTCGCGTGCGACGACGGGTTGTTCTGCAACGGTAGCGATACCTGTGCAAACGGAACGTGCTCCGTTCATCTGGGCGATCCGTGCACCGTGGGTACGGAGTGCGCCGATCAATGTGATGAGTTGACACAGAGCTGCAGCGATGCGGCGGGCACGCCCTGCACGGACGACGGGAATCCGTGTACCGACAACGAATGCGACGGGTCGGGTTCCTGCGTGTTCGTCAACCATACGCGTGCTTGCGATGACGGTGTCTTCTGTACCGTCGGCGAGAGTTGTATGAACGGCGTTTGCGCAGGCGGTTCACCGAGGGATTGCAGCGCGATGGATAGCCAGTGCGGCATCGGCGTGTGCATTGGCGAACTGGGGATGTGCAATGCCAAACCCCGTCAGACGGGTGTGGCGTGTGACGATGGAGACGCCTGCACGGCGGACGATGTCTGTGACGGAAACGGCGGATGTTTCGGGACGCGTTTGGATATTCCCGCTTGCCATGCGGAACCGACGCTCTGCCTTGAGGCAAATCGCGCGTGCTTGGAACTGAATCAGGAGGTCATTGTAAACGTGGTGCTCGGTCCGAGCATCCAGGTTGTGGCGGGGGGAAGCTTCGCCGTTGGGTTTGATCCGGCGCTGTTCCAGGTGGTCGATGTGTATACCGGTCACACCGTGGATGTGTCGTCACCGTATCGAGTCGAGGCCGCGCGAATTATCGATAACGCCCAGGGTACGGTGTTCTATGCCGTGGGCATTCTCCCGGGTGGGTCGGGCTCGCCGGGGCCCGCGATCATGGCGTCGATCCGAATGCGCGTGGTGAGTTCGTGTCGGACCAGCGAACCGCTCTGTTTCTTGAGCGGGAACATCATGAGCACGACACTGACCGACATGACCGGGACGCCCGTTCCGTATGTTCCGTGCTGCTCTTCCGCCCTTGCGATCGGGGGTGATCCCGTATTGATCTCCTGCCCGCATGACGTTTTCACCAATGCAGACGCCGGCGGAGTAACCGCGGAAGTGACTTGGGCTGCGCCCGATTTCAGCGGAGGTTGTCCCGGACCCGTACAGAGCCTGGTATGCTCCGCCTCCAACGACCACGGAGCCGCCGTGACACCGTTGATCTCGCAGGGCGGTACTCTACCGAGTGGGGTGACCGCATTCCAGTGTGAGGTGACCGATGCATGCGGTGTGGCCAGCGCATGTTCCTGGAACGTCGAGGTGCGCAGGCTCAATCCCATCGAGACGCACCTTCAGCTTTCGCCTGTCATTCAAACGAGCGCGTTGCTGCGCCGGTGTATTGAGTTCGCACTTTATGCGAGTTGTGTCGAATCGCCGGCCTTGGTCGAGGAGGTCGTGGAGTTCGGTGGACCTTTCAATCTACCGGGTCATGCGGACCACGTTGTCTTCAAGGTCCCGGCCGGTCGCTACGAATGCATCACGGCTCGAGATCCCCTTCATACGCTCCGATCTTCATCACCGCTGAGCATCGTTGATGGGCGATATGTTGCGGACTTCCGCGGCGACCCGTTCTTCGGAGGTAACTGGCTGGTAGGCGGCAATCTGAACGGAGATCGTGTTATCGATATTCTCGATTTCGGTCTCTTCATCGCTAGCCAGTACCTGAGCCCGGCCGGCAGCGATACGATGTGCGGCCTGCGCCCTCCCCATGCCGACTTTGACGGCAATGGTGTAGTCAATGCACTCGATTTTGGGTACCTCTCCCTGAACTTCCTGGAATTCGACAAAGACGCCTGTTGCGGTGTGTCGACCGCCGGTGTGCCGGAAACCGGGACCATGGACATCTCGATCCACGAGTTGAACGCGCGTGGGATGGGGCATCTCACGGTAGCGGATTTGAACCAGGACGGCCGTTTGAATCTCGACGACGTTCGCTCTCTGTTGCAGGGGCGGCGGCCCGCGCCTCGTGCCTCCGCCAAGGCGTTGTCGCGGTCATTGCGCTCCTCGTCGCGATAGGCGTCGATGTGCGGCGTGTCACCGCACACGGGCCGGTCTCGATCCTTCCCGTTATGTCATCCAGTGACATTCATGGTAGCCGCGAGTCTGTGGTCTGTCCCTGTCGCTAGCGCAAGCGCTATCCAAGTCCGGCGTTTCGAACGACTCCGTACGCGGGAAAGACGCTAGGTTCCCTGCTAGCGCAAGCGCTACTCTGCTGTAGCGTCTGAGTGTTGGTTTCCGCCGGAGTTCTGTCTCCGTTCGCCGCTACCGCTGAGCGTTGAACGCGATAGACTTGATCGTTACACGCTACAGCGATCGGGGCCGTGGGTGAATGATCACCGGATCGGTCGGTCGCGCCGTACTCCCGTAGACCTCCTCGAAGAGCCTGGCGGCTTCATTCACACCGATTGACTCCGGATCACGGGGTGTGGTGCCATCAGGCGGCGCGGCGGACGAAGCGTTTTGGGTGCGGCTACGCTCCAACCAGACGGTCTGCGTCGGGAAGGCGAACTCGACGCCGAGCCGCTCCGCAAGTCGAAGTATATCGACGAAGAGTCTGTGTCGTTCGCGAAGTTCGGTGCTCCAGTCGGGTACCTCAAAGAAGATGTACAAGAGAATGTCGAGCGAGGACGCGGCGAACTGGTTGAAGTAGACGTGGTAGTAGTCTTTGCGCGTCTGCGGGTGCAGGCGAACGAGTTCACGAATGCCTTCGCAAAACGCGTCGATCTTTTCCGGCGGCGTATTGTAGGTAATCGACAGCATGACCCTGGTTCGGCGGTATCGCCTGGCGCCATAGTTGTCGACCTGCGTGTTGACCATCTTCGAGTTCGGCATGGTGACGACGGAGTTGTAGAACGTGCGGACCCGCGTGGAGCGGAAACCGACGTGCTCCACCGTTCCCTCGACGTCACCGATGACGATCCAATCTCCGATGCCGAAGGGGCGATCGAACAGTACGGTGATCGACCCGAAGAAATTGCCGAGCGTGTCCTGGGCGGCAAACGCCAAGGCCACGCCACCGATGCCGAGGGCGCCGAGCACGGTGGTTGGCGGTTTGCCCATCCAGTTGAGGATGAACAGGACGACCACGAGCACGACGAACAAACGGAGGATCTTACGCAGAAGCGGTATCAAGACGTCGTCGAAGTGCGTGAGGCGCACGTCGCGGTTCGACGCGATGTGACCACCGATAATGTCGACGGTACGGTAGCCGACCCAGACGACCGTTACACCGACGGCAAGTTGAGTCGCGGGCAGCAGGAACTTCAGAAGACCATCGGGCAAACCCAACCGCTGGACGGCGTAGTACCAGATGAGGGCTGTCGCCACCGCACCGAGCGAACGTACGACCTGCTGCTGCGCGGTGCGCTCGACAGCGATCTTTCGCCGTTTGAGCCATGCGTGAAGGACGATCCCCGAAGCGGCGGCTGTGATTCCCTTGACCAGCCAGCCCAGCGGTAGGAGCAAAGCGAGCGCCAGCCACTGCCAAATCTCGAGCTTCCAGAACGCGGTGTGAAGAGGTTCGGGGGCACGGCGCCGTAACCACTCTGCCGCCGTGAGCCGTTCGGTCACGCCTTCGTCCTGGAGTTCCTGAACGATCTCGGCGTCACGCCGCTCGTCGTAGAGCGAGTTAATCGTCTTGAGCGTCTGCGGCGTGAATCGCCATTCGCCCGCTCGAAGCGCGAAGGTGCCCTCTCCTTCAGTGCCCTCTTCGATGTCAACGCGTGCGATCACGATATTGCCGGTATCGCTGGTGAGCCACACGTAGGGGTCACCGTCGGGTGCGTCCGAGATCTCCGTCAGGACGACCTTGGCTTCCTTATCCATGACCGTTTTGAGTTCATTGGCGAGAGTCGGTCCGCTCACCGTCCACGCGGCGGGGTCTCGACCCGTCGGGTTGAGGCAGTGCAGGGCCTCCGCAAGGTCGGGCGGGTCGGCTTTCATCGCTTTGATGAACGTCGACATCGTCGCCCGCGGCGAGCGTTTTGAGGCTGGGATCTTGCTGGCGGTCGCTGACTTCGGCTCTTCGCTCTTTTCGACCTCCACCTCGAGACGAGGGATTGAAGCCAGCGTGTGCGCTGAGAAATGCCACTGCTCTGCGGCATCGAGAATCAAGGTAATGGCGGGCGGGGCGTCCGTCCGGCTGGTTTCCTCATCCTCCGGCGCGGCGTCGGCCTGTCGATAGAACACGAACTCCTCGAGTCCGTTGCTCGTCTCCGGAATGTCTTCGAGTTTGACGCCTTTGGCATCGATGATTCGGCGAAGGCGACGGGCCAGCTTCCGCGCGGATTCAGCCGCGTCCTCCCCTTCGAGTTCAGAAAGGTCGAGGCATTGGACAGCGTCGTCGATGCGTTCCGGTGCGTCGCCGGACGCGGCTTCAATCGCCATGAGAAACGTGCGCATCGTCGCGCGCGGTGAACTCAAGTCCAGGCTGACGGCTTTTTGCTGCTTATTTCCGCTATCCTGCTCGGCAGCAGGGACGGCGTCATTGGGCGTAGGTTGTGCGTGGAGCTGGGCCGTGCAAAGTGTCACGACTGCCGGGAACACGAACAGGCAACAGGCGCGGTGAAGTCTTGTCATCGGTCGCTTCATAAGGCGAGCGATGATACCGGATCATCCAGGCGCGCGAAACCACCAAGCGTATGGAGCGCGCAGGAAAGAGTGTGGATGTGCTCTCAGTAGCGCCGCACGACGCCGATGACGACGCCTTGGACCTCTACGTCGCGGACGTAGATCGGTTTGTATTTGGCGTTGGCGGGCTGAAGGCGGATGCGGCTTTTCTCTTTGTAGAAGCGTTTGAGTGTGGCTTCTTCGCCGTCGATCAGGGCGACGACGGTCTCCCCGTTGCGCGGGTCGGACCGCTGCTCGAAGATGACCCAGTCGCCGTCGCGGATCTGGTCCTCGATCATGCTGTCTCCGGTGACGGTGAGGACGCCGACGGGATAGCGGCTGGTGACGAGGTCTTCGAGATCGACGACATCGGGGGACGGGACGGCGTCGATGGGGGCACCGGCGGCGATCCGCCCGAGCATCGGCAGGAGCGTGGGGCGGTCGTCAGGGAACCGGGCAGAGGAGGTCAGCTCCAAAGAGCGCGCCCTGTTCGAGTGACGTGTGAGCATGCCTTTTTCGATGAGGGCTTCGACGTGCTCGAAGACGGTTATTTTGCTGATGCCGAGTTCGTCCGCGATCTCCTGCAAGGTCGGGGAATAGCCAAGGTTCCTCCGTGCGTCGCGGACGCAGGTGAGGATCTCGAGCTGACGGGGTGTTAGAAAGTGGGTTGCTTCGCTTTTTCGTTTCTTCTTGGCCATGGCAAACCTCCGTGAAGCGGTCCAAACCTTCGGGACCGGTGAGGACGAGCGGCAACGCCCCGTCCGCATACAATCCGCGGAAGTGAGCGACGCGTCGAACTTCGTTGCGGGCGGTGGTCAGTAAACCGGCCAGCCGCGCCCACCACAATCTGACGCCGGCCGGGGCCGCCACGGCAAAACCCGACACCGGCGTCAGTGCTACTTTTTCGAGGCCCATCCGCCACGGCGCGGGGGAAACCGTCGGCCCTGGGAGCCACGCGGTCCGAAAGTCACCCCCAGGGCCGAACACACACAACGGTAATCGGTCGTTGCCGATCCTTCGGTCCTGCGCCATCTGAAATCCCTCGTGCGTCCGTTCACCGAGGAGCAGGCAACCCGTGGGGCCGCCACTCGTGTTCGATCTTTGTTCGGTATTAAGCGTATCCGAACGAAAACCGAACGTCAAGCGATTTCTGACTTTTTTTTTGGGGGTGTGGATCTCAGGCGAGGGGGGTCTCTAAGGGCCGCGCAGGTTGGGCACAACCCAGATAGCGCGAACGCCCCACGTTGACAGCCTCCCAGCCGTTTGGATGGCTACGCCAACTCGGGGCGTTATTTGTCGCGGCGGCTAGCCCTCAGCCGCCGAACGCCGCTTCGTCTATGACGCGTGGAACCGTCTGGTTCGCGTCTATCAGGGCGACGACAACACGCTCCAGGCCCGGTATCGCTACGACGCGCTCGCCGGGTGGCCCAGCTCGTTAGCGAAGCGCTGAGCTGGGGGAGCGATTCACACCAATACATCGCCACCCACGCGACGAGCGCCGCCCATCGACCCTTCGCAGTGCCGGTGCGGTGGCACTGTCGCGCCCACCACCAATGAGGACGGCGAGTACTACTACTACGACGGCAACCGCATCATCTCACGCTACGTCACCGATGTGGTCATGGTCACCGACTGCTCCGGCTGCGGCGGACCCGGTGGCGGCCCCGAGAAGGCCATTCAGGGCGGCGGTCAAGACCCCGCGGCTGTCGATCCCAAGCGCGGCGTCCGCCTCGCGGATCCCCCCTGCTGTGTGGAGATCCCGCAGTACAACTTCGTTCACGCCGAGGACCTGGTCTACGGAAAGGACTACATCGACGAGCAGGTCGCGCAGGTCGACGACAACGCGGTCGTGAATTACGTTCTTCAAGACGCCAACTACAACGTCGTCGGGCTTGTGGGCAGTAGCGGTGTCATCCGGCGCCAGTTCACCTATCACCCGTACGGCAACACGCTGGCTGTCGAAGACGGCACCGGCCAACCCGTCGCCGAGCCCGAATCCCTCCTGCGCTTCCAAGGGCTCTGGTACGACCGAGAGTCGGGGTCGTACTACGTGCGGGCACGCTACTATAATCCCGCGATCATGCGATGGATGCAGCAGGATCCAAACGGGGCGGGATTGGTGCTTTTGGACGTGGAGACTCACCAGGGTCAAAACGCTGCACCAAGACCGGTTCTATCCCACCGTGGGCGGTATGATGACGGAGTGAACCTGTATGAATACGTTTCATCGCACCGGGCGGACGCGCGTTCCAGGCGGTCCCGCTCACGAATCCCCGAGTTCGAGCCCCGGAGGCGGTCTGAGCCGTGATGTTAGACGTGGCGCCTAACCGGGTGTGTCACAGTGCTGGCACCGTCGAGCCGAAATCGGCCGGTCAACGATTGCCGCGAGTTGCCGTATTGCCGCGAAGCCGAACGGCCTTTGATCGCTGTAACTCGTTACCGTGAAAGGGTTTACGTTCCACGGCAAAAAGTGCCAATCCCTCGTAATCCGGTCGGTTTTCCCTTGCGCCGTGCAAAACCAGAAACCGCTCGGGCGCATGACAAATCCCCGCCACGTTGCTCGTAAGTCCTTTGAAAACAGGGGTTTGCTGAATCAGGCCCGAGAGATTCGGCGTTGCGAAAACCTGGGTAGTACTCAGAATTGGCCCCGAACGACGCGAACCGCTGGAAAGCACCGTCCGGTTCCAGTACGATTCGGGCTTTCCCGCCCGGCGGCGGAAGTCGACCGATCGGGACCTGTGGAATCGGCTTTGGCGGGTCGGTGACCTGCTGTTCCTGGGGCGTCATCGCACTGGCGGACAAGCCGCCAGTGGCACCCGGCGGGGGCCGCCGAAGGCGG
>JAJDDV010000206.1 GCA_029260135.1 Phycisphaerae bacterium | reverse complement strand
GGGGGACAAGGGCCAAACGCCATGAGCTATCTCGACATTTCCGGAAAGACCATCGTCGTCACCGGCGTCGCCAACAAACGCAGCGTCGCCTGGCACACCGCGCGTCTTCTCGAGGCGGAGGGAGCCACTGTCGTCTACAGCGTGCGTTCGCAGGACCGTCGCGACACCCTCCAGTCGCTGCTGAAAGACCGCGAAGTATACGTGTGCGACGTTGAACACGACGATCAGATCAATGCGCTGGCCGAGGCGGTTTCCGGGAATCACCCAAGAATCCACGGACTGGTTCACTCGATTGCGTATGCAAATTACGAGACGTTCTCCGGCGCGTTCCACGACGTCAATCGTGCGGACTTTCTGCAGTGTGTCTCCGTGAGCTGTTATTCGCTGATCGCGCTGGCGGGCGCCTTTCGGAATTCCTTGGATCCACATGCGAGCGTCGTCGCGATTTCCATCTCGACGACGCGGATGGCAGCGGAGAGTTACGGATACATGGCGCCGGCCAAGGCGGCGTTGGAGTCTTCGCTCGCGTTTCTGGCGAAGTCATTCAGCCACGAATCCGAGGTACGGTTCAACGCCGTCTGTGCAGGGCTGCTCAAGACGAGTGCTTCGGCGGGAATCCCCGGGTATGTCGATCAATTCCTCTACGCCGAGCAGGCGACCCTTCGCAAGCGGGCCGTCACGACCGACGAAGTCGCCAACACAGCCGCATTCCTGCTGAGCCCGCGCTCGAGCGGCATTAACGCACAAGGCGTCGTCGTCGACGGCGCGATGGACGTCAACTACTTCGACGCCGACATCGTCAAACACACCATTGCGGGAAGGTGGCCCACCGACAAGTAATGGTCCTGCAACCCGTACTGCTATCCATACCGCAGTCCGCCTTGCCGCGCACGGCCGAGCAAGTTCAGCAGCAGCGAACGTGCGCCCGTTCCGCACTTCAAAAAAGCGCAACACGCTGTGGTGCACCGGCAAACGGTTGGGTTAAAAACGACCGCAACGCACCCCTCCCCAACGAGGGGTTTCACTGGTCGGTCTCGCACAAGCGGCGATGGGCGGCGGCCGTCGTGTCCGATCAACCCGTCGGAATCGACATTGAGTCCGTCAGACCACGCCCCCGGCCCCTGCACGACTTCCTCGCAGACGACGAGGAATGGTCGATCCTCGGCGACCGCTCCTGGGATGCATTCTTTCGGCTGTGGACAGCCAAGGAAGCGGCGCTCAAAGCCAACGGCGTCGGCATCGGAAAACTGCAAGACTGTCGGTTGACCGCGGTTCTGAGTGACAAGATTCTGACACTCGATTTTGCCGATCGATCCTGGCCGATCGAACACTTTCACCACGACGGACACATCGCCGCCGTGACGTGCACTTCGGCCGGCGTCGACTGGTGTGTGATGACGGATATCGCATGAACCTGACCACCGGAATCATCCTTGCCGTTGTCGCGTTCGTGACCGCAACCATCTCGGCCATTCTCGGAATGGGCGGCGGGGTGGTTCTGCTCGCGGTCATGATGTGCTTCATGTCCCACGGCGAAGCCATCCCCACGCACGCGGCCGTACAAATCGCCAGCAATGGTACACGTGTACTGGCGTTCATCAAAAACGTGGACGGAAGCGCGCTGGGACGTTTTGTTCTCGGTGTTATTCCCGGTGCGACCATCGGATTCATGCTGCTCTGGTCGCTTGGACAGGCCGAAGAGAGCGAGCCGTATCTCAAAACGATCATGGGAGCCTACATCCTCGTGGCACCGTTTCTTCCGAAACGCCGCTCGGGAGACCCCGCCACGAGCAACCTCTGGGGATTCTCACTGATTGGATTGGCGGCCGGTGCCGCCGCGTTGACGGTGGGCGCCGTAGGCCCGCTGATCGCGCCGGTATTTGCACGGTACGATTTCGTCAAAGAACGCCTGATCGCCACCAAGGCCGTCTGCCAACTGACGACGCACGTCCTGAAGATCCCGGCGTTCCTTCTGCTTCGCCCTGACCTGGAACTCATGCGTCTCAGCACGGTCGCGCTGGTCATGATTATCGTGGTCATTCCCGGAACGCTTCTGGGCAAACGCATGCTCCGCAACTTTCCGGAACGCCACTTTCGCCTTGCCTTCCGAACGGCGCTTGTGCTGGCCGGCCTGAAGGTGTTGATCGTCGACGGCCTGCGGAACCTCCCGATCTGGTCCTGACCGCGCCCCGCACCCAGGACACCAAGTCCCGAGTCTCAGGATCCCTATTCGAACCGCGAACATGATCGGACCTTCCCATTCCTGAGAGTCTGATATCGTTGACCTTCAGGCCCTCAAACCGCTAGAATTGCCTCTTGAGGATTCCATCTCACCACATTTGATCGCGGTCGGCTGCGCCGAAGGGGACGCCAGAACCCGATCGCCGGAGGAGTGAGAAATGCGCATACCGCGACGGTGCTTGGTTTGTGTGGCGGTGGCTTTGGGAGGTACGCCATCGATGTCACTGGCTGACACTTCCGTCAGCCTCTCGCTGGCCAATCCAGGTCCGTCGACCATTACGGCAGGCCGACCCGTGACGATCGAGGTGCGAGGCACGTTCGATGTGCGACTCTCGGGCGTGGCTTTTGCACTCGGCGCGTCCGGCGGCGTCAGCGCCGAGATGATCGACCGGGCCTCGACGCTTGCCTACGCGCCTGTTTCCACCCCGGACCCGACCGCCGACGATCTCCCGCACAATCTCACCGCCACGCCGAAACTCGAAGTCCTGTTCGACAACGATTTCGACGCCGCTGCCGGTGGGGCGACGGACGGGCTTGCGGCGGGACCCGGCGTCTTGATCGAGACGTTTACGATCCGCGCGAGCGGTGTCGGCACGTTGAACCTTTCGCTCTCGAACGTGACGGCTGTTCACACGACGGGACCGCCGACCGGCGCCCTGTTCGATGTCATGAGCGTCGGTATCGGCGCGTTGTCGTTGACCGTCGTACCGGGTGCCGGAGACATCGACGGCGACGGGTTCATCACGCTCGCGGACTATGCCCAGTTGCCCGCCTGCCTGAAGGGCCCGAATGTGGGCCCGCCGCCGGGCATGTGCAGCCTGTTCGACGCGGAGCCCGACAACGACGTGGACATGAGAGATGTCGCGGCGTTCCAGTGGGCGTTTGGCCCGCCGAGTTTGGTCGCTAAGCGAACAGCCCAAGTGCCGAATCATCGACCTCGGTGAATGGCGGTGAAGGAGTTGGCCGACGGTGATTCAGCCCGATGGCAAGACGGTCGCACAGACGTCCAAGCGATGTGCGAACGGGAGGTGAGAAGGGAATGACGAATCTGTGGCAGCGCCGAAGTGATGTTCGGCAACGGTCGTGGCGACCGGCCCGAACAGGACTCATCGGTACGCTTGCGGTCCTGGTATCGGCCGGCGCGTACGCGGGAACACCGGTGACCTGGTCCGGCGGCGCCGGTCTGTGGAACGACCCCACCGCGTGGGACCTGAACCTCATTCCGAACAACAGCGGCGTCACCTATGACGTCATCCTCGCCAACCTGACGGACGACGTTTCACTGAACCTCGTCGCCACCGTGGATACCGTCGCCAACAGCGGCACGTTGAGGTTGTTGGATACATCTTCACTCTCGCTGGCGCAACCCGGCGGCTTCGACAATTCCGGTCAGATTCTCCTCGACGACGGTGGAACCGCCGGGCTGTTCGGCGCCGTTCACAACGCGGGCTTCATCTGGGTCGAATCGGGAACGATGCAGCTCAATCACGATCTGTCGAACAGCGCCACGATCTGGCTGGGCGATGGATCGCTGGCGGGCGGTGTCGCGGGGCTGGACCTGCTCTCCGACGTCACCCTCTCGGGCACCGGCGAGCTCTACTTTTACTCGCGGGCGGCGGGCGGCAACGAGCCGTTCATTCACACCGCTACGGGGACCACACTGACCAACGCGGTGGATCATCGAATACACGGCGGATCAGGCCGCATCGGTGGTCCCGGACGATTCGTCAACAACGGCCTCGTCGACGCGGACACACCGCTGCGCACGCTGACGATCGAGTCGCGTGAGTTCCACAACGCCGGTCAACTCTGGGCGCGATCGGGCAACCTCGCCGTGAACGTCGACGATTGGCACAACGAAGGCACAATCCGTGTGCTATCGGGGAGTCAGTCCGCGTTTTCCGGTACCTTGTTCACCAACGATGCGTCGGGCGTCGTCGAGAGCGTCGGGTCCGCCTCGCTGACGCTTTCTCAGCACGTCACCAACTTCGGGCGGATCGCCACGGAATCCGGTGGCACCGTGGCGGTCGCGGGCAGTGGTCGCCTCGTGACCAACCTCCCGACCGGCACGTTCGAGGCCAACGGGGGAACGATTCGATTCGGGTCGACCAACGGCGTCGTCCAGAATCTCGGCTCCATCGCTGCGGACGAAGGCGTCATCCAATTCGCCGGCGGAATGGACATGTTTGGTGGTGACCTGGTGCTGGGGAACGGATCCGCCGGCGAGATCACGGCTGGCACCACCACGTTTACCCGCGTACGAACGACGATCGACCCCGCCAGCACACTCGCCGTAACCGACAAGGGAACGGGAAACGCGACGTTTACCTTCAACGGTATTCTCGACAACGCCGGCGCGCTGATTTCCAACTCTGAAGCCGGTGGAACGACCACGTTCAACCTGAACGGACGACTGGTGGACACCGGCGGTACGATTCGCGCCGACGGTGGCTCATTCAACCTGAGCGGCGTCGAGATCGAAGAATCCGGGAACCTGGGCTTGGAGATTCGTAACGGCGGCAACATCGCCTTTTCGAACGTAGATTCCACCGCCGGGCAAATCGGCGTGGCCTGGACCGGAACGGGCGGTTCGTTGAGCTTCGATCGTTACCGATCGGAAGGACCGACGACGAACCTGAATCTCTCCGGATGGACGGCGGCCGGCGGTTCCCTCACGCTTTCAGGCGGATCCGCATTGGAGGCTACGGGCCTTGGCACGCTGCCGACGGGTACCACGCTGACCGTCACCGGCGCCGGTTCGCGACTGAGCATCCCCGGATTGACCGAAACGTCCGTGGGTTCATTGGTCGACCTGATCACTTCGGCGCGATTGGAGACGCCGAATCTTTCCGTCCGGGGTGATCTAAATCTCCGCAGTGCCACGTTTGACGGCAACCTCTCGCTGGAAACCACGGCCGGCTTCTCCATCGTCAACGGCACCAACGTCATCACGGGGAACCTCAGCTGGGTCGGTGACCGCACTGTCACCATCACGGGCAGCAGCACGAGACTGAACCTCGGCGGCGCGCTCGCCATCGCACCGGGGTCGGGTTTGTCGCTTCGCGGCAACAGTTCTCGCTTCTCCGGCGCGGGCGGAGTCACCAACAGCGGCTTGATCGAGGGTGCCGCCCCGTCCAACAACCAGAGCACGTTCTTCGATCTGAGTCTAACCAACAACGCCGATGGCGTCGTCCGTGCCGTTCAGAACGGCACAGCCGCCCCCACTTTCTTTCAATTCAACAACGATATCACGAACGCCGGGCTGATGGAGGCGGATGGAGCCAGACTGTACTTCACCGGCGCGACGGTAACCAACAGCGGCACGTTGCGTGCGTTGGACCACGTCGACGGTAGCAAGCTGGTCTTTCTCGCCGGCACGCGGGTCATCGACGCGGGCGGAATCACCGAAATCCATGGAGCACTCGGGCGGCTCAGCGTGTCCGCAGGCGCAAACGTCGAACTCGGAACACTGACGTTTGCCCCCGGCGCGGGTGGGTCTGTGTCCGGCGCGGGTTCAGTGGTGAAGACCACTAACGTCGTTGGCATTCCCGATGGTTCAGCCTTCACCGCCTCGAGTAGCGGACGGTTTGTCGCACCAGGCCTGGTGCTCGACGGCGACCTCTTCGTGCAAACTTCCGCTGCGATCGACGCGCCCATCACGGTCAACCCGATCGGCCACATCATCGCCAACTCCAGCACGGCCACGCTGAACGGCGACGTCGCCCTGCTGCGCGGCTCGCCCACCGAGGCGGCTGTGCTTTCACTCTCCGTTAACAGCGCGCGCGTCAACGGAACGGGCGTCGTCACCAACAGCGGCCTCATCGAGGGCGGCGGAACGACCAACAACGCGAGCACCTATTTCAATCTCGATCTGGTCAACAACGCCGACGGCATCGTCCGGGCGTTTCGCAACGGCACGCCGACCAACACGCTCTTCCGGTTCACCGGAAACATCACCAACCACGGCTTGATGGAAGCCGATGGCGCGAGGCTCTATTTCAATGGCACCTCCATCACCAACGGAGGAACGCTGAGTGCCACCGACGCCGGCGTCGCCAGCAAGCTCGAATTCCTGGGCGGCGCCCAGGTCGTCGATGCAGGCGGGATGACGCAGATCAGCGGCGCAGACAGCCGCCTGGCCGTGTCCGCCGGCTCCCGGGTGGAACTCGGAACCTTGTCCTTCACCGGTGGAGCGGGCGGCTTCGTGACCGGCGCGGGCTCCGAGATCGTTGCCACCAACGACGTAGGGTTGGGCGCCGGCTCGACGTTTACCGTATCCGGTAGCGGACGATTCGAGGCCGTGAGTTTGACGTTGGGTGGCGAACTGATCATGCAGTCGTCAGGCGTGGTGAACGCACCCGTACTGATCGAACCGACAGGTCTCATCACCGCCAGTTCACAAACCGGAACGATCAACGGTGACCTCACACTGCAAAACGGCGGTGCGAATCGCGGCACGATTCGCATTTCCGCCACCAGCGCACACCTGGCCGGCACTGGAGTCACTCACAACAGTGGACTCATCGAGGGCGGCGCACACTCGAACAACGGCAGCACCTACGTGGATCGCGATCTGATCAACAACACCGACGGCATCGTCCGTGCCTACCAGAACGGAACGCGAACCAACACTTTTCTTCAACTCAGGGGTGATGTGACCAACGCGGGATTGATGGAAGGTAATGGTGGAAACCTCTATTTCCCCTCCACCACCGTCCTCAACAGTGGAACGATGCAAGCGGTCAACGCCGCGTCGCCCAGCAAGCTCGTCTTCACGAACTCAACGGTGGTGACCGACAACGGCGGCCAGGCGATCATCGACGGTGCATCCAACTGGCTCGAAATCAAACTCGCCGCGGACGTCACCTTCAACGCCCTGACGCTGAGCAACGGCGGCAATGTGCTCGTGACGGATGCCGCAAGCCGCCTCACCATCAACCAGCCCTTCACCCTCGGTGTCGACAGTGAACTGAATGCGCAGCTTGATTCGCGCGTGTATGGCGGACAGGTCACCGTGGAAAGCGGCGGTTTGCTCAATCTGGGGCACACGCAGATCAACAACGATGTGGACGTACAGGGCGGCGGCGAACTGCTCGTCCGCGCCGGAAGCCGAGCCTCCTCGTTCAACGGCGCATTGACGCTTCAGTCCGGCGCCCTGGCCCAGGTACTGGTCAACAGTGCACGGCTCGCCGGGTCAGGCCTCGTGACCAACAACGGGTTGATTCAAGGCGGCGCAACCTCCAACAACGCCAGTAGCTATCTCGATCTCGCCCTGATCAATACCCCCGGCGGTGTCGTTCGTGCCTTCCAGAACGGTTCCCCGATCAACACCTATTTCCAGATGCGCGGTTCCATCAACAACGCCGGCACCATGGAAGCCGACGGCGCAAACCTCTACTTCACCGGCGCGACGGTCGACAACAGCGGCACGCTCCGGGCAATTGACCACCCGGACGGCAGCAAGCTGATCTTCCTTGGCTCGACGCAAATGACCGACCTCGGTGGCAGCACTCTGGTCGACGGCGCACTCAGCCGGATCGAGGTCTCCGGGTCGGCAAACGTCGAGCTGGGTACGTTGACGCTGAGCAACGGAGCCTCTGGCAGCCTTTCCGGAAACGGAACCGTGGCATCAGCCACGACCGCCCTGATCCCCGACGGGTCCGCTTTCTCGATCAGCAGCAGTGGAAGGTTCAACGCGAGCGGCCTCACGCTCGGCGGCGCATTGACGCTTCGTACCTCGGGCATCGTGGATGCACCGGTCACCGTGACCCCGACAGGGCAGATCATCGCCGATTCGTCCTCCGTGGCGCTCCAGCAAACCGTGACGCTACAAAACGACGGCGCCTCGCAGGCCGGCCGCATCTCCGTCATCGCCAGTAATGCCCGCGTCGGCGGCACCGGAACGATCATCAACAGCGGCGTGGTCGAGGGCGGAACGGCCACGAACAATCGCACGACCCGCCTCGACAACGACATTGTCAACAACGCCGACGGCGTCATCCGCGCGTTCAGCAACGGTGGAGCCACCGGCAACAACTTCCAGCTCGGCGGCGACATCACGAATCGGGGCCTCATCGAAGCCGACGGCGCAACACTCACACTGGCGAGCCTTTTTCTCGACAACGCCGGTGGATCGTGGTCGGCGATCAACGGTGGACATCTCCGCGTGACCAGCTCGTTCGTCGGTGGTTCGTCCGGAAGTTCGACCGTCGTCGACGGCGACACCAGCCTGCTCTCACTCGACACAAACTCGCTGGTCGGGTTCGACTTCCTGAACCTCACCAACGGCGGGGATGTTTCAGTAAGCGGCCTCAACAGTACCCTCGCGATCCTGTCGCCTTTGTCCGTCGGCGTGGGCAGCGTCGCCACTGTCGCGAGCAACGGACGCCTTCAGGCGGACGGACTCTCGGTGGGCGGCGTCCTTGCCGGGCAGGGCGGCAAGGTCATCGGCGACGTACACCTCACCGCCACCGGACGAATCGACGCGACGAGCGGCGTCTCCACGATCGACGGCAACGTGACCACGACGACCGCCGGGAGCGAAATCAACGTCGTTAACTCCTCCACGCGCCTCGTTGTCGAGGGCACAATCAACAACACCGCCGGCGCTACCCTGCGCGTCAACAACAACACGATCGCGATTTCCGGAGTCGGCCTGCTGACCAACGACGGCCTGCTCGAAGGCGGCGCCTTCAGCAACAACAGCACGACCACCATCTCCAAACCGCTCGTCAACACCGGCGCGGTCGTGGCGACTTCGATCAACGGCGCCACGGGTACCACCCTTCAACTGAACGGTCCGACGATCGCCAACACCGGAACCATGACCGCCTCCGGCGCCAACCTGCTCATCACGGGATCCACCGTCGATCACGCCGGGACGATTCGCGCGGTGAACGACAGCATTGTCACCCTCCAATCCAGCGCCGTGCTGAACAATCTCGGCGGCACGGCCGAGGTCGACGGCGACGCCAGCCGCTTGCAGTTTCTGACTTCGTCGAACGCCGGCCTCGCTTCACTCACACTCACCAACGGCGGCGATCTCACCGTCACAGGTTCAACACTCGACGTCGCCTCTCCATTCACCGCCGGGCTCGGTTCCATCGTCACCATCAACAGCAGCGCCGCGCTGAGCGGCGCCGGCGTGCAGGTCGACGGAACGATGAACGCCGGCAGATCGACGATTACGACCCCGACCACCATCGGTCCCACCGGCACGCTGAACATCACCTCCAGCTCTGCAGCCACGTTCAATGCACCCGTGACCATCGAAACCGACGGCGCCGGCAACGACGGCGGCATGTTCCTGATGAGCAGCTGGGTGCGAATCGCCGGAACCGGAACGGTGTCCAACAGCGGTCTGATCGAAGCGGGCGCTTCGGGCAACAACGCCTCGACCTACCTGGACAAGGACCTCACCAACAACGCCGATGGCGTGGTTCGCTCCATTCAGAACGCAGCGGCAACCAACACCCACCTTCAACTCAACCGGAACGTCACCAATCAAGGACTCATGGAAGCGGATGGAGCAAACCTCTACTTCACCGGCGCGTCCGTCACCAACGGAGGAACCATTCGCGCCGTCGACCACGCAGGCGGCAGCCGCCTGATCTTTCTCAACGCATCGCAGGTCAGCGACATCGGCGGCACGGCCCAAGTGGACGGTGCCGCGAGCACACTGGAAGTCTCGGGGGCCTCCAACGTGGCCTTCAATTCCGTTGCACTCACAAACGGGGCGAGCGGAACCGTATCGGGCGCTTCCTCTCGCCTCAGCGGTGCGCTGACAACGGGAACCGGGTCCACGCTCTCCGTAACAAGCAACGGCGCCTTGACCGTAACCGGCGCCATCACCAACAACGGTACGGTAACGACCTCGAGCGGCGGTTCGTTCACCGCCCAGGGACCGGCGGCCAACAACGCCGGTGGATCGCTCATTTTCAACACGACCGCCAAACCGCACTTTTTCTCGTCGCTCACCAGCGACGGCACCCTCGACATCGCCGCCACGACGCTGGCTATCGATGGAAATCTCGCGTTCGGGTCCGGTGCGCAGTTGGCGGCCACCCCCGGCGCCGCCATCGAACTCGCCGGCGACTTCGCTAACGCATCCACACTCAACACCCAGTTCGCCTCGGCCGAACTCATGCTGAGTCTCGACGCCTCCTTCAACGCAGCCGACCCGCTCAACCTGGAAGTGGGCGGTGCCGATCTCGGTGCGACCGTGGCCGGCATGATCGACAATTTCGGCCTCTCGGCGTTGCGCATCGTCGGCGCCGACGAATTCGTCTCTCTGACCGACAACTTCAACAACGACGGTCTGGGGGCAGCCGACGCGCTCTACGTCTCCGATCTGACGATTTCCGATCCGGATTCCCGGCTCGTATTGAACGGTTTGAATGTCTATTACGGGGTTTTCAACGGCATCCTCACACAGATCGACATGTCCGCCGGCGGCTCCTTCACGGAGGTCATTGGACTTAGCATCGCGCCCGAGCCGACGACGGCGTTGATCTTGACGATGGGTGCATGGGTTCTTGGTCGACGACGACCGTCGCGCCGCAGACAACGGGTGACGTGGTGATGTCGGTCCTCCACGGCCGAGAGGAAACGGTGATGAGACCATGAAACGCGCAAGAGGCTGTTGGATCATCCTGATCGCCTGGCCGTTGCTGCCGATCGGTGTCGCGCTGGCGACACCCGGCGACGTCGAACCCAACGAAGTCGTGGACCTTCGCGATCTTCTGCAAATCCGCAACGCGCTAGGGCAGACCGGCTCACCCGGGTTTATCGGCGCCGACGTCGATGCCAACGGTATTGTCGACACCGGCGACATCTGGTTGTGGCGACAGAACTTTCCCCACGTCGGAACACCGAACGCTCCCTACATCGCCATCAACAGCCCCGTCGACGGATCACTGATCGGCGATCGACGACCGATCATCGTCATCGACTACTCGCCCACCAGCCTCAACGTCGTTCCGTCGTCGGTTCAGGTACTCGTCGACGGCGTCGACCGGTCCGCCGACGCGATCGCCAGCTTCCGAAGCGCCGTACTGCCTCTCGATGTAGCGCTGGTGGACGGCCCGCACGCCGTCGAGGCCTCGATCGAGGACACCGCGGGAACGCTCGCCTCGACCCGCGCGGACTTCACGGTGACGTCGCTCGCCATTGACCCCCGCGCCACACCGCGGAGCGGACCGGCGCCGCTGACCGTCATCTTCGAGCCCAATGTGATCTGGTCGGACATCCCGCCTGCGTGGTATCGCTGGGATTGGGAGGACGACGGCACGTACGACATCGTCGATCCGAGGCCCGACCTGCGCCAACAGACCTTCTACGAAGAAGGCCTGCACACCGTCCGATTTCAGGTTCAGCTCAGTGACGGCACACTGGCGGACCGTGCCATCGACATCGCCGTCACTGAGAGCTTCGCCTCCGTATCACCCAGCAACGGCACGGCACCGCTGACCGTCTTCCTGCACGGGATCGCCGCCGACCTGAGCGATCCGGTCGTGCTCTACGAATGGGACTACGATTTTGACGGATCCTTCGTCGCGGACTACACCTCGACCACCGACCCCAACCTCGCGCGCGTCTATCCCATCGCCGGCGTGTACAAACCGCGATTCCGAGCCACGCACCTATCCGGCGCATCGGTCGAACACCCCATCATCCAAACCGAAGTCCATGCGACCGGACTGGGCACGCCAACGGCGCTGGCCTCCGCCGCACAAGGCGCCAACGCACTGACCGTGAACTTCTCCGGCGCCGGCCTCGACGATGGAACCATCGATCTCTACGAATGGGACTTCGAAAACGACGGCGTCTGGGACTTCGCCGGCCCGACCTCGGGCCAAACCAGCCACGTCTATCCGACGGCCGGCGCGAAAGTCGCCGCCCTTCGCGTGACCGACAACGACGGGAACTTCTCCATTGACCGAGTGCGTGTGGATACGCTCGCACCCGCCTCGCTCGAAATCTTGGACGATACCATTGATCCCGGTCTCGCCCAGACCGTTACGGTGCGTACCACAACCACCATCGCGTCGACCGTCTGGCTCTACATCCGAGACGGAAGCGGCCGCATCGTTCGCACGCTCGTCGATCACGAATCCCGAACGGCCAACACCTATGACGATCTCTGGGACGGGCGCGACGACCGATACGAACCCGTTCACCCCGGCGCCTACTATGCCGTTCTTCAGTATTCCTATCCCGGCCGAACCGACACGCTCGACCTCGACGAAACCACCGGCGGGAACCACTACTTCGCCGCTCGGATTCCCCCCACCGTGACCGTCTTCGACCCGCTCGCCGACGACCCGCTCCCCATGAACTTCAGGATTCCCAGTGCCTCGCGCACGTCGCTCTATGTGCTGCCGGGCGGGACCAACCGCACGGCCACGATCTTCGACAGTCTCGCGCTCGGCGCCGGAGACTACACCTACTACTGGGCGGGGCTCGCATCCGACGGCTCGTTCGCCCAATCCGCCACCTACCTCTGGACCGTGAATGGCTGGACACTCGGTGACAACGCCATCGTCGTCACGGGGCTTCCCGAGATTGACAACGTCACGGTAACACCGAACCATCTCAGCCCCACCGACAGGCCACTGGGAAGCGCGACCGCCGAAGTGGCGTTTGATGTCAGCGAGCCCGTATCCGTCTTCGTCAAGGTCATCTCGATTGAGAATCAAAACACCCTGCGTACGTTCCAACTCGTTGGGCTCCCGACGGGAACCAGCAGCTTCATCTGGGATGGAAAAACAGCCGACGGCGTTCTTGTATCGCCCGGCTTCTACAAAATTGCGCTGCGAGCCGTCGACGATCGAGGAAATCTCTCCATCGAGCGCGACGGCATCATGGAGATCCGATATTAACCCTGACGACTTCGCCCGCTCGGGGACGCTGGAGCCATGGTCATGATCGATAAACGGCAATTCGTACTCGCGTGCTTGCTGACGTTGGGTTGGCTCGCCTTCCCGACGTCGGCGTGGTCGGCCGACAACCCGGCGCTGGGTATCGGTGAACCCAACACGCCCTTCGACGAACCGGAAGAGGACTGCCCCTGCGAAGGACCCGACTGCGACCCCTGCAAAGGAAGCGGATCGCCCGTCATGCTGCACGACGGCGAGCTCTTTCAGTCCTTTGTCGATCTACCGTTCAACCAGGCCTTCTCCGGTCTCCCCTTCGAACTCGAAACCGTCCCCTTCATCCACTCGCGGATGTACTTCAGCGGAGATTTCTACGTCGGCTTCTTTGGACGCGGCTTCCACTCCAGCCTCGACATGATGTCGATCCCGACCTTCCGCGGATCGCTGCCCAACGAGATCGTCATCATCCGTTGGCCAAACGGCGAGCGAACCACCTTTACGAAGCAACCCGACGGTTCATTCAGCCGCCCCATCGGCCGGTTCGAATCGCTCACTGAGGTCCCCGGCGGATACGAGCTTCGCTCTCCCGAAGACGTCCTCTACACCTTCGATGACCAGACCAAGCTGCTCAGCGTTACCGACCGCAACGGCAACGCCGTCACCTTCACGTACGACGCGCAAGATCGCCCCACCCAGATCACGCTCCCCGATGCTCGGCAGATCACCATCACCTACAACGTGCAGGGCTTCGTCGACACCATGTCCGACTTCGCCGGGCGAACCGTCTCCTACGCCTACGACGCGCAAAGCTACCTCACCGCCTTCACCGACGTGATGGGCAACACCTGGACGTACGAATATGATGACGGCCGACTCGCGCGGATCATCAACCCGCTCGGGCAGACCCAGCTCGACGTCACCTATGACGCACAAGGC
>JAJDDV010000205.1 GCA_029260135.1 Phycisphaerae bacterium | reverse complement strand
GAAAGACGCCGACCGTATCGGCTTGGCAGATCATGTCGTAGACGGCGGGGTCTTCGGGGGGGATGGAGGATAAAGAAAGCGACGGAGCGACGGAGCGACTGAGCGACGAAGGGAGGGAAGAAGCAGGTGACGAGGAGACGGAGGGAAAGAGCGATCCCGATTTCGTCGGGACAGGCTCCGGGATGGAAGAAGAGGGTGACAAGGAGACGGGGGGAGAAGCAGGGGAAGAGGGCATTGGGGTGAGCGAGTGGGTGGAAGGCGGTAGAGCTATTTTTGGAGTTTCTCGAGACTTCGGATCAGGCCCTGTAAGACTCGATCGGTCTCCGCTTGCAGGTCGTCCAGCTGCTTTGAGACGTGAATGAGATGGAGCTCTCTCACGAGAATCATTTGCGTCTGCAACTCCATCAGCGAACCGCGTGCGATTCGGAGAAACCGAAGGTACTCCGTTCGGCTTTGGCGGCCGCGCCCTTCGGCGATGTTTGAGGGAATGGACACGGCTGCTCTTCGCATTTGGGTCGTCAGGCCGAACCGTTCCGTGTCGGGCATGTGGCCGGTCTCTCGGTAGATACCCTTGGCCAGTTCCATCGCCTTTTGCCACGCAATCAGATCGCGAAACGTCTTCACTTGAGTGGGGCTCTTCTGCATCCGGTTCTCTCCAATTCTGAATGTGTGTATCCTCTCGCTCCATCGCTTCGTCGCATCTTCTCCGTCCCTTTGTCCCTTCGCCCCTATGTCCCTTCTGTTCCACTTCGTCGCTTCTCTCATTGATCATGGCGAGGCATTTTCGAATGGCGGTGAGCATGCCCAGGGCGAGGCAATCGATTTTCAACATGCCGAGTGCATCGATGTCGTCCTTGTCCCATTCGATAAAGGTTCGGTCGGGCATGGCTGCGTTTTCGATCGGGACCATTTCGCACAGCGGCCCGCGCGTGATGACGAACCCGCCGACGTGCTGAGACAGGTGGCGAGGGAATCCGTGGATCTGTCGGACGAGCTTGCGCAGCATGCGCAGGGTCCGATCGGACGGGTCAAAGCCGACCTCGCGCAGAAACGGTTCAGGCAGGGCGTCGGTGTCCCACCATTCGTGTTTCTTGGCCAGGGCGTCGATGCGGTCGAGCGACAGCCCCAGCGTCTTGCCGACGTCGCGGATGGCCGAGCGGGCGCGGTAGGTGATGACCTCGGCGACGATGCCGGCGTGCTCGCGGCCGTATTTGTTGTAGATGTATTGGAAGACTTCTTCGCGGCGTTCGTGTTCGAAGTCGACGTCGATGTCGGGCGGTTCGTTGCGTTCGGCGCTGACGAAACGTTCAAAGAGCAGGTCGATGCGGTCGGGGTCGACACTGGTGATTTCGAGGCAGTAGCAAACGGCTGAATTGGCAGCGCTGCCGCGACCTTGGCATAGAATGTTGCGCGAGCGGGCGAATCGGACGATGTCCCAGACCGTCAGGAAGTAGGGTTCGTAGTCCAGTTCACGGATGAGGACCAGCTCATGCTCGATCAGATGTCGGACCTTGTCGGGGATTCCGTCGGGATAGCGTTGCTTCGCGCCGGCCCAGGTCAGCTCAGCCAGGTACTCAGGGAGTAAGCGATCGGGCGGGCAGAGGGCTTCGGGGTATTCGTATCGCAATTCGTCGAGGCTGAACGTGCAGCGGTCGGCGATCTCGACGGTTCGGGCGATGGCCTGGGGATAGTCCGCGAAAATGCGTTGCATCTGATCGATGGGTTTGAGGTGTCGTTCCGCATTGGCGAACAGGCGCGTTCCGGCTTGGTCGAGTTTGCAGCGATGGCGGATGCAGGTGAGAACGTCCTGGAGGAATCGGTGGGTGGGGTCGTGATAGTAGACGTCGTTGGTGGCGACCATGGACACGGAGGTGGCGTGGGCGAGGGCGTCGATCCGGGCCAGCATCCGGTCATCGTCGCTTCCACCGTGAACGCCGGCGGAGAGGTAGAGGCGGTCGCCGAAGATGTCTCGATAGCGACGGACGTTTTCTATCTCGGTGTCCCTTTTTTTGTTTCCCTTCGTTGCTTCGTCGCTTCGTCGCTCCGTCCCTTTTCGAAGTGTATTCCCATGAACGGTTGCAAGGAGTCCTTCGTTGTGTTCGGCGATGTCGTTGAGCGTGATATGGCACTCACCCTTTTTTGCTCGCAGGCGTCCCTGGGTGATGATGCGGCAGAGTCGTCCATAGGCGGCGCGGTTGGTGACGTAGAGTGTGATCGGTGGGGCATCGATGGGTGTCAGTTCCGCGCCGATCAGAAGGGGCAGATCGCATGCTTTGGCGGCGCAGTGCATGCGGACGATGCCTGCGAGCGTGTTTCGGTCGGTGATGGCCAGGGCGTGGTAGCCGAGCTGGGCGGCCTGTTGTGCGAGCTGCTCCGGGTGCGACGCGCCGCGAAGAAACGAGAAGTTGCTCTTGCAGCGAAGTTCGGCGTAGCGGAGGCCGAAAGGATGCGATCGCTGGGCGGTTTCGTGGGTCTGACGTGGGGCTGGATCGGCCGAGTAGCTACGTTTTCCATAGATCGATTTATCGGGCATCCTGTGACGTGTCAAATATAAAAACACATATCCTAACTGCTTGTATAGTAACGACTTAACGATCAAAACAATTTATATTGACACATTTCGGAGAATGTGTTATAGTAGGGGTGGAGTTTGGTGAATTCCACGGGTGCCCGTCGGGTGTCAAGCAACACGGTATTTTGGAGGAAGTGAGATGGTTACTGACAAAGGGAAGGGCAGGACGATTGGCTACATCCCCTGCTTCGATTGTGAGCTGCATGGGCGGGAAAAAAAACCGTGCTTCCGGGTCAAGGTCGATGCCCAAGGCGTCGGGAGCATGATCAAACTCTTGCAGGAGCACAGGAGGGAACAAGGACGCGGCTGGGTCATCATCACCGTAACCGACAACGACATGACGAGGCTTAGGCTGCTCGAGGGAAAGACGCCGGGATTTGAGACCAACGCCTCCGACGTCTACTTGCGCGGGGAAATTCTTCGGGTCAATCCTACGGACCGATCCTGCAACATCAGGTTCTCTCAGCAGGACGGTATCCGTTCGTTCGTGTCGCGGCTCCAGACCGCACAAGGGCGGATGCGCCGCTTTCTTGAAATCCGCATCCCCAATCGCCGTCTCGAAAAGGACTTGATCGAATTCATCCCCGATGCGGACCTGGAAGCTCTGGCATCGGTGGAACACGAGAAGCTTTCCCAGGCGGCTGGAGCTCTGGCTGCGGAGGTGTGGGAGGACGAAGACTTCAGCGATTGGGAGTCGCAAGATGGCTAGAATCCGACAGGGGGAGGTTTGGTGGGCGAACCTGCCGGCACCGGCTCGGCGACGGCCCGTGCTGATCCTGACCCGTGGCGATGCCATCGGACATATGCGCAACATCACCGTGGGACCACTAACACGGACCATTCGCGGGATCGATTCGGAGGTTGTCTTGTCGCCGGAGTTCGGCGTGCCCACCCTCTGCGCGGTGTCCCTCGACAATATCCTGACGATTATGAAGAAGCTATTGGATCGGCGCATCGTTACACTTCCACCCGACACAATGGCCGAGGTATTCGGGGCGATCCGGTTTGTGTTCGCCATGCCGTAGCCCATCAATCAAACCACCCGTGTACAAACCACCGACTCGTATCGCGGTGGCGGAAGAGCCAGAAACGTCGGCCGTCACTTGTCGCGACGCGGTAATAGTCGCGTTTGAGATGAGGTCCGCGCCACCATCCGGTTTCGATGCGTTCGGGACCGACACTGTTGGCAATGGTGTGTCGCATCCCCTGATACTGAAAGGCGATCGGCGGACCCTCGGGGACGACGGCGGTGGCGGCCACTTCGAGCGGCTGTCGCAGCAACCGTAGCGGCCTGGGATCGGGCGGACGGCTTTGTGAGGTCCGGTCGTCCCTGGATTTGGCGTTTCTTGTTTTGCAATCCACGCACGGCGTGTATTGAAAGGCTCGTTCGGGCTGATGTTCGCTGAGCCGTTGCGGGCGAACGACCCGCTCCCGGCCGAGCCGCACCGTGAGGCGATCGACGAGGCGGCTGAGCTGATGCGCGTCGTCGGCGTCGGTGGCGAACAGCTCGTCCTGCCAGCCGTCGAGCACATCCACCTCTCGCGCCCAGACCATGAGGGCATCCGCCGGGGCGGGCAGGTTGAGCTTTTCGATCAACACGATCGCAAGTGAGTGGAGATACTTCGCCGAGCGTGTGATCTGCGACAGATTCATGGGGAGCGTGACGGTTCGCCGTTGCGAGCCCTCTTCCGTGGGAACCTCCGGGCAATAGAACGTGACAAAAAGCTGACGTACGCCGCCGACCTTTTGGGCGAGCTTGTCGCAGAATCGCTCCAGCACGACGCGGAGTCCTTCGTGGAAGGTGTCGAAGCGGGTGGTCGGCGCGCCGAAACTGACACGACTTGTCACTTCCGGTTGCGTGCGGTAGGGAGTCAACACCTCCGGCAGATCGCCCAGGGCGCGGTCGAGATGTTCGAGGAGGGTGTCGCCGAAACGCGACGCGAGCGACGAGCGCGGGAGGTGCAGCAGCGAGGCGACCGAGTCGACACCGACCGAAGCCAAGGCGTCGGTTGTGCGGTCATCGATGCGAAGCGACCAGACGGGCAGGAGGGCCAGATCTGCGATGACTTCTCCCGGCGCGGAGACAAACGCCGGTGCGCGGCGGGCATGTGCGATCGCCCAGGCGCCGCCGGGGGTGTCGGCGACGGCGCCGCGCGATGTATAGCCCAAGCCTTCGAGACCGTCGATCGCGCGGTGCAAGAGCGTTTCTTCCGAGCCGAACAGGCGATGGCAACCGGTGACGTCGAGGAGCAGGGTGTCTTCCCCTTCGATATGGACGATCGGCGAGAAGGCATCGGCCCAGGCGGTCAACGTTTCCAAGGTGTGGCGATCGGCGATGGGATCGTCGTCATGCGTGTCAAGCGTTGGCACCATGGCATTGGCCTCGGCGAGGGTGTGACCGGGGCGGATGCGTTGCTCATAGGCTGCGTGATTGGCATGCACCACGCGCAGGACGCCCGCGTACGACGCCACCGTGGCGACCGGATGCACGACGGGGTTGGGCTGCCCTGCGGGCTTATGCTCGTTTCGCAACCGATCGGTCGAGAGGAACGGGATGTAGAGGCCAAGCGCCCGTTTCATGATGCAAATCCACGATCATCGGACCGGCGGGCATCCCTTCCCGAACTTTCAGCAACGTAATGCGACACGGACGCGGATCGCCGTGCGGTTTTCCAAGACGTTCCGCGTCCGGTTCCGTGGGCAAGCCTTCCACCAACATTTGAACGGCGGCGAAGCTCTTCGCCTCTCGATGAGCGGGGCGAAGAATCAGCCCGACCGACCCGCTGCTCTCCGCTGCCAATTGCAAACGGCGCGAAAGGCGATCGTCCAACCGGTTCAGCGAGGCCAGCACGGCTGCGACGGCGGAACATCGCAGCGACTGATCCGCCGCCCAGAAGGCATCCTGCTGGGAGGCGGGTCGAATGACGATCAGGCGACTCAGCGCGATTCCGTAATCGGGAGCGGCGGGGGGGTAGAACTCGTGCGCGGTGTCGACCCATACGATCGCCCGATGATCAGCCCATAAGGAATCGTTAGGGTCTTCTCGTGAGCGGCTCTCATGCACTGGGGCGGGCGAGGTTCGGCCCAGGCGAGCCGCGATGCGCACAGCCAGGGTCATCGCGCCGACACCCCTTCCGCATGAAAGGATCTCGGTGACGGATCCGCTGGGAAGACCGCCGCCGGGTAGACGTTCATCCAGGGCGGTCAACCCCGTCGGGATCGCCCGGCGGGTCCATCCCGCTTGCCGTGCCGCTCGGCGACTGTGCTGCTGGAGGTCGGCGCGGAGTTTTCGCAGAACGCCGTCCGTGCTTCGATGGTCCTGTTCATGGCGTTTCGTTTGGCGGTCCGTTTCTCTGTCGTGGCCGCGCGCACCCTCCGCGCCGCTGTCGATGGTGGTCATCGACATTGCTGTTTTCCTTTCCTTCGAGGACCGCGTTATGTGTGTGTATCCCGACGGTCGGCGGTCCCCTCCTGGTTTCCGCCGCCGCCGTGGATCAGGCGCGTACTTTCCCCTCGCCGGTTTTGGCTTGCTCTCGCGAGCGACCGACCGCCGATCCTTCAGGCATCGACCGCCACCTAAGGAAGTGGGCGACCAATGCTGATACCTAACATATACCAAACAATATCGGTGAAGGCAAGCGGCAAATTTGGTTTTTTTGCCGTCGGCAGGTCCGAAGCGGCCATCACACCGGGGCGAACGGTTCGCGGTCGGCCGAGCTGACCGTTACGGATACTCCGGCGAGTTGCTTCTTGATACGGTCGCCCAGCGAGGCGAGCACCGGGCGTTCGCTGGTCCAGTGGCCCAGCGCGATGGCTGTGGAATCGCGACGCTCGATCGTCAGCGCATCGTGATGGCGAATCTCGCCCGTCACGATGACATCGCTCCGTGTCAACGGAAGTCGAAACGGCAGACTTCCCGCGGCTCCGACCACGATGACTGCTCCATCGAGTTTTCGATCCGGCGGGCCGACGATCTGGACGCCGCGTGCTTTCGTCGCCCGCTTGAGTTTTCGACCTAACCCGAGCAGTGTCGTCGGGCGTGGCAGGCGACCGCAGCGACCGATCCCGCGAACGGGCGGCGCGTCCAGCGGATAAATGTCGTAGGCCGGCTGTTCGTAAGGATGCGCCTCAACTAGCGACGCTACGACGGCGGGCAGTGCATTGGCGGGAACGACCGCTTCGAACCGAATCTCGTCGACGAACTCGAACCGACCGCGACGACCCAGCGCCGGGTTCGTCGTTTCCGAGCCCAGGAACGTCCCTTGTCCCGCCAGACGGAAGCTGCAGTGGCTGTATTCGCCTATGTGACCCGCACCGGCACGGAACATCGCCTCGGCCACAGCGTCGACCTGCTGAGACGGAACCGTGACCACGAGCTTTCGTTCGTTCACACCGGGCCGGGGTACGTATTCGATGGGTTCCGTCTGCGCGATGCCGCAAAGTGACGCGATGACGTCATTCGTTCCGCCGTCTGCCGCATCCAGTGCCGTATGTGTGGCATAAACGGCAATCCCGTTTCTAATACACCGGAAGACGACGGCGTCGGTTCCGGCACTGTCGGCGCGAAGGGTTGTCATCGGCTTGAAGATGGGGGGGTGATAGGCGAGCACGAGGTCGACCCTCTTGGCAATGGCTTCATTGACGACGGAGGGGGTAAGGTCGATGCAGGTCAGAATCTTCTTCGCGGAGGCTCGAGGATCACCGGCGAGCAGGCCGACGTTGTCCCATGACTGCGCCAGGGCGATCGGAGCGATCGTTTCCATGATCCGGCAGACGTCGTCCACGGTCACCGTTTTTCGTTTTACTCGCGACGTCATGACCGGCTGCACTCCTTCTTCATTCGCGCTTGATATTCCGTGAGCAACGTCCTGGCCAACGGACCGACGTGCCCCTCGGCGATCGTATGATTCTCGATTCCGATGACGGGCATCGCCTGCATGACAGCGTTCGTCAGCAGGACTTCGTCGGCGTCGAGCAGATCGTTGATCGTCAGAGGAGCCTCATGCACTTCGATCTCCAACGCCTGGGCCATCTCGATGACGACGCCGCGCGCGATCCCCGGTAGCACCGGCGTGTCGAGGGGCGGCGTCTTCAGAACGCCGCCGTCCACCAGAAAGACGTTGGAGATCGACCCTTCAGCCAAATGGTTGCCGGTGGTGAACCAAATGGCCTCGAAGCAGCGGGTTTGCTGTGCCGCGCGGAGCGCGAGCAAACGGGGCAGGTAGCCTGTGGTCTTGTGCCCCGCTGTCGGATCCGACGGGGAGAGTCGAAAGTCGCACACGACGGCCTTGACGCCCTGTTCGTAGAGCGTGGGGGCGTACATGGCAGCATCGCCCACGGTTGCACAGATCGTGGGCTGTGGGGCGGTTTGACCGTCTTGCTGCATCGATCCGGCGGTGACCGTCAATCGCACCCGCGCGGCGGGCCGTTCATTTCGTTCGAGGAGTTCAGCGAAGGCGTCAGCCGAAGGCAGTGCCTCCGGATCGATGGGTAGAAGCAGCTTGGCGGCGGAACGAAGTAGGCGCTGGAGGTGCGCATCGAGTCGAAAGACACATCCATTTCGCGCTGACATCGTTTCGAAGAGTCCTGCGGCGTGCAGGAACCCGCCGTCGTAGACGCTGACCTTAGCGTCCGATGCTTCGACGAATTGACCATTGATATAGACGGTCTTGCTCATGCGACGTGTGCCTCACGGTGCGACGCTTGACTGAGCGGCGCGGTGCATCCCAGCGCGGCGAACATGCCACGGGCCTTGGCCATGATCTCTTCATACTCGTCTTCCGCGCGACTGTCAGCGACAATCGCGCCACCGGCGTGAACCTGGACGACGGATCCCGTCTGCACCATGGTTCGAATGGCGATGTTCATACACATGGATCCGTCCAGTCCGATCCATCCGATGCTGCCGCAGTAGACGCCGCGAGGCGTGGGTTCGAGTTCGTCGATAATCTGCATCGCACGGATCTTCGGCGCACCGGTGATCGACCCGCCGGGGAATGTCGCGCGGAACAGGTCATACCAGTCGTGCTCGGGGCGCAGTCGACCTTCGATGGTTGCGACACGGTGAAACACGGTGGGGTGCGCTTCGATCGCGTCGGCGTCGGTGACGCGAACTGAGCCGAAGCGACACACGCGGCCCAAGTCGTTCCGGAGCAAGTCAATGATCATGTTCAACTCGGCGCGGTCCTTGGGGCTGGCGGCAAGTTCGGCGCAGCGTCGTTCATCGAGGCCGGAATCGCCGGTGCGCGGGCGCGTTCCCTTAATGGGTCGGGTGGTGACCCGGCTGTTGTGCAACTCGAGAAACAGCTCCGGAGACGACGAGAGGATGGCCCGGTCGTCCCATTTCAGCAGCGCCGCGTACGACGATGGGTTGAGCCTACGCAACCGGCGATAGAGTGTTGTGGGAGAAAGGTCGCACCGGGCGGTGAAGCGCTGGGTGAGGTTTACCTGATAAATGTCGCCCGCGGCGATGTAGCGGTGAGCGCGATTCACTTTCTTGGCGTACTGAGTCTCGGTCATGTTGGCCCTGGGGGGGCAGATGTCGAGCATCGGCGCGGGTTCCATGGTGCCAAGTTCGAGCGCCCTGGCCGCGTCGAGGCGCCGTCGCACCATGTCGAGCCGCTCGCGGACCGCGGGGCGAGGAACCGGTGACAGGCCGGTCCAATCCACGGCTGTCAAGTACCACTGCTTGGCGGCGTGGTCGAACACGGCGGCGGCGTCGTATAGCCCAAACCGCAATACCGGAAGCGACAGATCTTTCTCCTTCGCCGTTCGCAGTCCCTCGATGTTCAGGCCGGCTTCATAACTGATGTACCCGATCCACCCGCATCCCAGTGCCGGGTCCGTTGGGTCAGACCGAATGGTGGGGTATCGCAAGGCCGCTGCCTGAAGGGTCTCGAGAGGGTCCTCACCGCTGAGGGCTTCCACCGTAAGAACTTGTGCCGGATCGCAGGCGAAGATCGAGAATCGACCTGTGGCGGTACCGGGTGCGACGCTCTCCAGGATGGCGGGGTCCGGCGCGGACGAAAAACTCCCAACCGCCGATTCCACCGATACTTGCAGCGGTGTCGGTTCCGTGCGGATCCTCGCGATTTGCGCCTCGCTCATAGGACCGGGAGTATAGCAGACGCGGTGCGCCGGCGTTAGCGCCGTGGGTCCGCGTTGACAGTTTTGCGGGGCGGCGGTAGGTTTCGCGTGCGGTCCTATTCCCAAGACGGTCTGACGTTCCCATGTGAGAGATAGGCGCCATGGACAGGAAATCCCTTGACCGGCTCTGCTCGTTGTGCCCGTTGTTGCTGGCTGCTGTGATTGTGGCTGATGTTCCGGTGGCTGGACAAGTGCCGGCCAAGCCTTCGCTCGGCATGGCGGAGGTGACCGGAAACGATGTCTACGTTCGGTGCGGCGCCAGTGCCAATCATTACCCGGTCTTCAAGCTTAAGGCCGGTGATCGCGTGACGGTCGTCGGCGAGCAGGGTGACTGGTTCGAGGTTTTGCCGCCGCAGGGAGCGTTCAGCTACGTTTCGGGCGACTTCGTCGATACGAATGACGGTAAGAGTGGCGTCATCAACGGTGATCGTGTCAACATCCGCGCGGGATCCATACTCGCGGACTACGCCGACCTGAAGTACGCCGTGCAGACGCAGCTTTCCAAGGGGGCGCCGGTGACGATCCTCGAGCGGCTTTCCGACGGCTTCCTGCGGATCGAGCCGCCTCCGGGCGTGGCCGTTTGGATCAGCCGTAAGTTTCTCGAGTTCGTTCCCAATGAGCGTGCTCGAACGTCCGGAACCTCGGGCGCGGTTACACCCACGGCGAGCGCCGATCAGCCGGCTGCCGAAGAGTCGACGAAGAAGGACGTCGAAACGGGCGCCTCGGATGATTCAGCCAGGTTAGCGGGGCTCCCCAAGTCCGAGCACAGCAAGACGCTCGAACAACTCGATCGTGAGGCGCAATCACAGTTGGACAGGCCGGTCGTCGATCGAGCGTTTGCACCGTTGATCGAGCGGTACGAGGTCGTGGCCGGACAGGACAAGGACGAGTTTGCCCAGCGTTACGCGACCACACGCGTCCAGCAGCTGACGCGTATGCAGGAACTGGTGGAAAGGGTCCGCCGTGTGCGCCAATTGAGTGAGGACGCAGACCGGAAGCGGCGAGCGTTCCTCGAAGACCGGGCGAAGATCGGCGGAAAGCTCCCACCGATTCCGACGGGGATGGAGATTCAGGGGGAACTTCGTCCCAGCGCGCTCTATTCTCGAACGAGGCAGCCGCAGCGGTTTCGCCTGGTCGATACGAAGGGTGGTTCCGAGCGGACGCTGGCGTACGTCGAGATTCCATTGAGTGCGTCGATCGAAGTCGACACGTACGTCGGTCGTTACGTCGGCGTGCGCGCGTCGTCGCGGCGTCTGCAGACCGGTGGCGTCGATCCGATTCCGATTTACGTCGCTCGCCAGTTGGTGCTCTTGCAGTCACCCGAGTCGAAGTCGGGCGGGCCCGGCGGAAGCTGATGGGCAGGCGTGCCCGAAGTAGATGAACATCGAGTTTTCCACAAGAGGATCGAGAGTATGTTGCAGCGGCAGAGGGCTTTGGTGCGTAGGGCGGTCGGCGTCGTGACGATGGGTGTCGTGCTTCAAGCGGGCGGCTGCGTTTCCGACCCCTCCGGACTGATCCAGCAATTCGTCGGGACGGTCGCAAACACGGTTCTCGCGGGGTTCGTATGCGACAACCTGGGCGCTCCCGTCAACGCGTGCAATCCGGCGCTGGGCGGGTTCTTCTAGCCTGACAAACGCGCATCGATGGATATCGGTGGGCCGCGCGGCGGGTCCGCCAGGCGCGCGAGAGGAACACGGGGAGTTGCTTCGATGCCCTGTCCCATTCCATCCGCGACCGTTGTCGGTGACGGTGCGATGGGCACGCTGTGCGCGCTGATTCTCGCTCGGCGCGGGACACGCGTCTTGCTGTGGGGCCGAAGCCCGGAACATGTCGCGAATCTGGCCAGAGATCGGGAGAACAAACGGTATCTTCCCGGTCACGACTTTCCCGATCTGATTGAGAACATCCATGATCCCAATCAGGCGTTTGGCGACGAGACGCTGATCGTCTCCGCGGTTCCCTGCCAGCATGTGCGCGGGGTCTGGACGAAGCTCGCGCCGTTTGTACCTCGTGGCGTGCCGATCGTCAGTACCGCCAAGGGCATCGAAGTGGACTCACTGCAGTTGCCGACGTCGATTCTCCGCGAGTGCATGGGAAGTACGCCGCTGGCGTGTCTCTCGGGGCCGAGTATCGCCCCGGAGATTGCGAACCGGCAACCGGCCAGCGTTGTGGCGGCGGCGGTGGATCCACAGGTGGCTCAGCTCGTTCAGCAGGCGTTCAGCACGAACTATCTTCGCGTCTACACGAGCGGCGATATCCTGGGCGTTGAGTTGGCGGGGGCCGCGAAGAACGTCATCGCGCTGGCAGCGGGTATCTCCGACGGTTTGGAGGCCGGAGAGAATGCCAAGGCGGCGTTGATCACGCGGGGATTGGTCGAAATCACGCGGCTGGGCGTTGCGCTGGGGGCTTCGGCGGAGACCTTTCGGGGGCTGGCCGGTGTTGGTGACCTGATCACCACGTGTGCGTCGAAGATCGGCCGAAACCGCAGCGCGGGTGAGCGCATCGGCCGTGGCGCCACCGCCGAACAGGTTATCGCCGGCACGAAGTCTGTGATTGAGGGGATTCCCACGACGAAGAGCGTTCTGGCATTGGCTGCGAGCGCCAGGGTGGAGATGCCGATCGTCGAAGCGGTGGCGTCGGTCCTGTTTGAAGGAATGCGTTCCGTCGACGCGATCGAGTCGCTCATGACGCGCCGTCTGCACCGCGAACAGCCAACGTAGTTCCTCCGTGCAGTGACGGTGCGAACGCTAGACTGCGGGTTCGAGCACCCGCTCGCGCGTGGAGGCGTTGGTCTCTGCCTTGGGGCGGCTCTCGGGCAGATTAAACAGGCCGCAGATCGCCATTCCGTCCACCCAATCCACGGACCATTGCATTCCGAACGAACGAAAGTGCTGCCGGTAGCCCTCGAGTGTATTGTGCCAGATCTGGTCGGGCTCGCGTCGACCGGAGAGGTCGGTCGCGATGGTCATGATGAAGACGCCGCCCGGTTTGACATTCTCCATGATGCTCTCGCTGGTCTCGAGCGAGATGTCACTCATGAGGTCGTAGTGATAGTGGCTGCATCCGCGTGCGACGACGACATCGAAGCTCCCGGGTGAGAACGGCATATCGCGAAGATCGCAGCAGTGAAACGTGCGGCGCGGGTAGTGGTCGCGCGCCCAACCGATGCCGGCCTCTGAGCGGTCGATACCGACGCAGTCGAAGCCCATCCAGTGGAAAAGGTTCGTGTGGAACCCGTTCCCGCACGCCACTTCGAGCATGCTCATTCCGCGCCGAAGGCCGAACCGCTTGACCAACTCGCGTCGGTGCCACCGGTACTCGCGCCAGAAGGAGTAGTCCCATCCGCCGGTCTTGTAGTGCCGATCGTAGAAGGATCGTCCCCGCTGCTCGTTGATCTCGCCCGCCACTCCGCTGCTCCACGTCTCGTGCGGTTCGACGCCTCCGCGGCTCCAACGCGGTCCGGCGCGACGCTGATGGGGTTATCGGCTGTTTCGGGAAGCAGATTGATGACATGCGGCAGCAAAGCCCTCGCCTGATGCGACCGATAAAACAGATGTCGTAGACCAAGGGTCGTTACTGGAGGTGACATTGAGAATGCGCGCTGTTGCGGTCACAGCCACAGCCTCGGAATTGCTGCGCTATCGCCACCTGCTCTGGAGCTTGACGTGGCGGGACGTGCGGGTCCGATACAAGCAGTCGTATCTGGGCGTGGCTTGGGCGGTCTTGTTGCCCCTTTCGATGATGCTCGTTTTTACGTTCGTGTTCACGCGGGCGATCGATGCGACGTCGGTGTTGAACGTCAACATGCCGTACGCGCTGTTTGCCTACACGGGTTTGGTGCCGTGGACATTTTTCAGCGTCAGCTTGGGCGGTTGCGTGAACTCGCTGGTGGCGAACCGAAACCTCGTAACCAAGGTCTACTTCCCTCGTGAGGTGTTCCCGCTGTCGTGTGTCGCGAGCTCGATGGTGGATTTCGTGATCGCGATGGTCGTGCTGGTCGGTTTGGGTGCGTACTTCCACGTGACGGGCGGGTGGCGGTTCACCCCGGGCGCACCGCTGCTGTTTCTCCCCGTCGTGGTCTCGGTTCAGATCATGTTGACCGTCGGTATCGGCATGATCCTGGCGATGGCGAATCTCTTCTACCGCGATGTACGCCAGATCTTCGGTGTCGCGATTCAACTTTGCATGTTCGTCTCAGCCGTCGTCGTTCCGGTTCCGCAAGACGGTTCGACGCTCTCGCGAATCCTTGCCGTGAATCCCATGGTGCCGATCATCGGTGCCTATCGCGATTGCGTTGTCTACGCGCGATGGCCTGAGCCCGGACCGTTTCTCTATGCGACGGTGGTGGCTGTGGCGTTGCTCCTGGGCGGATGGATCTGCTTTCGGCGCGCGGCGATGCGCTTCGCGGAGTGCATTTGATGTCATACCCCGCCGCCGCTGTCCATCTATCGAAGCGCTTTCGCATCGGCGAGGCGCATGACTCCCTTCGTGATCTGTTGGCGGCCGGATTCCGGCGGATTCTCGGGCGGGTCGAACCGGAAAAGGAATCGACCTCATTTTGGGCACTTCGCGACGTCTCTTTCTCCGTCGCCCAAGGCGACGCGTTGGGGATCATCGGGCCCAACGGCGCCGGCAAGAGCACGATCCTTCGACTGCTCGCCGGGATTCTCCATCCGGATCACGGAGAGGTTCGTATCCGAGGTCGATTGGCGGCGCTGATCGAGGTCGGCGCGGGATTCCACGGCGATCTCACGGGTCGAGAGAACATCTTCCTCAACGGCGCCATCCTCGGCATGTCGCGCGCGGAGATTCGTGCGAAGCTCGACGACATCGTGGAATTTGCGGGGATCGAACGCTTCCTGGACATGCCCGTCAAACGATACAGTTCGGGGATGTATGCCCGACTGGGATTCAGCATCGCCGCGCATGTCGATCCGGACGTGCTCTTGGTGGACGAAGTGCTCTCGGTGGGGGACGCCGTCTTCCGCCTGCGGTGCATGGAGCGCATGCGCGCCCTCGTGGATGCCGGAACGACGCTGATCTTCGTGACCCACAATCTCGATCAAATGCAGGCGATCTGCCCACGGGCACTGGTGCTGGAGAGTGGAACCGCCGTGTTTGAAGGCCCGTCACGCGACGCCGTCGGTCACTACATGCAGGCCGTCTCCCGCGCCTACGCGGATCGCCCGACCGACAGCGATGCAAAGACCGCGCGGGAATCGAGCCTCGTCGAAGTCGAACATCTTCGCTTCTTTACCGGAGGTGACGAGCCGGTCGTCTGGATGCGCTCGCGCGATTCCGTTCGCGCAGAGCTTGCGTTCCGGCTGCGCCGACCGGTGGAACGGCTTGTGGTCGAACTCAACTTACGGGCTTCCGCCGGCGAGAACCTTCTGAGCTTCAACTCCGGAAGGGACGACCGGGAGTTTCACGGAATGCCCGGCGCCCAGACACTGACGCTCGCCCTGCCCAGCCTCCCCCTTTCCGGGGGACAGTACTTCTGGAACATCCGTATGTGGGATGCTCAGTCCGGTGAGACGATTCTCGACACGCCGCTCAAGTACCCCATGGTGATCGACGACGAAGGTCGGGCTACGGGTAGGTTGACGATCGATCGAACCTGGGGCTTTGTCTCGCCTGTGTCCAAGACGGATCGCGGTGGAATGATGCCCGCGACGCGGTCCTGCGCCGCCACGGAGGACGTCGATGAAGATCTGCTTCTTCGCTAGCGCACAGAACGTCCACGTGCAGCGGTTGTCGGCGAGTCTGGCAAAGCGGGGGCACGACGTTCACATCGTTTGCCACAAGCCGATCGACATTCCGGGCGTTACGGTCGAACGATTCACCGTTCCACCTCCGGGTTGGCGGTATCCCTACCGGTGGCGCAAGCGCTGGGAGCGTTACCTGTGCAACATCATGGGCCGTTTCGACGCGGTCTTGGTGTTCTTCTTACATGACTGGGGCTTCACGCCTGAGATCATCGAGCGTGGATGTTTCCTGGCCAAACCTGCCGGGTCCGACATCGTCTGCCCGCCGGGGGAAGGACCGCACCCACAGGAACTCATCGACAAACGCATTGAAATGCTCCGAGCGGCACATGCCGTCTGTGTCGCAGGACCGACCTTCGCGCAGGTCGTCGCCGACTTTGCCGGACTCGACGTACAGGACATCAGACTACTTCCGCTGGGCGTGGAACTCGATGTCTTTTGCCCGACGCCTTCCGCACCCGCGCGCAACGACAGCCCTATGCGGGTCGGATTCTTCAAGGGATTCCGCGAAGTCTACGGGGCAACCTACCTGGTGCGGGCAATCCCGCTCGTCATGAGTTCGATACCTGACGTGCGGTTTGACTTCGTGGGTGACGGGGCGCAGCTTGACACCTGCAAGGCACTTGCGGCGGAACTCGGTGTTGGGCACGCCGTCTCATGGATTCCCCGCCAGGCCCACGCCGCGCTACCCGCGTTGATGGAACGATGGGACCTCGTCGCCATACCCTCTGTCTGCGAGAGCTTCGGTGTGGCTGCGCTGGAGGCTTCGGCGATGGAGATTCCGGTGATCGCGTCGAACGTCGGCGGCCTTCCGGATACGGTGCGCGACGGCGAGACTGGGATTCTGATGTCCTCAAAGTCGCCGGCGGCGTTGGCGGGTGCGATGATCGAGCTGCTGCAAGACACACCTCGGCGCCGTGCGATGGGTGCGGCTGGTCGATCGTTTGTTCAAGAGAACTACGCCTGGGCCGATGTGGGGGACCGATGGGTCGACGTGCTGCAGTCCGCGCGAGATCACGCGGCGTGCGGCCGAGCGGTAGTCCGCTGACATTCACGAAGAGATCCTCCGAGCGCCCGCGATCCTACCGATCCACTTCGCCCATCACGACGTCGATACTCCCGATGATGGCGGGCACGTCGGCCAGCAGTATGTTCCGGCAGACATGCGAAGTGATGGAGAGGTTGCAGAAGCTCGGGCCGCGTGCCTTGACGCGGGCCGGGATCGTCGAACCGTCGCCCCGAACATAGAAGCCCAGTTGCCCTCGAGGGTTTTCCAGCTCGACGTAGATCTCGTCGTCGGGCAGTTTAAGGCCCTTGGTCTTCTTGGCGATGACGTTGCCGTCGGGAAGACGATCGAGTGCCTGGCGGATGATGCGGACCGACTGGATCATCTCCAGCACGCGAATGTAATAGCGATTCCACGAGTCGCCCACACACGTACCCTGAGGAATCTCGTTCGTTCCGCCCGGCTGACCGATCGGAATCTCGAAGTCGTACTGTTCATACCCGTCGCACGGAAGGACCTTGCGCAGGTCCCACCGAATGCCGCTGGCGCGGAGCACGGGACCCGTCAGGCCCCAGGCCAGCACATCATCCGGGGAGATGACGCCGACGCGTCCGGTACGCTTCACGAAAATGTGGTTGAAGCTGAGCAGGTTGTTGTAGTCGTCGATCTTCGGCTCGAAATAGTCGAGGAACTCGCGACATCGTTCGACCCATCCATCGGGAAGGTCAACCTGAACGCCACCGACCGTGATGTAGCTGTAGGTCAA
>JAJDDV010000204.1 GCA_029260135.1 Phycisphaerae bacterium | reverse complement strand
GGGCTATGAGAAGCGTCTCCGACTGGTCACCTACTCGCCGATTCCCCGTCTCCAGGACGAGATGCCGTTCGACTGGCAGCCGGATGTCTGGTACCGCGCGAAGTTTCGGGTGGATGTCCGCAACGGGAAGGGCTTCGTGAAGGCGAAGGTCTGGCCTCGAGGTGAGCGGGAACCGGATTGGATGATTCAGATGATCGACCCTTGTCCCAACGTGGAGGGCAGTCCGGGCTTGTATGCGTATTCCAAAGGCACGACCGCGCGAAAGCACGGGGCGCCGGTATTCTTTGACAACTATCGAGTCTATCGAGATGAATAGATTATGTACTGGTGAATGGACAGATGGCTCCGACGCGGCGCGACGAGGCACGCGAGCGCACGTGGACCGCACGGTGACGATGGCGTTGACGGTTGCCACGACGCTCTTGCTGGTGGCCCCGGTCAGCGCCGAACCGCTGTCGAAAGCAAAGAAGGGCGATTGGCCGATGTGGGGAGGCTCGCCGGACCGTAATATGGTCTCCGGCGAAAGTGGCATTCCGGCAAGCTGGGACGTCAAAGCGAAGAAGAACATCAAGTGGGTCGCGCCGCTTGGATCGCAGACCTACGGCAACCCCGTCCTATCGCGCGGCAAGATCTTTGTCGGCACCAACAACAATGGAAACCTCCGCGCCGGGATCTCGGGGGACAAGGGCGTCATCGCCTGCTTCGAAGAGAAGACGGGCAAGTTCCTCTGGCAGGCTACGCACGACAAGCTACCGACAGGACGCGTCAACGATTGGCCTGAGCAGGGAATCTGCTCCGCCCCGTGGGTCGACGGCGACCGAATCTACTACGTCAGCAACCGCTGCGAGCTGGTCAGCGCCGACGTAAACGGTTTCCTCGACGGGAAGAACGACGGCCCCTTCAAGGAGGAGAAGTACACGGACCAACAGGACGGCGACTTCATCTGGGTGCTCAACATGTTTGACGAGTTGGAGGTCTTCCCGCACAACCTCGCGACCAGCTCGCCGGTAGGGTTCGGCGATATCGTCTTCATCGCCACGTCAAACGGCGTCGATGAAGGGCACCTCAACATCCCTGTTCCCGACGCACCGGATTTCATCGCGGTCGACAAGAACACCGGAAAGATCCTCTGGGAAGCGTTTGACCCGGGCCCCAACGTACTTCACGGGCAGTGGTCCTCGCCGGCCTACGGAGTCGTCGGCGGCAAACCGCAGGTCGTCTTCGGCGGTGGCGACGGCTGGTGCTACGCCTATGAGCCAAAAACCGGAAAGCTGTTGTGGAAATTCGACCTGAACCCCAAGGAGTCGAAGTGGATCCTGGGTGGTAGAGGTACGCGAAACAACATCATCGCGACTCCGGTCATCCACGACGACAAGGTCTTTTTATGTGTCGGGCAGGACCCCGAACACGGAGAAGGCGTCGGTCACTTGTTCGCCATTGATGGAACCAAACGCGGTGACATCAGCGAGTCGGGCCGCGTGTGGCACGTCGGCGGGGATGACTTTCACCGCTCGATGTCGACGGTAGCCATTGCCGATGGACTTCTCTACGCGGCCGACCTCAGCGGTTTCCTCTACTGCCTGGACGCAAAGACAGGCCGGCGCCACTGGCGGTTTGACACCTTCTCCGCCGTCTGGGGTTCACCGTACGTCGTAGACGGAAAGGTCATGCTGGGTACGGAGGAAGGCATGGTCTACGTCTTCAAGCATGACAAGACACTCGAGAAGCTGGCCGAGAACGATCTGCTGAACTCGGTCTACACGACGCCGGTGGCCTCCAACGGCGTGCTCTACATCACCAACCGTCGCGCATTGTTTGCGATAGACAACGTGCCCTAGTGACCGCCCCAGGCAAGTAGAGTGACGATCGTGCCCGACACAAATTCAACCGAGTACCGCGTTCAAGAAGCCAGGTCGCGCCTGGACGCACACACGCGCGACATCGTTTCTTGGCACTTTGACCCGGAAACCGGCTGCCCTTTCTGGCTTGATTACGCATCGAAGCTCGACTGGGATCCGCGAACGGAGGTCCGTGGCTATGCAGACCTGGATCGGTTTGACCCTTTCCAGGATGAGTGGCTTCGGGGAGGACCCGTGCGCCGCTGGGTCCCTCGCGCTTATGCCGATCGTCCGATTTCGGTCTTCGAGACCGGCGGAAGCACGGGCGTACCCAAGTCGCGAATCAGCATTGAAGACTTCCGAATCGACTATGAGCTTTTCGGTGACTCTCTTTCAAACGAGAGCTTCCCGCGCGGCGGTGACTGGTTGATGCTCGGCCCGACCGGTCCGCGTCGGCTTCGCCTGGCCATTGAACATCTGTGTCAGCATCGTGGCGGCGTCTGCTTCCACGTCGATATGGATCCGCGCTGGGTCGTCAAGCTCATCAAGTCCGGTCGAGTGACGGAGATGCACGCTTATCGTGACCATGTGATCCATCAGGGCCTCACGCTTCTCAGGGCGCACGAGGGTATTTCCTGTTTGTTTACGACGCCCAAGCTCTTGGAGGCACTCTGCGAGCGCGTGTCGCTCAACCGCATGGGGGTCAAAGGCGTTTTCTGCGGCGGAACACAACTGACCGCGCAGTTCAACCGGTTCGCCCGCGAGGAACTGCTCGAGGGCGTCGTCGACTTCGTCCCCACTTACGGCAACACACTGATGGGCCTCGCCTGCCCAAAGCCTTTTGATCCAGCCGACAACTACAGCATCATCTATCACCCGCCCAATCCACGGGCGATGATGGAGGTCGTTGACCCCGAGCAGCCCGAGCGCATCGTCGACTACGGTGAGCTTGGCCGCACGCGACTGACGACGTTAACGAAGGAGTTCTTCCTGCCGCGCTTCCTCGAGCGCGACGAGGGCGTGCGCCGACCGCCTTGTGAGGCATTCCCCTGGGACGGCGTCGCCGATGTGAGGCCTTTCTCCGGATTCGCGACACCGATTGTTGAAGGGGTGTATTGACCGTTATGAACAGGGCCGAAGACGAGCTCAACAGTGTGCAAGACGCACGGCGCTACACACCGGTATCGTCTTCTTCCAGCCCTCTCAAGAGTTCGAGGAACTTCTCACGAACGTAGGGATTGATCTTGTCAGCAAATGAAATCGGAAGCTTGAGCACGCGAATAAGCTCTTGCACGTCGGCAAGATCGCGAAGACGCCCCGCGCTCGTCATACCCGAGGCCAGCTTGAGTTCGACCAACGTGGGCAAAGATGCGTATCGGATGTTGTCAAACGCGACAGCCACGGCGTCGGGATCGGGGAAGGCGACCGGCTTGGCTTTTCCATCGCCGGGGTATTTCCCAGTGACGATGAACTCTACCCGTACGCCCGTGCGCGTGTCGCGTAGGTGCTTGCTCTTGTCGAACGCCGGAACGTACCCCAGACCTACGAGCGCCTTATGAATCGTATCGAGACCACTTTGTGTCACAAGGATGTCGACGTCTTCCGTCGTTCTTCGATAACCATGCGCGACGAGGGCCATCCCGCCGACCACCGCGTAGGGCACTCGCAATTTCGTCAGACGATCCGTAATCTCGCCAAGTGTTGTGTACACCGGATCCGCTTGCATGAAGAACCTCGATACTTCTCGCACCGCGGGGGTGCCACCACGCCGGACGTCATCTTCGAACTGAAACATCATGCCATATTTTACCACATTCGAGCAAGAATGCCTCGTGGAACTGCCTTGTTTTCCCGTCTAGGATGGGCCTCCATGGCGGAAAAGTGCTCATGATCCACATTCCCATCCTCCGGCAAGGGCTACCCTACGAGAGCATCGATCAGATCGAGATTGCGCATCACGCGACGGGCGGACCCGTGGCACGGATCAGCCAGGCCAACAGCGGAATGGTCGTTCGAGACGTCCGGCGAATGGCCGACGACGTGCTGGAACAGTTTCGTGTCGATGAACTCCTCGCCATGTGCCGCAAAGCCGCGGATTTGTTTGTCTCCGCGACGCTTCCCGTCGGCGACGCCGAGCAGTCGTTTGACGACTACATTCGCGATCTCAGCGCCACCACCGGAATGCCCATCACCTACTGCCGTACCAACGCCGAGAAGATCCGCCGCGTCATGGCTGATATGGAGACCATCCTCCGTGGACTGACAAGGGGATTTGACCTTTCGATTCTGGATCGTGGCTTCGGCGCGATGACCGGCAAGCGGGGATCGACCTCCGCCACCGCGCTGCTGAGCTTCTTCCGTGAAGGGCGCATTTTCGGCGCCGTACTGCCGAGCAACTCGCCCGGCGTCCACGGTTTGTGGATACCGGCCATCGCGCTCAAGGCGCCGATCGTCCTCAAGCCCGGTCGCGAGGAACCCTGGACGCCCTATCGCATCATCGAGGCGCTGGCGGCCGCCGGCGTGCCGCGTGAGGCGATGGGATTCTATCCCACCGACCACGCCGGGGCCGGCGAACTCCTTCGATCCGTTGACCGTTCGATGTTGTTCGGCGGCGGTTCGACGACCGATCCGTGGAGAGACGACCCTCGCGTCGAAATCCATGGTCCGGGATTCAGCAAGGTCGTTCTGGGCGATGACACCGTCGACGATTGGGAGCAGCACCTCGATTTGATCGAATCGTCCATCGCTGCGAATGGTGGTCGATCCTGCATTAACGCGTCCGGCGTCTGGACGCCGAGACATGGTCAGGCCATCGCGGACGCGCTGGCTCAGCGGCTCTCGAGCGTAACGGCCCTGCCAGCGGACGACCCGAAGGCGTCGATCGCTGCCTTTGCGAATCCCGCCATGGCCGAGGCCATCAACGCCGTGATCGACAATGACCTCGGAGGCGAAGGTGCAACGGACGTGACTCTCCAGCATCGGGGTTCACAGCGGTTGGTGGTGGAAGGACGCTGTGCTTATCTCCTTCCCACCATCACGTGGTGTGAAGATCGTGGCCATCCTCTGGCGAACCGGGAGTTTCTGTTCCCGTATGCGTCCGTGGTTGAGTGCCCGACATCACAGATTCCGGATGCGATCGGCCCGACGCTGGTCGTCACAGCCATCACCAACGATGAAGGCCTGCGGCGCGGTTTGATGGCGTCGTCCAACGTCGACCGGCTCAATCTCGGTTCAATTCCAACGTGGCAGCTCAGCTGGGATCAGCCCCATGAGGGCAACCTGTTCGAGCATCTCTATCGCCAACGAGCCCTTCAAAACGAGTCAGCCGCATGAGCGCGGAGCTGCCTGCGGGTCCAGATCTGGGCGGGAGTATGGAAGACGCGACGCCTCTTCCTGACATTCTCGCGCGATCTCGAACCGGCGTCGTGTTCGGTGCGGGTTCGCTTGCGCGACTTGGTCCGACGTCCAAGGAACACGGCGCATCACATGTGCTTCTCGTCACGGATCCGGGCATCATCAAGGCAGGCCACGTGGATCGAGCGGCCACCTCACTTCGCGACGTCGGCGTGAATGTAACCGTTTTCGATGGCGTGGAGGCAAATCCGACGACCGTACACGTCGAGGCGGGCGTTGCGATTGCGAGAGACAAACAGATCGACTTCCTTGTAGGGCTAGGTGGCGGGAGCAGCCTGGATTGTGCCACCGGTATCAACTTCCTCCTGACCAACGGCGGCAAGATGGCCGATTACTGGGGCGTCAATAAGGCCACCGAGCCGATGCTTCCCACGATCGGAATCCCGACCACCGCCGGTACGGGAAGCGAGGCGCAGTCCTTTGCGCTCATCAGCGACCCCGTGACTCATCGGAAGATGGCCTGCGGCGATGTCAAAGCAGTGTGTTGCGTAGCCATCCTCGATCCTGAGCTGACGTTGACGCAGCCGCCGCGCGTCGCCGCTGCGTGTGGCATCGATGCCGTAGCACATGCGGTCGAAACGGCGGCGACGACTCGCCAGAACCAAACATCTCTTGCCTTCAGCAAGGAGGCCTGGGCTCGCTTGGAACCTGCGTTCGAGCGCGCCATACAATCGCCGAGCGATCAGGAACCGCGTGCCGCGATGCTGTTGGGAGCACACATTGCCGGAGCCGCGATCGAGCATTCCATGCTTGGCGCAGCTCACGCGTGCGCAAACCCGTTGACTGCCCGTTTCGGCATCGTTCATGGAGAGGCCGTCGGACTGATGTTGCCTTTCGTGATCCGCTTTAACGGCCGAAACACCGCGAACCCTTACGGCCTTCTTTGCGAGGATGTCGAGCGGTTCGCGTGTCGTGTGGAGCGGATGCTCGAGGTCGCCGGATTGTCGCGACGGCTGGTCGACCACAATGTCTCCGAATCGGTCTTGCCGCAGCTCGCTGAGGAAGCCGCCCAGGAATGGACCGCTGGGTTCAATCCGCGCCCGGTCGGGTCGACCGAGTTGCTAGAGATCTACCGGCAGGCTTATGCCTGAGAGGAAGTCTATCTGATGAAACGACTTGTCTATGGATTGATCATCCTCCTGGCCGTCCTTCACCACGACTGGTGGTGGTGGGATGACTCGGAGACCCTTTTGCTCGGGTTCGTCCCCATCGGCCTGGCCTATCACGCGGCCGTCTCGTTGACCGCGGCGCTCCTCTGGGCGCTGGCGGTCAAGTACTGCTGGCCGACTGATCTGGGCGCCGATGACAAGACGCCCGCCGCCCTGCCTGAAGGAGGGCGTTCATGATCGCCGTGCTCATCATTTCCGCTTACCTGTCGCTGCTGCTGATCCTGGGCGTGATCAGCAGTCGCTTTTTCAAAGGAACAGCCGCCGACTATTTTCTAGCCTCGCGCGGGATTGGCCCCTTCTTCCTATTGATGTCACTCTTTGGCACCACGATGACCGCCTTCGCGCTCGTCGGATCGACAGGCGCGTCGTTCAAAGACGGCATTGGCATTTACGGAAAGATGGCCTCCTGGTCGGGGATCATCCATTCCGCCTGTTTCTTTCTCGTCGGGATCAAGCTCTGGTCGTTCGGCAAACGATTCGGCTACACCACGCAGATCCAGTTCTTCCGCGATCGGTTTGAGTCAGACAAGATCGGCCTGCTGCTGTTTCCGATTCTCGTCGGCCTCGTCATTCCTTACCTGCTCATCGGTGTGATGGGCGCCGGCACCACTGTCGAGAAGGTCACAGCCGGTGCGTTCCCCGGCTTGTTTCCCGGAAGCGGATCCGGTCCGACGGCCGTAGCGCCCGGTGCGATCCCATTCTGGCTGGGATCGGGCGTCGTTTGCGTTGTCGTCTTGGTTTACGTTTTCTTCGGCGGGGTCCGCGGGACCGCCTGGGCCAACGCACTCCAGACTATCGTCTTTATTGTGCTCGGCTTCGTGACCTTCTTTGTGATCGCGGACAAGCTCGGCGGGGTCAAAGAGGCCACGCGCATCGTCCAACGTGACAACCCAGACAAACTTCGCCGCACCGTTCGCGATGATGACCCTCTGACTCGATTCAAGGGAGACCACGCCGTCTACGAAAAGCGTCTGGCGCTGTGGGAGGCGAAGACCGAGGGGCAACGAACCGTCGCGCCGACGCCGCCCGTTCGACCCCATGGCATCGGTCATCTTCAGTTTCTCAGCTACCTGTTCATTCCACTCAGTGTCGGCATGTTCCCGCATCTGTTTCAGCACTGGCTGACCGCGCGATCGGCGAAGTCCTTCCGGCTGTCGGTGATCATGCACCCGCTTCTGATCATGATCGTATGGGTGCCGTGTGTCTTGCTCGGGATCTGGGCGACATCCGCCGTCATCGACGGCAGACCGGTCATCCCCTTTGGTTTCAGCAATCCCAACGCCGTACTCGGAAAGCTCGTGGTCGTGATGACCAGCCCGACCCTCGGCGGTCTTCTCACCGCAGGAATCCTCGCAGCCATCATGTCCAGCTTGGACTCACAGTTCCTCTGCCTCGGCAGCATCTTCACCAACGACATCGCTTCGCACTACCTCGCCCGCGATCGATTGACCGATCGCCAGAAAGTGATGATCGGGCGCGTCTTCGTCGTTGTGATCGTCCTGGTGACCTACCTGATCGGATCATTCGCCAAACCTCGGGGCGTCTTTACCCTCGGCGTCTGGTGCTTCAGTGGATTTGCCAGCCTCTTTCCGCTCGTTTTCGCTGCCGTGTACTGGAAGCGAGCAACCAAGTTCGGTGCGTACGCTTGTGTGCTGGCTGCTGCGGGAACATGGCTTTGGCTCTTCGCCCAGTCCGGTTTCGGAGCGAATCGGTCTTTTCTCTTCCTGAACATGATGCCCGTCGCAACCATGGTCGCTGCGTCGACGTTCGCACTTGTCGTCGTTTCGCTGTTGACGCCCGCACCATCGAAAGCCACCATGGACAAGTTCTTCTCAACGCGCCGCTTGTCCGGCGCTGCGCGACAATCCTGATGTTGAAGAATCAGCCGAAAGGGCGAACTCGAGTGCCAAACATGGCTAAGACGTTTCGAATCAAAAGGCGTGTACAGTTCGCCGAGACGGACATGGCCGGCGTATTGCACTTCGCCACCTATTATCGATACATGGAAGAAGTGGAGCACGCCTTGTGGCGATGCGTGGGCCACAGCGTCATGACGCTCGACGGGGAAGAGTACATCGGCTGGCCTCGCGTCTCCACACAGTGCAAATACTTCGCCCCCGCGAGATTTGAAGACGAAATCGAACTTGTGCTCAACGTGGCCGAGGTAGCCGACCAGGCCGTTACATACGAGATTGCGTTCATGCTCGCCGGACGGCGCATCGCCGCCGGAAGCGCAAAAGCCGTTTGCTGTCGAATTCGACAAGGGACATTCGAGGCGATTTCCATTCCGCAGGAACTCCGAACACAGCTCGAAGTCTACTGCAGTCGCCGTGATGATTAGAAAGGAACCGAAACATGGTTCGATATGTGGTTCTGCTCAGCTACCTGGAAAAGGGCATCGCCGCGGTGAAGGCCTCGCCCGACCGCTCTGAGGTCTTTCGCCAAGCCGCGGCCAAAATGGGCGCAACCGTCGATCTGCTCTACTGGACGCAAGGGAGCTACGACGGTTTGCTTGTGCTCAGCGCTCCCGATGATACCACAGCCGGCGCCGTGATCCTCAATCTTGCTCAAGGCGGAAACGTCCGCACAACCACCATGCGAGCCTACGACGCCGGCGAGTTCCGGGATATCGTCGCAAGGATGGGCTGACCCCAGGCGACCCTTTTCTTCATCCGTAAGCGACCGGCCTCAACGCCGGAACGAATAGGAGAACGTAGTATGAAGCTCTGGCCTTACTTTGTGGTTTGCACGATCCTGTGCTGGGGAGCCTACGTGCCGACATTGCATCACGGACAGATGGCCTTCGGAAAGAACAGTGCGCTTCGCGCGTTCCTTTTCGTCGGTGTCGCCTACGCCGTCGTGTCGATCGTCGTGCTCGGCTATCTCTTCATGGCGCAGGCCGAACCGTTGACCTTCGCCGGCAAAGGCGTCTCACTCTCGACCTTTGCCGGGATTCTCGGAGCCGTCGGCGCACTGGGAATCGTCTTTGCCCTGAAGTACGAGGGAAAACCGGTATTCGTTGCGCCACTCGTCTTCGCCGGTGCCCCGATCATCAACACCTTCGTATCAATGATCTGGTCGAAGCCCGCCAAACCGCCCAGCTTGTACTTTTTTGTCGGCATCGCCCTCGCTGCGGTTGGCGCGGCGATGGCCTTACGGTTTAAACCAACCTGATCGATTCCCGCGCGGCGGGTACGATCGTGAATCCGGATGCCCGTGACCATGCAGACTAGAAGCAAGCAGCGACGGAGAGGGGGCCGCGTCCTCACAATGACATGCACTCGCTTCCTCGGTGCATTCTTGGTCGCCGTACTCAGCGCCGCCAGCCCATGCCAAGCCGATAGCGGAACCAAACAACGCAAGCCCGACTGGCCGATGTTTCGCGGCACGCCGCAGCAGACGGGCGTCGCTGTCACTGCACTTCCCGAGAAGCTCGACGTACGCTGGACCTTTGAAGCGGGCGACGCGATCACCTCGACGGCCGCCATCGTGGGTGGCACAGTCTACGTCGGCAGCGACGACGAATTCCTCTACGCACTCGACGTCAACACCGGAAAGCTGCGTTGGAAGGTTCACGCCAACGATATGGTCCGATCCTCGCCGACCGTGATCAACGGCGTCGTGTTCTTCGGAGACAGTGAGGGCGTCGTCCATGCCGTCGACGCCGAATCCGGAAAGGCGCGTTGGACCTTCGCAACCTCGGGCGAAATCATCTCCTCCGTCAATCACGCCGGGAGGCGCCTGGTCGTCGGCTCCTACGACGGATTCGTTTACGCACTATCGGCGGCAGACGGTAAGTTGCTCTGGAAGCACGAGACCGCCGGGCGCGTTCATGGCACGCCCGGTATCTCGGGAGACCGTGTGGTCGTCGCGGGGTGCGACGAGTTTCTGCGCGTCGTGAACTTGTCCGATGGCTCACTCGTGACGAAAGTCAGCATGGGGTCGGTTTCCGGCGCATCCGCCGCATTGAGTGGGTCTCGTGCCTTCGTGGGAACCTACGGAGGGCGCGTCCTGAGTCTGGATTGGAGCTCGGCGACGATCCTCTGGGCGTTCCACGATGCCGAGCGCGAATTCCCCTTCATGGCCTCCGCCGCGGTTTCGAGCGAATCCGTGGTCATCGGCGGACGCGACAAGCGACTGCGCGCCTTGCACATCGACACGGGAAAACAACGGTGGGAGTTTGTAACCAAGGGACGCATCGATTCATCGCCCGTCATCGTCGGCGATCGCGTCTTCGTTGGGTCTACCGACGGAAACGTCTACGCCATCGACCTGAAGACGGGGCGGCAGCGATGGCGCTTTGAAACAGCCTCGTCGATCAGTGCATCACCCGCGGTAGCCAAGAAGTGCCTCATCATCGGCACGGAAGACGGAATGATCTACTCGTTCGGAGCCCCGTAAATGAAGAGGCGAAAGCAAAGGGTCTTGGCTGGGTCACTGCGCATCTTGACGGCCCCTATCATGATCGCACTCGTGGGCCTGCTGACACCGATGAACGACGCGTGTGCCCAATGGCCCCAGTTCGGCGGACCCACCCGCGACTTCACACTCCCTGCGGGCAACCTGAAACTCGATTGGCCGGACGGCGGGCCGAAGCGATTGTGGGATCGACCCCTCGGCGAAGGCTATGCCGGACTCTCCGTCGTCGATGGGACCCTCTACACGATGTACCGCACCGACGACAGGGAAGTCATCGTCGCTGTTGACGCCGACTCCGGCAAGACCCGGTGGGAACACACCTACCCCGCGAAGCTCTATAGTCAGATGTACAGCGACCGCGGCAACGGCCCGCGGTCCACGCCCCTGGTCTCCGGTGATCGGATCTTCACGGTTGGCATCTCAGCGAAGATGTGCTGCCTCGACAAGGCCAAAGGAATCGTCCACTGGTCGCACGACCTGATGAAAGAGTACGACGCCACCCCATTGCTATGGGGCTACTCCTCCAGCGCCCTGCGGTACAGAGATACGGTGATCGTTCCCGTCGGCGGAAAAGGGCACAGCGTCATGGCGTTCAAAGTCAGCGATGGTTCCATCGCCTGGTCACGCCATGACTTTCCCAACGCCTACTCGTCTCCCATGCTGATCGACGTGGACGGGCAGACCCAGCTTGTCATCTTCATGCAACCCGCCGTCATCGGGCTCGATCCCGAAAACGGTGATCTGCTCTGGAGCCATCCGCACGAAACCAACTACAACGTCAACGCCAGCCTCCCCATCTGGGGCGATGACAACATCCTCTTTATCTCGTCGGCCTACAACGCCGGCAGCCGAGGCCTGAAACTCACACGCCAGGGCGGCAAGACCGTTGTCGAGCAGCTCTGGACCGAGCGCAAAATGCAGATTCATTTCGGCGACGGGATTCGCATAGGAGACTACGTCTACGCCTCTTCCGGAGGGAACGGCCCCGTCTTCTTCAGCGCCATCAACGTGAAGACTGGAAAGATCGCCTTCCGGCAGCGACGCGTCATCTCGAAAACGCAGATTCTCCGCATCGGAGACCAACTCATCATGCTCGGTGAGGACGGCGAACTCGCCGGCGCCACCGTGACACCGAAGGCGGTAACCGTCCACAGCAAAGTGAAACTTCTCGACCGCGTCGCCTGGACCGCGCCGACATTCGTGGACGGCCGGCTCTTTCTCCGCGACAATAAGACGATGATGGCGCTGGATTTGCGCGCCGCACCGTGACCACGGTGCAAAGCGGCGGTCCATGAATCAAGAACGGGGCGAACCTGTGCAATCCGCACGATCGATCAGAAAGCGAGGTGGCTCGATGAAGAAGATGATCCGACGGACGATGAAACGGCAAGG
>JAJDDV010000203.1 GCA_029260135.1 Phycisphaerae bacterium | reverse complement strand
GTTCCTCATTCGGGCCTCCCGACGTTAAGGGAACGAATAACGGATGAAAGCGACTGCAGGTCGATGCCCCTGCAGCCGATCGCCGCAGGAGATCACCGCCTCCGGCTCCACTCGAAGAATAACCACGCACACAGCGATTGGGAAGCCGCGACGACCGCCACACCCATTTCAACGCTACATCGAGATAGCGGCCCGCCTCATCGCCGAACGTTGCAGCGATACGGACCGATTGTATGAACTTGTAGCTCGCCGGCCTTCGTCGACGCAACGATCAGCCTCGGGAACGACCCAACCGGAAGTCACCCTTGCGCGCGCCAGGCGCAACGATCCAGCCCGGTTTCAGCTCCAGCGTCCATCCTTCGCCCCGAACCGGTCTGCCTACGGCGACCGTCGGCGCCGGAACACGCACCTCCGACCACGTTGTATTCAGCAACGCGCCATCGGATACGGTCAGCGTCCCCCATCTGTCCTTCAGCGTCATCGTCGGATAGACCGTACCCAGATCCTCCAGCGGTCGAAGGTTACCAGGATTGAATTGCACGTTCGGCTGTGATAACCGAATGATCAACACAGGTCCCTCTACGAAACGCGCACGGTCCTTCGCAAGGCGTTCCTGACGAACCACGTCGCGCCTAGTCTCCGCCTCCGCCAACGGTACACCGTCATACCGGCCCGACCGCGCCGCCACGGCCTCCTTGAGTGCGACCGGAGCCGAAATCGAAAATGCCTTCGCCAGAAGCAGGCCGAGATCATCACCCTCCGCCACGCCTTCGCGCCAGTCCGGGACAACTGCATCCAGAAGAAGTCCATAGGCCGGTCCGGACGCATACGCAAACGACCGCATGAACGTCTCCCTCTGTGGTCCGCCCCACAGCCCCGACACCGCATCTTCGATCGCTTCGCGCCGCGAAACCGTCGAGAGCTTGACGCCCGTGTACTCAGCCAACCCCTCGTTCAGCTCGAGCGCAGCCTCCGCCGTCGCGGCGTTTGGAAACAGCGACCGTCGATACGCCCGAAAGGTCAGCGCATCCTCGACCCCCTCCCTGCACTTCGATCCGTCACTTCGCAACGCGGCTTCCAACGCGCGCCACTCGAGCTGCAACAGAATGCGGCCGTCACGCGTATCCAAGTGAGCGTTCGAATCGCTCCCTGCCCCCGACGCCCCAGACCCCTTCCTGCGTGCAACAGCCGCTCCCTGAATTCGATGCCACGACTCGTGCATCATCAACCGAACCCGCGCCCGCTTCTCCTGAGCCAAAGGCCACACCATCGTCGCCCAATCCGTGCCCGACCACCGCGTAGCCGTGTTCGCGAAGTTCCGGTCCTTCGGAAATGACCCGACGAAGACACCGTTCCGCTCTTCCAGCGCACCCCCACCATCCGCCTGGTTCGCCACAACAGCCCGGCTCTGCGGATCCATGAACAGCATCGCCCCGCACAGGCTGACACCCCAGAGGCGTCCGTCGTCACGCGCGCACGCGAGCCGAGCTTCCTCGAAGTACCTCCCCGCCGCCCGTTCATCAATCCCACGGTCACCCGCAGCAGCGTACGAAGAAGGAAGAGACGTGACGATGAACAGCACGCCGTACCCCAAGGCAAAGCACTTCGCTCCGGTCATGGACCCATCCTCCACAGTGCCAATGTCCAATATCGACAGTCCCACGGCGACGTTCGGCGCAATACGATCAATACCATACCATCCGCCAGAGACAAAGACGATCCGGGCGCGATCCTCCCGGCATGCTCCCCGCGCTCTTGCAGAAAGGTATGGCACCGCCCGACGCAGTGACAAGGACGGACGCAGACCATCGCTGGAAAGGATGAAGAAATGATCGTCGCAAGCCTGAAGACGTGCGCAACGGAAGACTGGCGCGAGCCCTAGCTCCTGACCCGATCTGACTTCCCAAGCCGTGTCTTCAAACGCGAGGCCCGTGGGACCTTCCGACGCGTACTTGCGACCCGCGTCGCCGGTTTGGTGACCGTCGCGCTGGGCTCATCATAGAAGCTGCCCAGGTTGCGGATGCGCTCCTGCCGCCGCCGAACAAGCGAGTCCGTCTTGCGGCGCTTCAGATCATTCAGTGCGCCGACAATGAACTTCTCGAGGTTTGCCGCCGCCGCCTCGGGCTCTCGATGAGCACCGCCCAGCGGCTCGGGGATAATCTCGTCGATGATGTCCAGTTTCAGCAATTCATTCGACGTCAATCGAAGCGCCTCAGCCGCGTGCTTTCTTTGCTCCGCCGTCTTCCACAGGATCGCCGCGCACCCCTCCGGCGAGATCACCGAGTAGAACGAGTGCTGCAGCATCGCCACGCGATCGCCCACGCCGATCCCCAGTGCGCCGCCGCTGCCGCCCTCACCAATGACGACACAAACGATCGGCGTGCGCAAACGCGACATCTCCATCAGGTTCTTCGCGATGATATACGCAATACCGCGCTCCTCCGACCCGATACCAGGGTAAGCGCCCTGCGTATCGATCATGCAAACGACAGGTACGCCGTACTTCTCCGCCGTGCGCATCTGCCGCAGCGCCTTGCGATACCCCTCCGGATGCGCGCAACCGAAATTGCACTGGATCCGCTCCTTGACGTCTTTGCCCTTGTTGTGACCGATCACCATCACCCGGTGACCACCGATCCGCGCAAACCCCGTGATAATCGCGCTGTCATCCCCAAACGCCCGATCCCCGTGCAGCTCGCAAAAATCACGGAACGCCATCCGCAAATAATCAGGCATCAGCGGTCGCTTCGGGTGACGCGCTACCAGCACCGTCTCCCACGGCGTCAGACCGCCGTACAGCCGCTTCATCGTCGACTTGAAACGTGCGCGCTGTTGGCGGACATCCACCGAGAGGTCGCGCCCCGTCTCGCGCTGTTCGCGCTCCATCTCCGCTATATCGTGCTGGATCCGAGAGAGCGGCTTCTCGAACTCGAGGAGACTCCCCAGACCCGCCGCGGCACCGCCGCCCGACCGGACTGTCGGTTCGCTGCTCATAGACGTCTCAACTACCGAAGGCCTTCATGGAAGAACACAGCCGGCGCCCGCGCCACATCGCGCCATGGCTGATTCGCAGATTCATCGCCATCTTATCCCATCATCGGTGCCTGACAAGCCGCGCCCCCACGAGAACTTGTGTTCCTGCGCCTGGGAATCGACCGATCTTCCGCCAGTCAGGCAGACCTAACCTCTTACGTTGCATTGGGTTACACTACTTGTCACCGTCGGGTACCCGCCGATCCTCGTCACGGGCTAGAAGACGGATCAACCCTTCGACAACCCCGCAAAGCCGATTCCTCACCTCGGCGCGCTCCGCCCCCCGCACGGCGATCGTGCCGAGCAACCCGTCCAGTTCCGTCAGGAGTCGCCGCCGGCGCACCAGTTCCAGACCGGAGCGGCCTCTCGCGTCGACAACCGCATCCCGCAATGGATCAACCGTGAATTCGCCCGCAACCTCTCGATATCGCACGTCAATGGCATCACCCAGCGCAGTTTCGGCCCCTCCCTCAACCGGGTACATCTGCACCAATCCCCGGACACCCGTTCGAATGCGCAGCACAACTTGGCCAAACCAAGCCTGATCCTCGATCGGAATCTCGCGTCCCTCAGGCATCAGACGCCCCACAATCAGCTCGACCTCCCCCATCCCCAGCAACTCGCAGATCGACCTCTCGAGATGCCGTTCCCTCTCCCCGCCAACTGTCTTCGGAGAGTCTTCCGTCGGTTCGACACCATCCCCGTCTGCCTCAGCTTCGACCAGAGCCTCAACCCCCTCGCGCGTCTGCGGTTCAGCGCTGACCACAGGCTTCGACTCACGCGCTTCGCTCGACGGCACGGGCGCGCCGCCGGCTCCGGCGCGCTCCCAAACACTCGGCGGTGTGTCGGCAACCGGTTCCTTCTTGCGCTGAACAGGACTCCGCCGAACCGTCAACCGAACCTCCACCCTTGCCGGATCGTCGCCCGAGACCAAGTTCTCGGCTCGCCTCGGCCCAGACGACGCGCCGCTGTGATAAACCTCCGTCAGCGTCCCCGTCACAGCCAAGCCGCGGTCCTTAGCCCACCCCGTCAGCGCGGTGTAGTCCCGCCGAAGCGACAAAGCCCGATCAGCAGTGACCCGAAAGACGACGCGTTCGCCAGGCCGCTCAACCAGGACCAACGGCGCCTCCGCGGCGTGCTCGCCGTCCACCACGAACCCGATTTCGCTGCGCAGTCCTCGTCCCGAATAGGTGACCGGGTCATCGAAATACCGCACGAAAAGAGGACCGCGCTGACCGTGCGATCTCATGTACGTCCGAACGTCCCGCACGACCGGACCGATCGTCCAGTAAGCGCCCTCATGTCTCACAAGAACCTCACGAACCGCCGCGACATCCTTCACGGCGATCGCCCGGTCATCAGCTTCCCCGGCGCGCGGCGTCTTCCCGGACGCCGGTTCCTTCACGGGTGCGCCGGACATCACGGCAAAAACGACAAGACGGCTAAGCCATCCGAATGCCAACAAGCAGACCCTTCACCGTCAAAGATACGGATACACCTGACGCAGATCATGGTTGCACCGTGAACACCTCACCGACGCGAAGATGACGTCGGGCGCACGCAATGCCAAACGGGCATCGCGATCCCATCCAGCGCCCGATCCAACGAGAGTCTATCGCACCACCCGGATCAAGCAACTCCTGAACTGTCATCTCTGGCGCGCCTCGGCTACCATGACGGCGGAAACCTAACGAACTCGGCACCGCGCCGGCGATACCCAACGACCGGGAATACCCTCATGCAGGACAAGACAACGACCGTTGCACAGCTCATCACACTCGTCGACGACTTTGTCGCCGAGCGCAAGTGGGAGCCTTTCCACGATCCCAAGAACCTCTCCGCCTCCATCGCCATCGAAGCCGCGGAGCTCATGGAGCATTTCCAGTGGCTACGCACCGATCAGCTCGACGCCGTGCGGGACGACCCCAACACGATGGAGCAGATCCGCCAGGAACTCGCCGACATCACCGCCTACGTCCTCTCCTTCGCCAGCACGATGGGCATCGACCTCTCAGCGGCACTCCAGAACAAGATGGAGCACAACGCCGTGAAATACCCGGCCGATCAGTATCGCGGAAAGTATAGGTAGACAGGCACGACGGATCGTTCGAAAAGAACGCAGCGCCGACAAACTCGACACCGGAGCGGTTTCGCCGATCTCGTAGCGCTGCAGAGGAGGAACTTGGTTCGCGCGACGCGCTGAGCCGCGGGCCTCTGCCCGCGCGATCTTCCGGCCCCCGTGGGAGGACCGCGACATTTGAACCAGGACTGCACCAAATCTGGAAGACGAAACCTCGGACGCAACTCATCCCCCTGTCGACCTACACCTCCGCCCTGCTGTGGATCAGCTCGACAACAGAGTGCCAACGCTTTGTCACTTCACTGAACTCGTACTCGAGAATGTCGGCAAGGAGCACGAAGTCCTGCGACTGAAGCGCACCGCGTATCTGAAGGAGAACCTCCTTGGGCGCGCCGATCACCGTGGTGAGATTTGACTCGCCGAGCATCGTCTGATCCGGGTCGAGCTCCAGCATCTCCATCGACTTCGCCACGGCCTCATGGACCTGCTGCCACACCCGAAGGCAATCGCCGAGCGTCTCCGCCGCGTCGACCGTCTGCCCCTCCGTCAACAGTACGGCCACACGTTGACACGCTTCCTCCGTCTCCGTCAGGCAGCTCGACGCCTCCTTCATCGCGCGAGTCACCAGCGCCCCCCTCGTATCCGTGAACACCTCGATCCGCTCGAACGACGCGGCCGGCTTGCACAGCGTGTCCGCCATCGCATCCGGCGCAATGTTGTCCCCGTTGCACTGAACACCCACCACCATCCGACCCTCGTCACATAGCTCGGACTGCACGTGCTTCAGCGCCGTCTCAACCGTGGCATCCTCTTCCAGAAAGGCCTCATCGATCAGAACTCCGTCCACGGTCACTTCCACGACATACTCCTTTACGTCCGTGCAACGCCGTAGCGCCATGCACGCCCAGCGTCCACCAGCCGAAACGTCTATCCACCTATCGAACGACGCCGCCGCAACCCGATAGGCGTTTTAACGCACCAGGCTACTCGCCGTATCCCCGAACGGCGGCGGAATCTGCCAGTCACCCAGCAACGACACCATATCCGCAACGCCAAGAGGACGCGGAAGAGCATACATCTCCCCGTAACGAACGCCGATCGACGCCCCCTCCATCCCCGCTCCGGACCGAACGTAGTGCTCCAACCCCGCGAACCGCGCCCCATCGAACTGCGACCGGTAGCAACGGATCGCCTCGATCTTCTGCTCCAACGTCTCGCTGATGTCGACGACGAACTGACAATGCCAATGCGCAATCTCCGCCGCGATCCGTACCGGCCGATACACCAGATGATCCACGCGCCAAGGCTCGGTACCATCGAACCGGTCGTTCCACTTCGTGAGCTGTGAATAAAACCGAGACGCTTCAGTAATCAACTGCGCCTGATAGTGATCCGGCGAGGCACCCGGCGTACGACCCGCCATCCCCACCAGAATCTTAGGCCGATACCGCCGAAGCGCCGTCGCCAACGCATACCGCGCCTCAGGCCCATCCATCAACACCCGGTTCGGCAGATCCAACATTTCACAGACCTGAGCCCCGAGAATCTCCGCCGCCGCCTTCATCTCCCCCATCCGCGTCTCGACGTCCCCACGCGGCGTCGGCTCACCGTTTGTCATGTGAACCATCCCCACCCGATACCCGAGCTTCACCATCTTCGCGATCGTTCCGCCCATCCCGATCTCGAGATCGTCCGGGTGCGGCGCCGTAAAAACGATATCCAGCTGTCCGTTATCCACGTTCTCTGATCCTCCCAGCCCCGATTCACCTCGACATGCCACTATAGGCCACACGCCGGACCGCGACAACAACGCCTCAGACGCGCCAGCTCCATCCGCCTCGCTGGCTCCCGGCGGCCGAAACCCCTAGACTAGACCCATGACCCGGAGCCAAGTCCAAGATGCCGATCGCGAAGCCGTCGCCCAATTCATCGAGCGACACTGGCGAAGCCGCGTCGTCATGAGCCGTGGCCGCGTCTTCCATCCCCACGAAGAGGAAGGCATCCTCGAACGACGCGACGACGAAATCGCAGGACTTCTCACCTACAGGATCGACGACGAAGGCCTGGAAATCCTGACGCTCAACAGCGTCCTCGAAGGGCAGGGCATCGGCTCCTCCCTCATGCTCGATGCCATCGAGGAAGCCAGGCGCCGCAAGTGCCACCGCATCTGGCTCACCACCACCAACGACAACCTCCGCGTCATCGGATTCTACCAGCGGCTCGGTTTCCGCATGGTCGCCATCAACCTCGGCGTCGTCGACGAAGCCCGCAAGGTCAAACCCCAGATTCCCGAGGTCGGCTACCGCGGAATCCCCATCCACGACGAAGTCGTCATGGATCTCCAGATCCAGCCCTACCTCTGACGCGCACAAACAGAGCCGCGACGGTCACGGAGCGGGCCGCGGGCCACTGTTCTGTGAGCAGTGCATTGAGATCTGACGACGGGCGGCATGACCAAGTGCACGCCGACCCCAACGGACGTTGCGCTCTCTCCCTCTCTCCTCCCCCTCTGCGATCTCCGCGATAGAGTTCGAACCTCGTCGTTACGGACAAGGCAGCGCACCCGGCGTGAACGGATACGATGCACCCCGAAACGCATCGACCGCCAACGTCACATCCGTGATGCGAATCACCCCGTCGACCACCGCCCCTTCCAGATCCGCGCGGGGCTTGCTCGGCGCCGTCGGGAAGTTGGCGAACTTGTCGATCAGCCCGATCAGATCCACCGGCACCGTCACCCGAAGGTCCGGCGCGGACGGCCGCTGTGTCGACGAATCGAATGGACCGCCGACATCCGCCCACGCCCCGGTCCGGATCTCCCACACCGGCGAGAAACTCCCCTCAAAAGCGGCATTGCACGTTTCGTCCACCACTTGCACGACATACACCGCCGGGGTCTCGATCACACCACCACCCGCCGCCAGCGTCCCGGGCACGATCCCTTCATGGAACACGTGGACCATCCCCTCGCCATGCCAGTCCGTGTAATGGGGATCACACTGCAGCGTAGCCACGCGCAACCTCGCCGCGTCCCCGATCGGATCCCCGAACCCCACTCCGCTGATCTCGCTGACGTCCTCGGGCGGACCCACCCAAAGCGTCAGATCATTCCAGACATGAAACGGCGCCGGAAGTGATTGAAATGTGACACGAACCGCCTGTCTTCTGCCGGCCGCCCCCGCACGAAACGAGAGGAAACGGCTCTTCGCGCTGACGACCATCGTCCCAACCGTGTTCGCAATCCGCTCCGGCTCGGGTGGGTCGGACGGCAGGCACGCTTCCGGCAGGCAAAGGACTTCCAGCAACCCCTCTCCCGTCTGACCGGGATTGTCCGACGCCACACGAATCTTGTAGCACCGATCCGGAAGCGTGTACGTATCGATCCGCCCACCGCCTCGAATCGTGTTACACCCGAGGTCATTGCACGCCCCGTTGACAAGCGTCTCTTCCGGCGGTGGACACGTCGACGAACAGAACGACGTCCCATCCGCAAACACAGCCAAAACAGCATCGAAATCCGTATCGGCGCACAGGTCGAAGGAAAGCGCCCCCGTACAGGTCGTTTGATACGTATACCAGATGTCGTTCTCGATCGAGCTGATCGTATTCCCCGCGTCGCAGTTGAGGCTCGTGCGACCGTCCGTCGTTGCGCAGTGACCGTAGACCGTCGTCGTACCGTCAAAGACCTCGACCGCTGACGAACAATCATCGCCCGCCGGCCGACCCGCTTCCCAGTCGACGTCCGCACCCGCCTGCCCGACCCACCAGCGACCGATCGTGTCCCCCACCGGATCGCCGTCGAGCGTCAACGCGCCCAGACACGCCTCGGAAGTGAGACCGTCAGCGCACTGACCACCGCAGTCACAGCAGGCCCCCGTCTGCACCTCCGGAATCTCCATCCCCGCCCCGCCCGTGTCGATACAAAACGCAATGTCGCCGACGAACCGGTTCCGGTCGCCCTGCGTCCACGTCGCACCGTCGATGTCGTAAAGCGACCACTTGTTCCCTTCGCTGCTCCCCGCCACGTTCACCACGCAGGTATCCGGATCACCCCGCGCCGTCATCTCGACCCAATACCGCTTGCCCGACTCGACCGGAACGGGCGTCTCCAGCACCACCGAGTATTGATAGCGAAACGGCTGACCCACCAGCTTCACACTCGCCGAAATCGACACCGGACCGGGCGACGCCGAGAGCAGTCCACCCGGCAATCCACCGTCGTCCTTGTAGAAGCGAAGTTCCCACTGATCCGGTAGCGGCGCGTCACACTCCATTCCCGTAAGCGGATGAAACATATAAGGCCACCAGCAAAACTGGCGGATCTCACTGCCCACCGCGATGAAATCGTCCGCCACGCGCTGGTTCGCCATGAAGCCTGTCTGATCGACATCGTAGGCGAACGCCACATCCGGAAACTGACACCCCGTGGCACTCTCCGCCGTGCAGACCGGGCACGCATCCACCGGATAGTCACATCCCGATCCACCAACGTACCCGCCGCCCATCCCCGAGCAGAGCGCATGATCCATGCACGTCTCAGGGAGGATCGGATCGCACGGCGTCCCGGAAACCGCCACATCCTCACAACTGCCCGGCCCAAAGCAGCACGACCCGATCGCACAAGTTGAAGAGCTGCAGCTTCCGATCGTGTCACTTCCCGGAGGCCGATTCTCCGCGATCAGCCAGAATCCTTCCCGCGCGTCGCATTCCGGCTCCGTCAAGACCGAGCACAACGAACTACAAGTGCCACCATCGAGGCACTCGCTGTTCGTCCGGCAGGGCTGATCCGGCGTGCTCCCACCGACACAAGCCGTGTAACAGCACGCCGCCTCCCCGCACGCGCCCGCGGTGATATGAACCTGGTAGTTGCCCCCCGGCGGTGCGCTGAACGTCGACCCAGGCGCAGAGAAGATCGGATAGAAGTAGCGCCCCGCAGGTAACGGCCCGAACGTCAACCAGACGTTGTCGTCGTTGCAGAAAGGCCCACCTCGCGCCGAACCGACCGCCCCACGTCCCAGTCCGATTCCCGGTTCCACCCCACGCGCCGCGATCAAATCGCCGCACGGACACCCATCGATCAGCATCGCCCACGCCGGCTGCAGTACAGGCTCACTGCAACAAAGATCCACACGCACGTCGGCGCAGGCATCCAGCTCGAAGCCCTCCAACCAGCCGGGGTCCTTCCGGTCCCCCGCCGGGTCAAAGAGGCTCAACCCGCAAAGACTCCCTGTACAAGTTCCGCCTACACAGTCTACATCCGTCGAGCAGAACGCGCCATCTGTGACACCACCCTGACACACTTTGCGGAGGAATTCATCAAACGTCGCCCCCCCATTCGAACCGCTGAGGGTGATGGTCACGGGGGCGGCACCGACGGGCGGCACGTTGATCGACACGACCGGCGTGACGGTGCAATTGTCGCCGCCGGAGAGCACCGGCTGACCACAGCAGTTCGGCTCGCAGGAACTGCCGAATCCGAGCGACTGCGTTCCGGGGGGGCAGGTGGTCAGGCCATATTGGTTTCGGCAGGGCCCCTCGCCGGGAAGGCAATCGGCATCGGTCGAACAGGGTGAGGGGTAGAACGGATCCACCGAATTCAGGCAGATGGTCTGCACGGGAAAGCAGGATCCGCTTCCCGGATCGCAACACCCTGAAACGGAACAAGCAGGAGGGACCGGGTTGCAGATCGGTGTACCGGTGCACGTACCGCCCGGACAATCGAGATCGGAGTTGCACCGCTGCCCGTCGAGGTTCCCACCGACGCAGGCCTTGGCCGGACAGTCGGCGACGGTAGCGCATCCCACGAGGAAGTCGTTGCTGCAGCTTTTGCAGAAACTACCCTCGCCCTGAAACACATCGCCGACGTTGTCGCAGATCCAGGGTAGCTCGACGCGGCAAGAGCCGTCCGCTGCGCTGCAGCACGCTCCCTCCGGAGAGCTACCGGCCTCGCCGAGAATCTCAAAGACGAGTAGGTTGGGTTGGGCGACGCAGTTCCCGCCGCCATCAACACACGCCTGCGCGCTGAGCAGTGGATTGCCGAACGGCGAACACCACTGGCCCTCGCGCGCACCACCGACGCAAGCCTCCAAGAAACCCGCCGCATCTGCACCGTTCACAAACAGGTTTGTTGCGTCGTTCGCGCCGACGTCAGCCATATCCGTTGTGAGAAGCGTGATTTCGGCATCAGGATTGAAGTTGGCCGCCGTGGTGAACGCGATACGCCCTGCTGCGGGAATGGTCAGGGGCGGTTGAAACTCAAGCGTGCGAATCGCGAAACCACCGCTCAGGTTGTCGGGGAAGAAGACGTCCTCGACGAAGACGCCGTTGATATCGTAGAACTCCACCGAGAATCGAACCGCATCGCCGGCCGCACCGGCGGCGAACCGTACCGCATAAACCTCGACGAAGTCGGGCTGCGGTCCTGCCCCCACTTCGACTTGGTAGTCGTCTCCCACGCGAAGTGGATCGCACGGCGAAGCTGAAACAGGTCCGATCGACGCGACGAACGTGCCCTCCGGCGCGAGCCCGCTGCTGTAGATCGGACAAGGTGTGTCGCTGCAATCCGCCGTCGACAATCCGACCGCCGACCATTTTCCGCTCGCGCACTGATCACGTGTCAGGCGTTGGCAGATGCCGAATTCGTCACAGCAGCGACCCTGGCCGCACGTGACTTGCCCCTGACCGGATGGAGGTTCCCGGCAACTCGCTCCCGCACCGCAAGGGTTACGGCCATCCGAGTGACATCGCCCGGTCGCCAGCTCGCACGTTTCCGTGCCGTTGCATTGCTCTCCGTCCTCACAGTCGGCGTCGGCCGCACAAAGCAGAACACAAACGCCGCTTGTCGATTCGCACACATGCCCGGGGAAGGGAGTACAGAGGTCATCGGTTCCGTCGGTGCAGCCACCCGACACGCAGAACTCCTGCCCGTTGCACATTTCTCCGTCGTCGCAACCAAGTGACGGCGCACCTTCCGGCACCGGTGTGTGCATGCACGCCGGCCCGGTCAGCACAGTGCAAGTGCCACCGACGGCGCACTCCAGGTCCGTCATGCAGGGTGCTCCCGGATGATCCCCCCCCGTGCACGTGGCAGACGCGCAGACGTCCACCGTACACGGATCGCAGTCGTCACACTCGACGTCAAAGAAGCAAGCGGTCGCGCTCGCCGAAGGTCCTATCGCCCCCCGGCTCAGCGCGATTCCCTGAGACGGGATCCGAGCGTGATGAAGCTCGATGACCGGCGGCCCATCGACGCGATAGTCAACCACAACGGAGGGCGCGATGGGAACGCCCCCTCGCCATCGACGACCACGATCGATCCTGCTGCGGAGCCCACCTAGCGTCGCATTGGAGGAGACGGACCCGTCACCTGCTCGCATCGACCGCGAGGCGCCGGACGATTCGCGATCTTTATCGCCGCGCGCCAATGCGCGCTCTGTGCCGTCGAGAGCCACGTTCGAAAGGATCAGCAGGAACGACGCGAGCAGACATTGACGGAACGTAGAGCGGCTGCCGCGGAAAGCTTGTGGTGCTTCCATTCTCTCGAACCTCCCGTATCCGCTGGACATGCCCAATGCGCACGCACATTGTAACAGGATGCAGGTTACAGGACAACCGCACCGCTCGGCAGCATGACGTGCGTTTACCGGTCTTGGCGGGCTCGACCGCCGGCGTCGATCAGCACTCGGCAGAAGGAATCCTGGATCTTGCGGTAGGGTGTGGAGGGTCCCGGATAGTTGTTGAAGAGGATGGCGAACGCGTAGCGAGGCTCACCGCCACCGAGCACATAGCCAGCCAATGTCCGCACCCCGCGCATCGTACCCGTCTTGGCTACGACGCGACCGGGCACATCCTTGAGTCGCTTTCGCAACGAGCCGTCGACACCCGCCACGGAGAGACTATCCAGAAGAACGGGCGCGGAACGGTGCCGGCTCATCATCGCGAGAACCGAAGCGAGCTGCTTCGCCGTACACTGGTTGTCGCGACTGAGCCCGGAACCGTCAGCCATCCGAAAGCCCGCGTGGTCGATACCCATCGATAGAAGCATCTCCGTGACCGCACCTGCACCATTGGTCCAGCTTCCTATCATGGGGGCTGAACCGCGTCGCCTACTCCACTCGTACCCCATACGCTTCAACACGCACTCGGCGAAGAAGTTCTGGCTGTTCTTGCCGACACGGCGCAGGCAATCGGTCAATCGCGTCGAGTGCGAGGCGAGCACCGTCAGCCTCGGTGGGAGTGAGCCCGCCGCATTCGGTAGGCCAGGCGCCTGTCGGACGCGGCGGCGAACGATATTCCCACCGATGTGGATTCCGTTCCTGCTGAGCACGGTCCGAAGCGAATCAGCGAAGAGCAAGCCGGGGTCGGGAAACGAGACCGACCCGAAGGACCAGCGTTTGTTGCACCGACCGCTCAGCCGATACTCGAAGGAATCGTGCGGGTGATGCAGGAGGGCTTTGCCGTCACCGGCACGACATTTGTTGACGATCACCGCCAGGTTGTTCGGCGGTTGAACGGAGACGGTCAAGCCGGCGTTGTCGGAAGGAATCAGCGTGATGTCGACGCAATTGTCATTGATGTTCAATCCGCCGACCGGCGCCGCATACCAGTTGTCCAGATCACTTTCCTCCCACGAAGGGTGAACCCACTGATCGTCGAAGATCGATTCATCGATGACGAGATCGCCCTGCACGTCCAACATCTCGCGATGCAGCAGAAGATCCGCCCAGCGCTGCAAGCCCGCGGTCGGGGATTCGCCTCGCGCATTGCACAACCGCTCGTCACCAAAGCCCGGATCGCCTCCACCGATCACGACGAGGTCTGAGCCGTCAAGAGCGAGCACGGTGTCAAAGGCAAACTCGGGGCCGAGTTGCACGAGCGACGCGGCCATGACAAAGACCTTCATCACGCTGGCGGGCACGAGGGAACGATCGCCATGGCGGTCGTGCACCACGTCGCCCGACACGAGATCGATGACACAGGCACTCTCTAGCGTCCGGCGATGTGGGAGCGCCGTGAGAAGAGCATCGAGCCTGCGCGACAGCGACGATGTCGCCGAGGCGCCCCTCGTCGCGTTCACCCGCAACTCCCCACCTTCGCTCACTTGGTCTTGGAGCGCCAGACAGGGGAGCGCTGCCGCGCCGAACACGGAGAATAGTCCAAGCCCCAGCGCAGCCGTCCATCCGGATGGTCGATGTCTGCTCATCACCAAGCGATCATAGGTGCATGGCTCGCGGTTTCAAGTTCGCCGGCGTGCAACTCTTCAGGAGCCGTGGCGAGGGGTACGTCGGTACGTTCGCGGAGTCTGTTCGGTCTGTTCGTATCGGCGGCGGAGATCGAAGAGCGAATGCCCACGCCACTCACCGAGTGCAACGGACCAGTTCCTCAGCGTTCGACGAACCAAACCGTCCTGCTCCCAACGATGGGCGCTGCTGATCACCGCGCCCGGCGGCGTCAGAAACGGGCCATACCTTCGCGCCGCCCGAGCGATGTAGAGATCCTCCATGATCGGAACGTCTGGGAATCCGCCAATGGCCTCGAAGGTCGAACGACGAAAGAACATCGCCTGGTCCCCGTATGGGCGTTTCAGCCATCGAGCCCGGAGATTCGAGCCGAGTTCAATCAGCCGGTAGCCCAGGTGTCGACCGTCGATTCTCAGACGGCAGTATCCGACGCGGTGTCGACCGGCGGCCATCATCCGCCGTAGTCGCGGGAGGGTCTGAGGCGTCAACGTGCAATCCGCGTGCAGAAAGAGAAGTACATCCCCAAGAGCCAGCAAAGCGCCCGCGTTCATCTGGCGCGCGCGCCCCGACGGTGCACCGATAACCGTCGCGCCGTGGTCGGCTGCTACGGTGGCGGTTTCGTCCGAGCTACTGCCGTCGACAACGATGATCTCGCGAACGTCGGCGGAGGTCACCGAAGCAATGCAATGCCCCACGGAGGACGCCTCGTTAAGGGTTGGGATGATCACGCTGATCGAAGGAAAGTCGCGTCGGCTCGATGTCATCATCATCATTGTAGGCGCGTTTCCCCTGCGATTGGAGGTTTCGGTGTCAAAAGATGTGCTGGGAATTTCCTGGCGTCGCCGATGGTTGTGAGGGCGAAGACGCTTGGCTATCGCCTCGCCTCCGTTAACATAAACGTCGCCTGCAGGACCCTTGCGGTGCCCGACATGTGCAACCTCATGACTACGTGTGAACTTCAGCGAACGCCGATCATGTGCGCGAGAACACGAGGCGTAACACCGCGCAGGTTGAGTTCAGGGGTGACGTCGAGACGTCTTGTTGCGGCGTTCGGCGTGGGGGTCGCCTTGTCTTTGGTGAACACCGCATCGGGCCGGGAGACTGACTCGACCGCGCCCGCCTTCGATCACTCGGCGTTCGACGCCATTCTCAAGAAGTACGTCGACGACCGCGGTCGCGTGGACTATCGAGGGTTCTCGAAGGACTCAGAGACGTTCGACCGTTACGTGGCGTCCCTCGGCCGCGTCTCGCTCGCAGAACTTGGCCGGGCTGAGAAACTGGCGCTGATGATCAACGCCTATAATGCCTTCACGCTCCGGCTCATTCTCGACTATTATCCGATCGAGAGCATCAAGGACATTCCAAAACGCAAGCGCTGGAGACATCAGCGATGGCGAATCGGATCGGAGACATACAGTCTTGACGACATCGAACACAAGAAGATTCGACCCGTGTTCGGTGACCCGCGAATTCACTTCGCACTGGTTTGTGCGGCCGTCGGTTGTCCCAAGCTTCGAAACGAGGCGTATGATCCCGCCCGAATCGACGAACAGCTGGAGGATCAAACGCGCTACGCGCACCGCAATTCCCGGTGGTTTCGCTTCGACCGCAGTAACAACATCGTTTATCTGACGAGGCTCTACCAATGGTATGGCGGCGACTTCGAGAAGGTGGCGGGGTCGTTGATCTCCTATGCGGAACGGTATTCGCCGGCGCTATCCCAAACGCCGGCGTCGGCGAAAAAGCCGAAGATCCAATGGCTCGACTATGACTGGAGCCTCAATGAATGGCACCGCGGAGAGTGATGGGTCTGGCGATGTCCGAACGCGGTGACTCACACAGGGTCTGTTCTTGCGTGTGGTTTGCTGCTCGGTGTCTTCGCCGTGGCTTCGTCGCGACCGCGTCTCGTGACCGCCGAGGACCGTGTAGACTTTGAATGTGTCAGGCGGCAGGTCGATGGTTGATACGCTTGGACCCTCTCCGCGTGTCGGCTGTCCCGCCGCCTGGCCGTTTTTCTCGACCCCATGATCACGCCATGTAGGTCGTTTACTCCCCGATCAGACGCGATGCGAGCCCTGCGCGCGGTTCACGCCTGGTTCCGCTGGTCCGCCCGTTGTCCTGGCCGACGGGCGATCACGCTCCCGGCGGAGAGCAGGAGCAGAGAGAAGACCAGCAGACCCCATTCAGATGCCGCGGGGATGGGTACGATGCGCTTTGCACGAATGCCGTGCTGCGCGGCGTTCGAGCCCTGCGGGGCGAGTCGTGCCACGTCTCCCGCCATCTCGCCAGCTTGAAGGTCAAAGTCGAGGGCGTCGATGTTGTCGAGCGCATGCCCGAGGCCGAGATCGGCAGCGGAGGCGTAGAGTGCGATCGGTTGGCCGAACTCGACGAGAAAGATGTCCGCCGCCGCGGATGCGCCGGCACCGGGTATCGTCGCGAGGGACGGTGACCCTGGACCCAGTGACAACAGCACGCGATCCGATGCGTCGAAAGAGCCGTTGCCATCTCCGTCGAAGACGATCATTGCGTCGATGTCGTCGGCGGGGTCGAGGCCGAGTTCGAAGAACGCGGCATAGAGACCGATACCCGCCGATATGGATCCGGCGTCGCAGGTATCGTCGATGCCGTTGCCCGAGACGTCGCCGGCGCATGGAATTCCGGGAAAGTGTTGCCCTTCCCAAAAGCTGCAGTCTTGGCCAACCGCATCCACGCAACTTCCGTCGGTGAAACAGCAGGCGCCGGGGACAAACCCGGGACCTTGGCAGAGGGTACATGGCGCGTCAGGACCAAGCCAAAAGCCCCCTTGGTTGAAGCAGTCGATGAGGTCGGTCGATTGGCAGGTATCGTCTTGAAAACAGCACGCACCGGGCGGCGGGAATCCGCATAGCCCACAGTCGGTCATCGGACCGAGCCACGCCCCCCCGGCATCGAGGCACTGTACGTCGGTGGTTTGTGAACAGGTGCCATCCATCTGACAGCACGCGCCGTTCGGGGCTGACTGACCGCACAAGTCGCACGTAGAGAACGGGCCGATCCACCACCCGTTGTTGGCGAAACAGAGCATATCCGAGACTTCCATGCACGTTCCGTCATCGAGGCAACAGGCACCGACGAAAGGCGGTCCGCCGCACGCGTCGCAGGTACTTCCGGGTCCGATCCAGAAGCCTCCGGTGCTGAAGCAGTCCACGTCGTTCTGGACAACGCAGGTTCCATCGCCGTAGCAGCAGGCACCGGTCGAGGATGCGGGTCCGCACATCTCGCACGTGGTGCCGGGACCGAGCCAGATCCCGCCACTGCCAAAACAGTTCACGTCATCCAGGAGCTGACAGGAGCCGTCGCCGAAACAGCACGCGCCGTCGGGAGACGCTGCGTTGCACTCCGCGCAGGTTGAACCAGGTCCGAACCAGGCACCGCCCTGGTTCCAGCAGGCGGCATCACTCGTGATGGTGCACGATCCATCTCCCCTACAGCAAGCGCCTTCCAGCGGAGGAGGTGCCGAAACGTAATGAAAGATGTTCGCGCCACTGGGCGGTATCCCCGCCGAGAGCGGCGCCAATGAGAGAGAGCCCGCCGTCAGCGAGAAGTAGGCGGTGGTCACTTGACCCGTTTGTCCGTTTCGCGCCAACATGGCCGTGGCATTCACGCGATCCTGTACAGTGCCGTTTGCTACGACGCTGTCGGCGTGAACCACCGGATACGAAGCAAAGTCCGTACCGCCTTCGTCGAAGTTGTTTCGTACCAGTACGTTGTTGCGCGATTTCTCGTTGCCCGGCGACGTGACCGGCCCGATCGGAGTGAACGTATCCGTCGAGTAGAACTGGTCACCGGCGGCGTGCCCGCGAGAGGCCTGATCGAGGGCGTTGTAAGGAACGTCCTGTGAGACCATCTCCGGCAAGGGGGATGCGGCACCCACGCTGAGCCGATCCACGGAAAAGAGGATCGCGAATTCCTGCGTCGCGAGAATGGACGCGTTCGACCCGGAAAGCGCGTTGATGTCATCGGTAGAGGCCAGCAATCCGAGCGTCAGACCATCCAGCGTCGTCGCCGGGGCCGGATAGCCCAGCCCGAGCAGGTCGGATGCCGAGACGTTGCCACCAACCACGGCTGGCGAGGAAAGGTCGAGCGAAAAGTGCGGCGCCGGTAGCGGGTCGAGCGGCGGATCGGCCCGGCCGGCCTCTCCGGCGAACATTACACCCAGGCCGATCAGAACCAGCGTTTTGCTGAAGTGTCTTACGGTATCGTCTTTCGTGCGTCGCATGGCTTACATCCCCCGATTACTTTCTTCCGGTCGTTGCCGGTTCCTTCACTCTTCCGCCGGACTCAGTCGCCTGCTGTGGTGGAATCCACGGCGGCCAGTCCGCGTTTGTGTCCATCTGTACCCGAATGAGCTTGCCGTGATAGGCGTATCGCATTTCGCTGTCGAAGGACCGCTCTGCCGCACGGAAGCCTTGGTACGCCTTGTCTCGATCGCCGCAGGCGAGCGCGATGGCTGCGGCATGAAAATGGGCCTCTCCCCAAAGTCGCCACGGTGACGAGGCCTGAGCGGCCAGCGTTTCGAGCTCGGCGAATTCTCGCTGACCGCGGCAGAAGCCCAGCAAGGCTTCGACCCACTCCGAAGTCTGCGGAGGAACGAGACCGGCGGCGAGATCCGGGGTCTCGTCGGCGCCGGCCAGGAGCCCCTCCGCCTCTTCCGCCGCACCGAGTATGCGAAGACCGGAAGCGGCCAAGATAAGATCTTGCACGTCTGCGTCCGGGTCTTGAGCCAACGAGCGAAAGCGCGTTCGTGCCGCATCGAGTTCGCCCTGCTGAGCCGACACGAGTGCGGGGTAGAGCGATCCGTAGGCACGACTAGCCGGATCAAGCCCCTGGCAAACGCGGAGGTCTTCCAGGGCGGCGGAATGATCACCGAGCCAGTAGTGCAGGCGCCACCGGTAGTGGTAGCTTTCCCACTTTGCGCGGTCGTGTGATGCGAGGGCTAGCGCGCGCGTTCGCGCGTCCACCGCGGCGGCGTAGTCTCCCATGCTCTCGAGGCACTCGGCCTCTGCCGTGACCGGACGATCGTTGGCGGGCTCGAGCCGTTGACCTTCTCTCGCCCATTTGAGTGAATCGGTAAAGTTCTGTTGGACGAGGGACCCGTCTCTTGTGCCCTGGCTGCCGCGATAGACCTCGGCCGCCAGGCGATGAGTGATCGAGAGGAGGTAGTAGGGAAAGGCACCGTAGGACTCGTGGCTGACGAGCTGCCTCAGGCTGTCCGCGGCTTCCGGGAACGGGGCAAGACTTCGTGTTGCGTAGAGTTGCTGATTCCGCGCGCGCGCGAGGTGGAGCACGGCTTGCGGATAGAAGGCCTGCTCCTGCGCGCGAAACGCCTGAGCGTTACGGTATGCCTCGATCGCGGCGACGGGATCGTCGTAATGTTTGGCGAGTCCGCGGAAGAACCAGGTGTCGGCGGCTTGCGGTTCGCCCATCTGCTCCACGCGGGCGAACGTCCGCTGCGCGGCCACGGCCGCGCCGCCGCGCCACTGCGACCAAGCCAAGAGGTACCAGGCGCGGCGATCTTCAGGCGAAACGCTGACGCGATCTTCGAGCAGCGCGATGGCTTTGGCATCGTCGGTTTGACCTATGGCTACCAAGGCTTGTGCCCACGCGGTCTCCGGGG